>NZ_QKMQ01000010.1:0-218432 GCF_003208145.1 Pseudomonas sp. RV120224-01b | reverse complement strand
ATGATGAATCCTCGCAGGATAAGGGGCGCGCGGGGCACACGGTGGCGAAAGTGTTCACTCTCTCATACGTGGTCACAGCTGATTTAGCTGATGCCTACAGGGACTTCACGCCGATACCGTGCGGATCACTCTCCCACGCGGGTGTGCGGACACACACCAGTGCTGGCTACGATCTCTGTCCCGCGCGCACAAACCCTAACAAAGCAAAAGGCGGCTGGCCCTATCGGGCCAGCCGCCTTTTCTTTTTCAAAATGTCAGCGCTGCGCAGATCTGAAGCCGTACATCTCAAGTTTGCTGCGCGACAGCGCAGCCCGGAAGGGCTGGGTGATCTCCCACAGGGAAACCGCAGCCTCTGAATGCTGTGGTACTCCTGTGGGAGCTGGCTTGCCGGCGATTGGGCTGCAAAGCAGCCCCGGCAATTTCAATCCTTACCAGGCCATCGGCTCCCGGCTACGCACCCGCACTTGCTGCGCTGGCACCCGGGCATGCCATTGCACCACCCCCAACGCCTCCACCTGGAACTCGCTGCGTATCACCCGCCCTTCTTCCTCGAACGACAACTGCAACAGGAAATACCCGCTGTTCAGCAACAACCCTTCGCTCAGCCGTTCGAACGTTTCGTCATCCACCGCTCCCAACGCCTGACGCAAGGCACCTGCATCCACATACCCCGACGCCGGCCGCCCGCTGATGATGCGGCTGAGCAACGAGCGCGAATAGCGCCCTTCGTACAACGCCTCCAGCAGCGGCAAATGCTCCAGCCCAAGCGCATTGGCGTTCAGCCGCCAGCCGGTTACCTGCGGCAAGGCACATAGCATCGGGTAGCGGGCCTGCCGGCTGGCGTCCGGCTCCAGCAGCAGGTTCAGTTCGCTGGTGTCGAGCATCGGCTGGTTGGCCGCCAACCGAGCCGGCTGCTGACGCAGGTACTGGGCGCTTTCGGCGCCTTGCAGGCGAGTATCGCTGTCGGCGTCGAGCCAGTCGGCCAGCGCATCGACCAGTCGCTCTGCCGCCATGTCGTCGCCTAGCAAATAGCGCAACTGACGCTCGGCTCGCTCGCCATCAGCACCTAACAACGCATTGACGTTAAAACAGGTGTGCTGATCGCGCACCCGCAACTGCGCCTGGCCGGCGCCAAAGTCATAGTTCAACGGCTGCCCACGCAGGGCCTGCCAGAACAACGGGCTAAGCCGCCAGGCGGGGTCGCGCAGGGCTTGCTCGGCGTAGGCCAGGCCGGCCTGCTCCATGGCCCGCGCTTGCACCCGCTGGCGCAGCAGGCGCACCTCATCCACTTGGCGCCGGCCGTCTTCCACCAGCCAGGCCATGCCCGCCGCCAACATTGCCAGCACCACCATCACCATCAACAGGGCCGCCCCCTGCTGTTGCCTGCCACCCATCCGTGCGTGCCTCGCTCGCAGAATAAAGACGCCAGTCAACACGCGGCGTGTTGCAGGTAGATGGCAATGCCCATCCGTCATGTGTACGTCATCTACACGAGGCAGGATTAGCCTTCCTTTTCATGACCTTACAGGAGTGGTCGCAATGGGTGGCATTGGAATCTGGCAACTGGTGATCGTACTGCTGATCGTATTCCTGCTGTTTGGCACCAAGCGCCTCAAGGGCCTGGGCAGCGATGTGGGTGAGGCGATCCAGGGTTTTCGCAAATCCATGGGCGGTGACAACGATGTCAATGCCGCTGGCCAGGCACAGGTACAGCAGCAGGCGCCGCTGAACGGCCAGGCCACTCAGCAGCCTCAAGCGGATCGTCAGGCCTGATGTTCGAGGTAGGCTTCAGCGAGTTGCTGTTGGTCGGCATCGTCGCGTTGCTGGTGCTGGGCCCGGAACGCCTGCCAGTGGCGGCGCGTACCCTGGGGCGCGGACTGGGTCAGGCGCGCCGGGCCATGCACGCCTTACGCACGCAGGTAGAACGCGAAATCGACATGCCGAACCTCGACAGCGCCCCATTACAGCGCCTGGAGCAGGAGATCCGCCAAGGCATAAGCCTGAACGCGGAGCCGGCCAATGATGCAGCCACGGTCGCCCTGCCCAAGGAAAACGCCTCATGAGTATTGCCATGGACCCGGCGGCCAGCATGCCGTTGACCGAACACCTGCGCGACCTGCGCAAACGCCTGGTGCGTTGCCTGGCGTTGGTGGCGCTGGTGTTCGCCGGCCTGTTCCCCTTTGCGCAAACGCTGTACACGCTCATTTCCGAACCGCTGCGGCGCTTTTTGCCAGAAGGCGCAAGCATGATCGCGACCAGCGTCACCTCGCCGTTTCTGACACCGTTCAAGCTGACCGCGATGTGTGCGCTGTTCGTGGCCATGCCGCTGCTGCTGCACCAGGCCTGGGGCTTTCTGGCGCCGGGGCTGTACCACCGTGAACGGCGCATTGCCCTGCCGCTGCTGGTGTCGAGCATCGTGCTGTTTTATGCCGGCATGGCCTTCGCGTTCTTCCTGGTGTTCCCGATGATGTTCGGCTTTTTTGCCAGCGTGACGCCGGACGGCGTGGCGATGATGACCGACATCAGCCAGTACCTGGACTTTATCCTGGCGCTTTTTCTGGCGTTCGGGCTGGCGTTCGAGATCCCGGTGGCGACGTTCATCGTGGTCTGGGTGGGGTTGGCCGATGTGGCCACGTTGCGGCGCAGCAGGCCCTACGTGATCGTCGGGTGCTTTGTGGTGGGGATGATATTGACGCCGCCGGATGTGTTTTCGCAGACGATGCTGGCGGTGCCGATGTGGGTACTGTTCGAGGTGGGGTTGCTGGCTTGTGCCTGGTTGAAGCGGCCGGAGCCTGGCAAGGACATTGTGGCTGGATTGTAGGGCCTCTTCGCGGGCAAGCCCGCGAATGGCCTTGATGCGGTCTAGAACTCGGCGAGCCGCCAGACTTCATAGGCTGGCGTCTCGTACGGGTGGCTCTGCTTGAGCGCAGCGACGACCTGGGCAATCAGGTCGTCCGCCACCACCAGCTCCACCTTCCACTCTTCCACCACCTCGACCTGGCCGGCTTGCCCGAGGAACGGCTGGCTGCCGTCCAACGGGCGGAACTGGCCCTGGCCGAGGGTTTGCCAGGCGCAGTGGTCATAGTCACCGATGCGCCCGCCACCGGCGGCGAATACGGCGGCCTTGACCACTTCGACATGGCTGGCGGGGACGAAGAAGGCGAGCTTGTACACGCCTTAGTTCACCCACACCCGTGCGTTGCGGAACATACGCATCAGCGCGGCATCTTCCTGCCACTCGTCCGGGCGCCAGGAGTTCTGCACGGCGCGGAACATACGCTCCGGGTGCGGCATCATGATGGTCACGCGGCCGTCGCGGCTGGTAAGGCCGGTGATACCACGCGGCGAGCCGTTCGGGTTGGCCGGGTAGGCTTCGGTGACCTTGCCGTGGTTGTCGACGTAGCGCAGGGCCACGCAACCGGACACGTCGGCTTCCAGCAGTGCCGCTTCGTTGGCGAACTCGGCGTGGCCTTCGCCGTGGGCGATGGCGATCGGCATGCGCGAACCGGCCATGCCCTGCAGGAAGATCGAGTTGGACTTCTGCACCTCGACCATGGCCACACGGGCTTCGAACTGCTCCGAGCGGTTACGCACGAAGTGCGGCCAGTACTCGGTGCCCGGGATCAGCTCGTGCAGGTTGGACATCATCTGGCAACCGTTGCACACGCCCAGGGCGAAGCTGTCGGTACGCTCGAAGAAGGCCTGGAAGGCGTCACGGGCACGGGCGTTGAACAACGCCGACTTGGCCCAGCCTTCGCCGGCACCCAGTACGTCACCGTACGAGAAACCACCGCAGGCGACCAGGCCCTTGAAGGCTTCGAAGTCGACACGGCCAGCGAGGATGTCGCTCATGTGCACGTCGATGGCGGCAAAGCCGGCGCGGTCGAAGGCAGCAGCCATTTCAACCTGGCCGTTGACACCCTGCTCGCGCAGGATGGCCACTTGCGGGCGCACGCCCTTCTTGATGTACGGTGCGGCGATGTCGTCGTTGACGTCGAAGCCCAGCTTCACCGACAGGCCCGGGTTGTCTTCCTCGAGCAGCAGGTCGAATTCCTGGTCCGCGCAGTCGGCGTTGTCGCGCAGGCGCTGGATCTGGTAGCTGGTTTCGGCCCACTGGCGCTGCAGCATGCGGCGGTCGTCGTCGAACAGCACTTCGCCGTTCAGGCTGATGGACACTTCACCGTTGTTGACCGGCTTGCCGATCACCGCGACGCAACCTTCGCCCAGACCAGCAGCGCTGAACTGTGCCAGTACGTCCGGAGTGGCATCCTGGCGAACCTGGATGACTGCGCCCAACTCTTCGTTGAAGAGGATGGCCGGCACGTCGCCCTTGCTGTCGGTCAGCGGGTCGAGGTGCAGGTCGAGGCCGCAGTGGCCGGCGAAGGCCATTTCCAGCACGGTGGTGACCAGGCCGCCGTCGGAACGGTCGTGGTAGGCCAGCAGGTGGCCGTCGGCGTTCAGGCCCTGGATCACGGCGAAGAAGGCCTTGAGGTCTTCGGCGTCGTCGACGTCCGGCGCCTGGGCAGCGATCTTGCCGTAGGTCTGGGCCAGGATCGAGGCGCCCATGCGGTTCTTGCCACGGCCCAGGTCGATCAGGATCAGGTCGGTCTCGCCCTTGTCCATGCGCAGTTGCGGGGTCAGGGTTTTGCGGATGTCGGTGACCGGGGCGAAGCCGGTGATGATCAGCGACATTGGCGAGGTAACGCTCTTCTCGACGCCTTCATCGCTCCACTTGGTCTTCATCGACATCGAGTCTTTGCCGACCGGAATGGTAATGCCCAGCTCCGGGCACAGCTCCATGCCGACAGCCTTGACGGTGTCGTACAGGCGGGCGTCTTCACCCGGGTGACCAGCAGCGGACATCCAGTTGGCCGACAGTTTTATGTCGGACAGCTTCTCGATGCGCGAGGCAGCCAGGTTGGTCAGGGTTTCGCCGATGGCCATGCGGCCGGACGCCGGGGCATCCAGCAGTGCCAACGGGGTACGCTCACCCATGGCCATGGCTTCACCGGTGTACACGTCGAAGCTGGTGGCGGTGACGGCGCAGTCAGCTACCGGTACCTGCCACGGGCCGACCATCTGGTCGCGGGCAACCAGGCCGGTGATGGTGCGGTCGCCGATGGTGATCAGGAAGCTCTTGCTGGCCACGGCCGGGTGGCTAAGAACGCGCTGGACGGCGTTGTCCAGGTCCAGCTTGCTCGGGTCGAAGTCATCGCCCAGCTCGGCTTCGCGGGTAACCGAACGGTGCATGCGTGGCGGCTTGCCCAGCAGCACGTCCAGCGGCATGTCCACCGGGGTGTTGCCGAAGTGGCTGTCGCTGACGGTCAGGTGTTGCTCTTCAGTCGCTTCACCGACTACGGCAAACGGGCAGCGCTCGCGCTCACAGATGGCCTGGAAGCGGTCGAAGTCAACGGCACTGACGGCCAGTACGTAACGCTCTTGCGATTCGTTGCTCCAGATTTCGTGCGGGGCCATGCCCGGCTCGTCGTTGGGCACGTTACGCAGTTCGAAGCGGCCACCACGGCCACCGTCGTTGACCAGCTCAGGGAAGGCGTTGGAGATACCGCCGGCGCCAACGTCGTGGATGAAGGCGATCGGGTTGGCGTCGCCCAGCTGCCAGCAGCGGTCGATGACCTCCTGGCAACGGCGCTCCATTTCAGGGTTTTCGCGCTGCACCGAGGCGAAATCCAGGTCTGCCGAGCTGGCACCGGTCGCCACCGACGAAGCGGCGCCGCCGCCCAGGCCGATCAGCATGGCCGGGCCACCGAGCACGATCAGCTTGGCGCCGACGGTGATCTCGCCCTTCTGCACGTGGTCTTCACGGATGTTGCCCATACCACCGGCCAGCATGATCGGCTTGTGGTAACCGCGCACTTCTTCGCCGTGCGGGGTGTTGATGGCCTGCTCGAAGGTACGGAAGTAACCGGTCAGGGCCGGGCGACCGAATTCGTTGTTGAACGCCGCGCCACCCAGAGGGCCTTCGATCATGATGTCGAGGGCGTCGACGATGCGCTCAGGCTTGCCGTAAGCCTGCTCCCATGGCTGCTCGAAGCCTGGGATGCGCAGGTTGGATACGGTGAAGCCGGTGAGGCCAGCCTTGGGCTTGGCGCCACGGCCGGTAGCACCTTCGTCGCGGATTTCGCCGCCGGAGCCGGTGGAGGCGCCAGAGAACGGGGCGATGGCGGTCGGGTGGTTGTGGGTTTCCACCTTCATCAGGATGTGCACCGGCTCCTGCACCGCGCCGTACTGGCGGGTTTCAGGGTTCGGGAAGAAGCGGCCGGCCACGTTACCGACGATGACCGAGGCGTTGTCCTTGTAGGCGGACAGCACGCCTTCGTTGTGCATCTGGTAGGTGTTCTTGATCATGCCGAACAGGCTCTTTTCCTGAGCCTGGCCGTCAATGTCCCAACTGGCGTTGAAGATCTTGTGGCGGCAGTGCTCGGAGTTGGCCTGGGCGAACATCATCAGTTCGATGTCGTTCGGGTTGCGCTTGAGGCCCTGGAAGGCGTTGACCAGGTAATCGATCTCGTCTTCGGCCAAGGCCAGGCCCAGGTCGATGTTGGCCTTGGCCAGGGCGTCGCGGCCACCGGCCAGGATGTCGACCGAGGTCATCGGCTTGGGCTGGGCGTGGCTGAACATGTCGGCCGCCTGCTCCAGCTGAGCCAGCACGCGCTGGGTCATGCGGTCGTGCAGCTCGGCGGCGATCAAGGCAGCGTCAGCATCGCTCAGGGTGCCGGCGACGTAGTAGGCGATGCCGCGCTCCAGGCGCTGGATCGACTGCAGGCCGCAGTTGTGGGCGATGTCGCTGGCCTTGCTGGCCCAAGGCGAAATGGTGCCCAGGCGCGGTACGACCAGGAACAGGCGGCCGGTCGGCTCCTGTACCGGCACGCTCGGGCCGTACTTGAGCAGACGGCCCAGCACCTGCTGCTGGTCGGCGGTCAGCTCGCCGTCAACATCGGCGAAGTGGGCAAATTCGGCATACAAACCAGTAACAGCGGGGACTTTCTGGCTCAGTTGCTCGAGTAATTTACCGTGGCGAAAGGCAGAAAGGGCAGGAGCGCCGCGCAGGATCAACATCGTCGGGACAGCCTCAGGAAGGGGTGTGCTTAGAGGCCGTGCATTCTAGCCTAATTCGATGGCTTTCGGCACCCGCTCTACGCCACGGCTGCCGGGCGGTGGAACCGGACTTTCGGGTCAGAAAATTTGCCCTGTATTGCCTGCACCGGCCTCATCGCCGGCAAGCCAGCTCCCACAGGTGCACCACAGGTTTCAAGGTCGGTGTTGTACCTGTGGGAGCTGGCTTGCCGGCGATGAGGCCGGTGCAGCACATAAAGTGCTACCAGACAAGCTAACAGTTGTCGAGATATGGTTGGGCCGGTCCTTTGCGTATACTGCAACCTATGTTCGCCCACACTGCTTTGCGCCAGCGTTGCGCCAAATGGCTTCTCGCAACCGGACTCTTTCTGCTGCTCGGTGCCTGCGTTGAAAAACCCAGCACCCTCGAGCGCGTGAAGGAGGATGGCGTGCTGCGCGTCATCACCCGCAACAGCCCGGCCACCTACTTCCAGGACCGCAACGGCGAAACCGGCTTCGAATACGAGCTGGTCCAGCATTTCGCCGAAGATCTCGGCGTAAAGCTGCAAATCGAGACCGCCGACAACCTCGACGAGCTGTACGACGCCCTCGGCAAGCCCTCCGGCCCGGTGCTGGCCGCTGCCGGCCTGGTCAGCAGCGAGCGGCGCAAGGCCCAGGTCAGATACTCTCACCCGTACCTGGAGGTGACCCCGCAGGTCATCTACCGCAACGGCCGCCCGCGCCCCACAGACGCCAAGGGTCTGGTCGGCAAGAAGATCATGGTACTCAAGGGCAGCAGCCATGCCGACCAGCTGGCCGAGCTGAAGAAGCAGTACCCGGGCCTGCAATACGAAGAGTCCGACGCTGTCGAGGTGGTCGACCTGTTGCGCATGGTCGACGAAGGGCAGATCGACCTGACCCTGGTCGACTCCAACGAGCTGGCAATGAACCAGGTGTACTTCCCCAACGTGCGGGTTGCCTTCGACCTGGGCGATACCCGTGACCAGCGCTGGGCAGTGACTGCGGGCGAAGACAACAGCCTGCTCAACGAGATCAACGAATTTCTCGACAAGGCGCAGAAGAATGGCACCCTGCAGCGCCTGAAAGACCGTTATTACGGCCATGTCGACGTGTTGGGCTATGTGGGCGCCTACACCTTCGCCCAGCACCTGCAGCAACGCCTGCCCAAGTACGAGAAGCACTTCAAGAGCTACGCCAAGGTCGAGCAGGTGGACTGGCGCCTGCTGGCCGCTATCGGCTATCAGGAATCGATGTGGCAGCCGGAGGTTACCTCCAAGACCGGCGTGCGCGGCTTGATGATGCTGACCCAGCGCACTGCCCAGGCCATGGGCGTATCCAACCGCCTGGACCCGAAACAGAGCATCCAGGGCGGCGCCAAATACTTCATGAAGATCAAGGAAGAGCTGGACGACAGCATTCAGGAGCCGGACCGCACCTGGTTCGCACTGGCGGCCTATAACGTCGGCAGCGGCCACCTGGAAGACGCCCGTACCCTGGCCAAGCGCGAGAAGCTCAACCCGAACAAGTGGCTGGACGTGAAGAAAATGCTGCCGCGCCTGTCGCAGAAGCAGTGGTATCGCCAGACCAAATACGGCTATGCGCGTGGCGGCGAGCCGGTGCACTTCGTGGCCAACATCCGCCGCTACTACGACATCCTCACCTGGGTGACCCAGCCGCAGCTCGAGGGCCAGGTGGCCGAGGGCAACCTGCATGTGCCTGGGGTGAACAAGGACAAGCCGGCGGATCAGTCGCCGCCGATGTAAGCCTGCACCGGCCTCTTCGCGGGCATGCCCGCTCCCACAGGTACACCACAGGTTTTAAGGGCAGTGATATTCCTGTGGGAGCGGGCGCGCCCGCGAAGAGGCCGGTACAGGTTAAGCCTTGGCCCGGCGAGCCTTGAAGAAATCACTGAGGATCTGCCCGCACTCTTCAGCCAGCACCCCGCCCTCCACCATCACCCGATGGTTCAGGAACCCTTGCCCGAAGAACTGCCCCTGGCTCTGCACAATCCCTGCCTTGGGCTCCAGCGCCCCAAACACCACGCGCATCACCCGCGAATGCACGATCAGCCCCGCACACATGCTGCACGGCTCCAGGGTCACGTAAAGGGTGCTGCCGGGCAGCCGGTAATTACTGGCAGACTTCGCCGCTGCGCGGATGGCCACCATCTCGGCATGCGCACTGGGGTCGCTGTCGATGATCGGCCGGTTGAAGCCCTGGCCGATCACCTGACCATGCTGCACCAGCACCGCCCCCACCGGCACTTCCCCCATGGTTGCGCCTTCAGCAGCCAGGGCCAGTGCCAGGCGCATGAATTCCTGATCGCGGCTGCGATCGATGATCTGCGGGCGCATCAGACCACCGCGATCGCGGCCATCAGGCCGGTTTCCATGTGGTCGATGACGTGGCAGTGGAACATCCAGGTGCCCGGGTTATCCGCCACCAGGGCTACCTGGGCGCGTTCGTTCTTGCCCAGCAGGTAGGTATCGGTGAACCACGGCTCCTTGATGTCGTGCCGGTTGGAGGCGATCACCTTGAAGCTCATGCCGTGCAGGTGGATCGGGTGCTGGTACTGGGTCATGTTCTTCAGCTCGAAGATGTAGCTCTTGCCCTTCTTCAGCGTGGCGATGGGGCGGTCGGCGCAGGTCTTGTCGGTGATGTCCCAGGCCTGGCCGTTGATCTGCCACATGCTCGATGGCTTGTCCGGGTCAGGGGTGACAGTGACGTTGGCCGCCCATTCGAAATTGAAGTTGAGCTTTTCGGCATTCTCCAGGTCCGGCTCGGCGATCGGGTTGGGCGGCAGCGCTGGCGGCCAGTCACCCGGCACGTCGTTGCTGGCCACCGAACGCAGGGTGCCCAGGCGCACGAAACCGTCTCGAAGGGAAATCTCCTCACCCGCCTCGGGAATACGGATGGCCAGGCAGATACGCATGCCCGGGCCGAGCCAGTACTCGTCTTCCAATGGGCGCGGGGTCACCGGGTTGCCGTCGAGGGCATAGATTTTTGCCTCGCAGTTGCCCTTGAGGTTGAGGCGGTAGGTCCAGGTGTTGTCCAGGTTCAGCAGGCGCACCCGCACCACTTGGCCGGCCGGCAGCTCGGTCACCGAGTCGGGCTGGCCATTGATGGTAATCAAGCGCCCGGCGGTGCCGTTGCGCGCGGCCTCACGCGGGATGCTGAAGGGCAGCCAGGCGCCCTGCTCGTCCACGTGCCAGTTCTTCAGGCTCAGGGTGCGCTCATGCTGGAAGCCGGTCGGCTCACGCTCCTCGACGATCAGCGGGCCGACCAGGCCGCGCCCCAGCTCTTCGGAGCTGCTGACATGCGGGTGATACCAGTAGCTGCCGGCATCCGGTACGCGGAACTTGTAGTCAAAATACTCGCCCGGCTTGACCGGCAGTTGCGAGACGTAGGGCACGCCGTCCATTTCCAGCGGCAGGCGAATGCCGTGCCAGTGAATGGTGGTTTCCACCGGCAGGTGGTTGATGAAGCGTACCCGCAGCCAGGTGCCCTGGCGCACGCGAAGCTCGGTGCCTGGTGCCGAAGGGCCGAAAGCCCAGGCCTCGGTCTTGAAGCCCGGCACCAGCTCGACATCCAGCGGCGCTGCGATCAGCTCGTAATCATGCCCGGCATTGTCGTCCTCGACCTTGCCCAGCCAGTAACGCGCCGCGCCACCGGCGCCCAGGCCAACCACAACCAGGCCGGTGAGGCCCTTGAGCATTTGTCGACGGGTGAAGGACATCGGTGCGGGTACCTCGTGTTCTGCGCAATCAAGCTGCCAGCAGCGGCTGGCGATGAAGGGCGAATACGATACACCTGCAAATAGGAAAGATTAAGTGAAGTGTTGTTTCAATGGCCTAAGCCACCCTGTCCCTGGTGTTTACGCTTGTTTACAGATTCGCAAACCGCTGTACACGCACAATGGTTTTTTATTCAGCAAGGCCGACATCATGGCAGCCATTACCTTTCGCCCTGCAGTACCTGAAGACGCCGTAACCTGTATAGCCATCCGGGCCTTGACCAGGGAGAACGCATTCACGGAAGAGGACCTGCGCGCCCTGGGCATCACCGTCGACACCTGGAGCAGCGGCATTCGCGACGGGGGCTCCCCTGGGTTCGTGGCTTGCAATGCTGATGAGATAGTCGGCTACTGCTTCGCCGACAAGGACAGCGGCGAGGTCACCGTACTTGCCCTGCTACCCGCATACGAGGGCCAGGGAACCGGCAAGCGTTTGCTTCAGATGGTTGTCGATCAGCTGCGGGAGCTGGGGTTCGAACGCCCTTTCCTGGCTTGCTCCAGCGACCCGAACGTACGCTCATATGGCTTCTATCGTCATCTGGGCTGGAAACCGACAGGTGAGCAGGATGAAGCGGGAGACGAGATCCTGCAGCTCGGTTCGATGTAGCGCCAAAAAATGCAAAAGCCCGCATTCAAGCGGGCTTTTGGGTGTTTCCGGCTATTGGCGCGGGATCATTCCCACTCGATAGTCGCCGGCGGCTTGCTCGACACGTCGTAGGTAACGCGGGAGATACCGTCGATTTCGTTGATGATACGGCCGCTGACGGTTTCCAGCAGTTCGTACGGCAGGTGTGCCCAACGCGCGGTCATGAAGTCCACGGTCTCGACAGCACGCAGGGCCACGACCCAGGCGTAGCGACGGCCGTCACCAACGACGCCGACCGACTTGACCGGCTGGAACACCACGAAGGCCTGGCTGGTCTTGTGGTACCAGTCGGCCTTGCGCAGTTCTTCAATGAAAATGTGGTCGGCACGACGCAGGATGTCGGCGTATTCCTTCTTCACTTCACCGAGGATGCGCACGCCCAGGCCCGGGCCCGGGAACGGGTGGCGGTAGACCATGTCGTACGGCAGGCCCAGTTCCAGGCCGATCTTGCGTACTTCGTCCTTGAACAGCTCACGCAGCGGCTCGACCAGCTTGAGGTTCATTTCTTCCGGCAGGCCGCCCACGTTGTGGTGCGACTTGATCACGTGGGCCTTGCCGCTCTTGGCGCCAGCCGACTCGATCACGTCCGGGTAGATGGTGCCCTGAGCGAGGAACTGGATGTTTTCCAGCTTGCTGGCTTCGGCATCGAAGATGTCGATGAAGGTGCGGCCGATGATCTTGCGCTTCTTCTCCGGGTCGGCTTCGCCTTCCAGGTTGTCGAGGAACTGCTTTTCAGCATCGGCGCGGATCACTTTGACGCCCATGTTCTCTTTGAACATGGCCATCACCTGGTCGCCTTCGTGCAGGCGCAGCAGGCCGTTGTCGACGAATACGCAGGTCAGCTGGTCGCCGATGGCGCGGTGCAGCAGCGCGGCAACCACCGAGCTGTCGACGCCGCCGGACAGGCCCAGCAGGACGTTGGCCGAACCGACTTGCTCACGCACCTGGGCGATGGCGTCTTCAACGATGTTGGAAGGCGTCCACAGGGCTTCACAGCCGCAGATGTCCTGCACGAAGCGGGACAGGATGCGACCGCCTTGCTTGGTGTGGGTCACTTCCGGGTGGAACTGCACGCCGTAGTAGCCACGGGAATCGTCGAACATGCCGGCGATCGGGCAGCTTGGGGTGCTGGCCAGCACGTGGAAGTTGCCCGGCATCTGGGTAACCTTGTCGCCGTGGCTCATCCACACGTCCAGGCCCAGTACGCCGTCGTCATCAACGTGGTCTTCGATGCCGTCGAGCAGGCGGCTCTTGCCGACCACGTCTACGCGGGCATAACCGAATTCACGCAGGTCGGAACCTTCTACCTTGCCGCCCATCTGCTCGGCCATGGTCTGCATGCCGTAGCAGATGCCCAGCACCGGTACGTTCAGGTCGAACACGGCCTGCGGAGCGCGTGGGCTGTTGGCTTCGTGGACCGACTCGGGGCCGCCGGCGAGGATGATGCCGCGCGGGTTGAATTCGCGGATCGCTTCATCGTCCATGTCGAACGGGTGCAGTTCGCAGTACACGCCGATTTCGCGCACGCGGCGGGCGATCAGCTGGGTGTACTGGGAACCGAAATCGAGGATCAGGATGCGGTGAGCGTGAATGTCGAGGGCCATGACTCAATCTCGTCAGTGGAAATCGGAAACGACGCGGGGCTGTCGTGACAGCCCCGCATGCTTATATTGCTGGAAGCCTCAGCCTACGCGGTAGTTAGGGGCTTCTTTGGTGATCTGCACGTCATGCACGTGGGACTCGGCCATGCCTGCACCGGTGATGCGCACGAATTCCGGCTTGGTGCGCATCTCTTCGATGGTTGCGCTGCCGGTGTAGCCCATGGACGAACGCAGGCCGCCCATCAGCTGGTGGATGATCGCAGCCAGGGCGCCTTTGTAAGGAACACGGCCTTCGATGCCTTCCGGTACCAGCTTCTCGGCGCCGGCCGAGGAGTCCTGGAAGTAACGGTCGGACGAGCCTTGCGCCTGTGCCATGGCACCCAGCGAGCCCATGCCACGGTAGGCCTTGTAAGAACGGCCCTGGAACAGCTCGACTTCACCCGGAGCCTCTTCGGTACCGGCGAACATCGAACCCATCATCACGCAGGAAGCACCGGCAACGATGGCCTTGGACAGGTCACCGGAGAAGCGGATACCGCCGTCGGCAATCAGTGGCACGCCAGTGCCTTCCAGTGCGGCGGCAACGTTGGCGATGGCGCTGATTTGCGGCACGCCGACACCGGCAACGATACGGGTGGTGCAGATGGAGCCTGGGCCGATACCGACCTTGACGGCGTCAGCGCCCGCTTCGGCCAGGGCCTTGGCAGCGGCGCCGGTGGCGATGTTGCCGCCGATAACCTGCACTTGCGGGTAGGTTTCTTTTACCCAGCGAACGCGGTCGATCACGCCTTTGGAGTGGCCGTGCGCGGTGTCGACAACCACCACGTCAACGCCAGCGGCTACCAGGGCAGCAACGCGCTCGCCGGTATCCTTGCCGGTGCCGACCGCAGCGCCAACGCGCAGGCGACCTTGGTCGTCCTTGCTGGCCAGCGGGTAGGCCTTGGCTTTTTCGATGTCCTTGACGGTCATCATGCCCTTGAGGTTGAACTTGTCGTCAACGATCAGGACCTTTTCCAGGCGGTGCTTGTGCAGCAGCTCGCGCACTTCGTTCTTGTCGGCGCCTTCGCGGACGGTGACCAGACGCTCTTTTGGCGTCATCACGTCGCGGACCTTGGCGTCCAGGCGGGTTTCGAAGCGCACGTCACGGGAAGTGACGATACCGACCAGGTCGCCGTTCGCCAGCACCGGTACGCCGGAGATGTTGTTCAGGCGGGTCAGGTCGAACAGGTCGCGCACGGTGGCGTCGGCGTCGATGGTGATCGGGTCCTTGACCACGCCAGCCTCGAACTTCTTGACCTTGCGCACTTCGCCGGCCTGCTGTTCGATGGTCATGTTCTTGTGGATGATGCCGATACCGCCTTCCTGGGCCATGGCAATGGCCAGGCGCGCTTCGGTCACGGTATCCATGGCGGCGGAAACCAGCGGAATGTTCAGCTCGATGCCACGGGTCAAACGGGTCTTGAGACTGACTTCATTGGGCAGTACCTCGGAATAACCAGGTACAAGGAGGATATCGTCGAAGGTCAGGGCTTCTTGGCTGATACGCAGCATCGCGGGGGCTCCCGGGCGGGAAAAATGGAAGCGCGCCATTATACTCATGCACGGCGCGCCGCTCAATGCAAAATAAGGGCCTTCGGTCAGCCTTGTGGCAGTTTTACCTGCACCACGGCCACCGGCTGGTCGAGCCAGTCGGCGAAGCTGTCGAGAAAGGCCTGGGTGAACCCGGCCTCGCCCCAGTTGTTGAAGATGAACCCCAGGTTGGAAAAGGCACATGGCTGCAGATAAATGAAGCCATTGATGTCATCTTCGAAGCCGCACAGCGGGCAGGTGAAGTTGTCACTTACCCCCGGCATCCACTCTTCCAGGCTTTCGAACAGCGGCTCGCCCACTTCGCGCCGGCATTCCGGGCAACCGGCTTCTTCAAGAAAGCCATCGGTCGGGGTATAGATGCAGCGCTTGAGCATCACTTCCAGGCCGTTGACCTGCTGGCCGAAGGGCAGTTTTTCCGGGTGCAGGGCCACTTTGCGCGCGCCTGCAGCCAAGGCATGCCCCATGCGGTTGCCGGTGCGGCCACAGGTGGTCAGTTGCTCCTCGACGACCTTTTCGCGCACCAGCCAGCGCAGGATGGCGCGGGCGCGGGCTTCATGCACCGGGACGGTGGACAGCTTGGGAACGATGATGCTCTGGGTGTTCATGAACGGGAAAAGCCTGAAAAACTGCGGTAATGACGCAATTCTACCGCTCAGGCGCTCAGGTAGCGACCGATCAACGCCAGCCCGCTGGCCAGCACCAGCCAGGTGACCAGGCGTACAAATGCCTCACGGGACAGCCGGTGGGTCAGCCTGCGCCCCAGCCAAAGGCCGACGAACATGACCGGCAGCAAGCAGGCGGCAAGCAGCAGCAAGCTTTGGTCGGCATAGACACCGGCGACCAGGAACAGCGTCAGGCGCACCACCGTGCTGCAACTGATCAGCGCGCTCTGGGTGGCACGTACCTGTTCCTTTACCTCCAGACGTGCGCTCAGGTAAAGGGCGTACAAGAAACCACCGCTGCCAAATAGCGCACCGAACAAACCACCTGCCGTACCCATCGGCACCGCCCACACACCAGACAACCGGGCCGGCCGCACCTTCACCGCCAACCCGTACAGCGCGTAGGCCGTGACGAACAAGCCCATCAGTAGCAGCAAAAGGTCGGATTTCAGTTGCAGAAGAAATACCACGCCCAGCGTGCAGCCCAGCGCCATGAACGGCAGCAGCCGCAACAACTCGCTGCGCACCACATCCCGGCGCGATGGCAGCAGGTTGCCGAACGCGGCAACGAAGTCCAGCAGCACCAACAGCGGGATGATGCGTGACAACGGCATGAAGTGGATCAGCACAGGGCCGGCCACCAACGCCGTGCCGAAACCGGCGATGCCAAAAACAATGTAGGCGGCACCGACACCGAGCAGGATGGGCAGCCAGTCAAGGCCGGAAAACGACAGTTGGGCAAGCATGGCAGCAGCTCCTGAAAAGACAGGCCAAGGTTAGCCAGCCATGAGCCATGCCGACTAATATGCCTTTATCGCCATAGCTATCTTGAAAAGGCATGACATGACGTCGATCCGCCAGTTGCGTTACTTCGTGGAAATCGCCGAGTGTGGCAGCTTCAGCGGCGCCGCCGAACGGTTGTACATCGCCCAGTCGGCGCTGAGCCGGCAGATCAAGGAGCTGGAGCAGCAACTGGGCACGCCGCTGTTCGAACGCACGGCACGCCTGCCGCGCCTGACGCTGGCCGGGCAGGCCTTTCTCGAACGGGCACGCCGCTTGCTGGCCGACCTGGCGCAAGCAGAGCGGGTAACGCGCGACATTGGCGAGGGGTTGCAAGGCAGCCTGCGCCTGAACCATTCCAGCACCGTGCCGCTGATCGGCCCGTTGCTGGCTCGCCTGGGGAGCTATCTGCGGGAAAACCCGGGGGTTTCGCTGGAGATCGCGCAGCAGTCGTCGGAGGCTCAGCTGGAGGATATTGCGGCCGGGCGGCTGGACATTGGCCTGCTGCGCTTGCCAGTGTTGCGCCAGCACGAAGGCGTGGTGCTGCACGAACTGTTCAGCGAACCACTGTTGCTGGCGGTCGCCGCTGGGCACCCGTTGGCCAACGCGCCGCACGTTCAACTGGAGCAATTGAGGGAAGAACGCTTTATTTCCATTCCGCACCGGGACCGTGGCGGGCTGAGTTACCTGTCGGCTTCGTTGTGCATGGAGGCCGGCTTCTTTCCGCGCGCGGCGCAGGTGCTGTCGCGCAAGACTACGCAATTGCAGCTGATTCAGGCAGGTTTCGGGGTGGCGTTACTGCCAGCGTGCATGCGTGAAATTGCGCCGGCTTCGGTCAGTTTCGTGGCGCTGGAAGGGGGCTGCGAGAGCACCGTAGCGCTGGCTTGCCGACGTGATGCAGGGCAGATGGTGCGCCAGTTCGTGAAGGCGATAGGGCCAGGACAGACAACCGGGGCCGATGTCCTTTATGATGCCCGCCATGATCAAAGACCCCTTCGAACGACTCGGCCTGGACCGTGAGGTCCTTACCGTCAGCCAACTCAACGGCCGCGCCCGCGTGCTGCTGGAAGACGTGTTCCGCAGCGTGTGGGTGGAAGGCGAGATTTCCAACCTCGCCCGCCCGGCGTCCGGCCACATGTACTTCACCCTCAAGGACAGCGGCGCCCAGGTGCGCTGTGCGTTGTTCCGGCAGAATGCCACCCGCGTACGCCAGGCCCTGCGAGACGGCCTTGCCGTTCGTGTGCGCGGCAAGGTTTCGCTGTTCGAGGGGCGTGGCGACTACCAGCTGATTCTCGACACCGTCGAGCCGGCCGGCGATGGCGCACTGCGCCTGGCGTTCGAAGCCCTGAAGGAAAAGCTCGGTGCCGAGGGGCTGTTCAGCGCCGAACGCAAGAAGCCGCTACCGGCCCACCCACAGCGCATCGGCATCATCACGTCACCCACCGGTGCAGTGATCCGCGACATCATCAGTGTGTTCGGCCGCCGTGCCCCCCAGGTAGAGCTGAACCTGATCCCGACAGCGGTACAGGGCCGCGAAGCCATCGCGCAGATCGTGCGTGCCATCCGCCTCGCCGACAGCCTCGGTTTCGATGCGCTGATCCTGGCCCGCGGAGGCGGCTCGCTGGAAGACCTGTGGTGTTTCAACGAAGAAGCCGTGGCGCGTGCGGTTGCCGCTTGCGTCACGCCGATTGTCAGCGCCGTGGGCCATGAAACCGATGTGTCGATCAGCGACTTTGTCGCTGACGTGCGCGCGCCCACGCCGTCTGCTGCCGCCGAACTGCTGGCCCCCGACAACAGTGGCCTGCAGCAACGCCTGGATGGCCTGCAACGGCGCCTGCTGCTGCGCATGCAGAACCGCCTGACCCACGACCGCCTGCGCCTGGAATCCCTGGCCCGGCGCCTGCGCCACCCGGGCGAGCGTTTGCGCCAGCAAGCCCAGCGCCTGGACGACCTGGACATGCGCCTGCGCCGCGCCTTCATGCTCAGCCTCAACCAGCGCCGCGAGCGCCTGGCACGCCTGGATACGCGCTTGGCCGCACAGCACCCGGGGCGTAACCTGAAACTGCTGAGCCAGCGCCTGGACAGCCTGGCCGAGCGCCTGCCACGGGCCATGCGCGAAGTGCTCAAAGATCGCCGCCAACGCTTCCAGGCTCAGTTGCAAACCCTGCAGGTGGTCAGCCCGCTGGCCACCCTCGCCCGCGGCTACAGCATTTTGCTGGATGAACAAGGCCAGGCCATCCGCAGCGCCGAACAGACCCGCAACGGCCAGCGCCTGACCGCTCGCCTGAACGAAGGCGAGCTGCTGGTGCGGGTCGAAGACAACCACCTGACCCCGGTCACCCTCTCACTACTGGACTGACACATGCCCCGCCTGCTTGCGCCCCTGCTTGCCCTTTCCCTGTTGCTGCTGGCCGGCGGCGCTCAGGCCAGCTACATCACCCGCACGCTGAACAAGCCGGTGCCCGGCGGCGTTGCAGTGGTCGACCTGGGCCCCGCCGCCAGCGCGCCCAGTGCCCGCTTCGACGGCAAACCGGTGCTGGTGGTGAAGGAGCAGGATACCTGGCTGGCCATCGTCGGCATCCCGCTGACCCAGAAGCCCGGCACTGCCACGTTGAACCAGGGTGGTCGCACGCTGCCCTTCAGCGTGGGGAGCAAGAAATACCCCGAGCAGCGCATCACCCTGAAGAACACCCGCCAGGTCAACCCGAACCCGGCCGACCTCAAGCGCATCGACCGCGAACTGGCCGAGCAGATCAAGGCCTACCGCAGCTTCAGCCCGAGCCTGCCGAGCAACCTGATCCTCGACAAGCCGGTCAACGGCCCGCTGTCGAGCAAGTTTGGCGTGCGCCGCTTCTTCAATGGCGAAGAACGCAACCCGCATGCCGGGCTGGACTTCGCGGTGCCGGCGGGCACGCCAATCAAGACCCCCGCCAATGGCAAGGTGATTCTGGTGGGGGACTACTTCTTCAATGGCCGCACAGTGTTCGTCGACCATGGGCAGGGCTTCATCAGCATGTTCTGCCACATGTCGAAGATCGATGTGCAGGTGGGGCAGCAGCTGCGCCGTGGCGAGGTGGTCGGGCGTGTGGGCTCCACCGGGCGGGCGACCGGGCCGCATATGCACTGGAATGTCAGCTTGAATGATGCGCGGGTGGACCCGGCCATTTTCATTGGCGCGTTCCAACCTTGAGACCGCACCGCCTGCATCGCCGGCAAGCCAGCTCCCACATGTCCTGCACAGGACTCAAGACCTGTGGCAATCCTGTGGGAGCTGGCTTGCCGGCGATGAGGACAGTGCAGGCAGACTAGGTTTAACGGTGTTGCGCCATCGAAAAATACTGCGCAAGAATCAAGAAGCACTCAGAAAACCTAAGCCATAAAATCTCGCCCATAAGCTTTTTTTAAGCATTCCTCTCAATTTTCCTCGAACGCTTGCCATCCCCCACCCCACTGGTTAAGTTTGAAGGCATGAAAACCTTCAGCACCCTCATCCTGCTCCGACAACATCGCAGCCTCTGCCTGGTCAGCGCCCGACTACCAGGTTGAATCGCGTCGCCTCGCCTCTTCATCTCGTTATCGCTCGGCAGGCCCGATCTCGGCCGCACACAAAAGGATTGCTTCCATGACCATGCTCAAAGACCCTTCGAAGAAGTACCGCGCTTTCCCGACCATCGACCTGCCTGACCGCACCTGGCCGTCAAAGACCATCACTGCCGCGCCGATCTGGTGCAGCTCCGACCTGCGTGATGGCAACCAGTCGCTGATCGAGCCGATGGATTCGGAGAAGAAACTGCGCTTCTGGAAGACCCTGGTGCAGGTGGGCGTGAAGGAAATCGAAGCCTCGTTCCCGTCTGCCTCGCAAACCGACTTCGACTTCGTGCGCACCCTGATTCAAGACGGCCACATCCCGGACGACACCACCATTCAGGTGCTCACCCAGGCCCGTGAAGACCTGATCGCCCGTACCTTCGAATCGCTGCGCGGTGCCAAGAAAGCCATCGTCCACCTGTACAACGCCACCAGCCCGTCGTTCCGCCGCATCGTCTTCAACCAGGACAAGCAAGGCGTGAAGGACATCGCGGTGAACGCGGCCAAGCTGTTCGTCAAGTACGCCGCCCAGCAGCCGGAAACCCAGTGGACCTTCCAGTACTCGCCAGAAACCTTCAGCGCCACCGAAATGGAGTTCGCCAAGGAAGTCTGTGACGCAGTCATCGAGGTGTGGAACCCGACGCCTGAGCACAAGATCATCCTCAACCTGCCGGCCACCGTGGAAGTGTCCACCCCGAACATCTACGCCGACCAGATCGAGTGGTTCTGCCGTAACGTCAGCCGTCGCGACAGCGTAATCATCAGCCTGCACTGCCACAACGACCGTGGCACCGGCATCGCCGCCACCGAACTGGGCCTGATGGCGGGTGCCGACCGCGCCGAAGGCTGCCTGTTCGGCAACGGCGAGCGTACCGGTAACGTCGACCTGGTGACCTTGGCACTGAACCTCTACACCCAAGGCATCGACCCGTTGCTGGACTTCTCCGACATCGACGGCGTGCGCAAAGTGGTCGAAGAGTGCAACCAGTTGCCGGTGCACCCACGCCACCCGTATGTGGGCGATCTGGTCCACACCGCGTTCTCCGGCTCGCACCAGGACGCCATCCGCAAAGGTTTCGCCAAGCAGCAGGAAGGCGAGCTGTGGGAAGTGCCTTACCTGCCAATCGACCCGGCCGACATCGGCCGCAGCTACGAGGCGGTCATCCGCGTCAACAGCCAGTCGGGCAAAGGCGGCATCACCTACCTGCTTGAGCAGGAATACGGCATCAGCCTGCCACGCCGCATGCAGATCGAATTCAGCCAGGTGGTGCAGGGTGAAACCGACCGCCTGGGCCTGGAAATGACCGCCCAGCAGATTTACAGCCTGCTGCACAAGGAATACCTCCAGGCCAACGCGCCGTACGCGCTGGTCAGCCACCGCCTGCAGGAAGAAAACGGCCACAGCGCCGTGGAAGTGGAAGTTGCCGGCGAAGGCGAAACCACCCTGCACTGGCGTGGCAAGGGCAATGGCGCCCTGGAAGCCTTGGTAGCCGGCCTGCCGATCTCGGTGGAGATCATGGACTACAACGAGCATGCCATTGGCGCAGGCACCAATGCCAAGGCTGCTGCCTACATTGAATTGCGCGTGGCCGGTGGCCGTCCGGTGCATGGTGTGGGTATCGATGAAAACATCACCACCGCCAGCTTCAAGGCGCTGTTCAGCGCACTGAACCGCTCGTTGAGCCAGCAGGAAGCCAAAGCGGCCTGAGCCTTTGCTTGAATGAAAAAGCCCGCATCGTTTGATGCGGGCTTTTTTGTTGTCCTGTGCCGGCCTCTTCGCGGGCTCGCCCGCTCCCACAGGTACTGCACAGCACCTGAGAGCGGCGCGATACCTGTGGGAGCGGGCAAGCCCGCGAAGAGGCCGGTACAGGCAACAGAAGAATTCCAGGCAAAAAAAAGGGGCGCCGACCAAGCGCCCCATAAGCCGTAAAGCACACAACAAATTCAGTTGGCGTCCAGCAACGCCATCGCCTCGGCACTGCACGCCTCGATCCGCGCCCAGTCGCCGTTCTTGATCCAGCTGCTGTCGAGCATCCAGGTCCCGCCCACGCACATCACATTAGGCAAGGCCATGTAATTGCGCACGTTGGCCGGGTTGACGCCACCGGTTGGGCAGAAGCGGATATCACCGAACGGCCCGCCAAAGGCCTTGATCGCTGCAACACCGCCGCTGATTTCCGCCGGGAACAGCTTGAAGCGGCGGTAACCCAGGGCGTAGCCCATCATGATTTCGGACGGTGTGCTGATGCCTGGCAGCAACGGGATTTCACTGTCCACACCGGCTTCCAGAATGTCCTGGGTTATGCCCGGGGTAACGACGAACTGCGCACCGGCCGCTTCGACAGCAGCGAACATGCTGCGATCAAGCACGGTACCGGCGCCGACGCACAGCTCCGGGCGCTGTTCGCGCAGCACCTGGATGGCCTTCAGGCCATGCTGCGAACGCAGGGTCACTTCCAGGGTACGGATGCCGCCGGCGGCCAGGGCATCAGCCAGTGGCAGGATGTCTTCCTCACGGGCGATGGTGATCACCGGCAGGATGCGCGCCTTTTCGCAAATGGCATCGATCCGCGCGGCTTTATCGGCCATCGAGAGCTTGGGCTGTGGGCGTTCAAGGGTGGTCATGACTGTGGATCCTTGGCTCATGGGCACCAGTAGATGTCCAGGGGGTCGTGAAGAAAAGCGCGAATCGGCATTTCAGTGAGGTCGTTGCCAACCAGCGCGGCGCGCAGGGTAGCGAGTTTGCCCTGACCTTGCACGGACAGCGCAGTAAAGGCGGCACTGGCCAGCAGCGAGCGGGTCATCGACAGGCGCTGGTGTGGCACGCTCGGTGCCAGCAACGGCAGGCAGCGGCGCGGGCTGGACAGGTCCAGGCCTGCTTCCAGGTTAGGGCTGGCCGGGAACAGCGAGGCGGTATGGCCATCGTCGCCCATGCCCAGCACCAACACATCGATAAGTGGCAGCCCGGCCAAGGCCTGGTCGGCCTTGAGCGCGGCGGCATCGAGGTTCTCCGCCTGCTGGTACAGGCCAACAAAGCGGGCCTTGGCCGCTGCACCCTTCAGCAGGTGGCGGGCCAGCAGGCCAGCATTGCTGTCAGCGTGCTCCACGGGCACCCAGCGCTCATCGGCCAGGCTGACGGTGACCTTGGACCAGTCCAGGTTTTCGCTGGCCAGCTTCTCCAGGAACGGCACCGGGCTGCGGCCGCCGGACAGCACCAGGCAGGCCTGGCCCTTGGCAGCAATCGCCGCACGCAGGCGCTCGGCCACGTCGTGGGCTTGAGTGGCGGCCAGCGCCTTGGCATCTGCCAGCGCGTGTACCTTCACAGCCGCTGGCAATTTCAGTTCAGATATCCCCATACCACGCCCTCCCATCGCGTGTGATCAGTGCAATCGAGCTCATCGGCCCCCAGGAGCCCGCCGCGTAAGGCTTGGGCGCATCGCCCGCATTACGCCAGCCGGCGATCAACTGGTCGCACCATTTCCAGGCATATTCGATTTCGTCCTTGCGCACGAACAGGTTCTGGTTGCCACGCATCACTTCGAGCAGCAAGCGCTCGTAGGCATCCGGAATCCGCGCACTGCGCCAGGTGTCGGAAAAATTCAGCTGCAACGGGCCGCTGCGCAGTTGCATGCCCTTGTCCAGGCCCTGCTCCTTGGTCATTACCCGTAAAGAAATGCCTTCGTCCGGTTGCAGGCGGATGATCAGCTTGTTACCGATCTGCAAACGCTGTTCCGGGGCGAAGATGTAGTGCGGCGTTTCCTTGAAGTGGATAACGATCTGCGACAGTTTCTGCGGCATGCGCTTGCCGGTACGCAGGTAAAACGGCACGCCCGACCAACGCCAGTTGCGAATGTCGGCACGCAGTGCGACGAACGTTTCGGTGTCGCTCTGGGCATTGGCGTTGTCTTCTTCCAGGTAGCCGGGCACCGGTTTGCCTTCGCTGTAGCCGGCAATGTACTGGCCACGCACCACACGGGTGCTTAGCCCGTCGCCGGTGATCGGTGCCAGGGCCTTGAGCACTTTTACCTTCTCGTCGCGAATGGCATCGGCCGACAGTTCGCTGGGCGGGTCCATGGCGATCAGGCACAGCAGCTGCAGCAGGTGGTTCTGGATCATGTCACGCAGTTGGCCAGCCTTGTCGAAATAGCCCCAGCGGCCTTCGATACCGACTTTTTCGGCAACGGTGATCTCCACGTGGGAGATGGAATTCTGGTTCCACTGGGTTTCGAACAGGCTGTTGGCGAAGCGCAGGGCAATGAGGTTTTGCACCGTCTCTTTGCCCAGGTAGTGATCGATACGGTAAACCCGGCTTTCGGGGAAGAACCGTGCTACGGCATCGTTGACCCGACGCGACGACTCCAGGTCGTGGCCAATAGGCTTTTCCAGCACCACACGGGTGCGCGGGGCCAGCCCGGCCTTGTCGAGGTTTTCACAGATTGCCCCATACACCGCTGCCGCCGTGGCGAAGTAAGCGATCAGCGGCAGTTCGCCTGGCAATTGCTCGGCCAGGGCCTGGTAGCCCTCGGGCTGAAGAAAATCCAGATGTTGGTAATTTAGCCTGGCGAGAAAGCGCCCCAGCGCTGCTGGCTCGATATCCGCCTCGGGCACATGCCGGCGCAGGTGCGCCTCGATGCTGTTCAGGTGCTCCTGCGCGCTGCCGGCTTCGCGGGCCAACGCCAACAAGCGGGTGTCCGGGTGCAACAGGTTGGCCCGGTCAAGCTGGTAAAGCGCAGGAAACAGCTTGCGCAATGCCAGGTCGCCGAGGGCGCCAAACAGGGCAAAGGTGCAAGGTTCGACACTGATCGCAGCCATGATGTTGGTTCTTTCCTAAAGTTGGTCTAGGAATACCGCTTTCACATGCGGTTTTCAAGGGATAATGTAGTAAAAACCACAACATTACACACAAGTGTTACAGACAAGTGGTACGCCAACCGCGCCGACAGTACGATAGACGACCGTGCAAAAAGCCTGCTGCTTCCACAGCCGGCTGTCTTCCCGACCCAAGGACACACCCATGGACCGCGTGCGAAACCTCCTGGAGCAGATCCAGGGACGCCTCGACGAGCTGAACAAGGCCGAACGCAAAGTCGCCGAAGTCATCCTGCTCAACCCGCAACAAGCCACCCGTTTCAGCATTGCTGCGCTGGCCCAGGCGGCCAAGGTCAGCGAACCGACCGTCAACCGCTTTTGCCGCTCGTTCGGCGTCAGCGGCTACCCCGAACTGAAGCTGCAGCTGGCACAGAGCCTGGCCAGCGGCGCCGCCTACGTCAGCCGCGCAGTAGAGGCCGACGATGACCCGGCCGCCTACACCCAGAAGATCTTCGCCAGTGCCATCGCCTCGCTCGACAGCGCCTGCCAGCAACTGGACCCGCAACAGGTCAGCCGCGCCGTGGACATGATGATCCAGGCCCGGCAGATCCACTTCTTCGGCCTGGGCGCCTCGGCGCCGGTAGCCCTGGATGCACAGCACAAGTTCTTCCGCTTCAACCTGGCCGTGTCGGCCCATGCTGACGTGCTGATGCAGCGCATGCTGGCCTCGGTGGCGCACACCGGCGACCTGTTCGTGATCATTTCCTACACCGGGCGCACCCGCGAACTGGTCGAAGTGGCCCGCCTGGCCCGTGAAAACGGCGCCTCGGTACTGGGCCTGACCGCCGCCGGCTCGCCACTGGCCAACGCCTGCAGCCTGAGCCTGCACATTCCGCTGCCGGAAGACACCGACATCTACATGCCGATGACTTCGCGGATCATCCAGCTGACGGTGCTCGATGTGCTGGCCACCGGCATGACCTTGCGCCGCGGCGTGGACTTCCAGCCACACCTGCGCAAGATCAAGGAAAGCCTGAACGCCAGCCGCTACCCGATCGAGGACGACGAACTCAACTGAGCCGGTGCGCCTGCAAGCGCAGGTGGGCACGCTGCCCCGGCGCCAGGCTCAGGCCCTCGCCACTGCCGCTGGCCGCCTCGACGCAAACAAAATGCTGAGTTTCGCGGCCGGTCACGCCCATCAACGGGCGGTTGCCCGGGTGCCAGACCACGGTGTCGTCGCTGTCACCCGTATCGATGCATAGCTCACGCTGCCAGGCCGGATCCTGCAGTTGCACACGCGGTGTGCCGGGGTAGACCTTCTGGCAGCCCCCCTTGAGCTTCAGCGCGCCATCTTCTCGGCAGGCCTGGCGGTTCAAGCGGTCGTAACCTTCGATGTCCTCAAGCCCGGACAGCGCTATCTCGGACACGTCGCTGATGCGCCAGTAGGCCAGCAGCGCATGGCTCAACTGGCAGGGTTCGCTGTCCTGATGCTCGGTGCTCAGGCTCAGTTCCATGCGGCTACCCAGCCGGGCATGCAGGTCTACCTGCCAGTCACACAGGTCCAGCCGCCACTTCAGGGTCACGCCCTCCTCGTCCTCGCGGCTGTCCACCAGCTTCCAGTCCAGCAACCGTGCCCAGCCATGGGCTGGCCACAAATCCTCACTGGGGTGGCGGCCATACCACGGCCAGCACACCGGCACGCCACCACGGATCGCCCCCACCTGCGGCCACTGCTCGGCGCACCACAGCCAAGGGCGCTCACCCGCTGGCTGAAAGTGCAGCAGTTGCGCGCCCTGGCGGCTGAATACCGCCTGGCAACGGGGGTGATCGATGATCAGCACATCGCGCTGCTGGTAACGCTCCCACTCGAATGTCGGCCTGGGCCGCTGCGAGGAAAAGAAGCGATGGAGCGGATGTTCGGGCATGGTTCAGAGCTCTTGTTGTTTGAGATAGCGCTGTCTCGGCCTATCCCTGACACCCACTGCAGGCCAGTGGGTGCCGGGAACCGAAAAGGGATTGGCGTAAATTTACAACAATTGCCCTCAGAATGACGACTGAATCTTCAAACCTGCGACCAGCGCGTTGTCCACCTCGTCCACCCCGCCAGGGCTCTTGATGTACTGCAGGTTGGGCCGCACGGTCAGCCAGTTGGTGACGTGGAAGCCGTAATAGAGCTCGGCGTTGTACTCGGTGCGCTGCAGCGGCACGAAGCCTGGGTTGTCGTAATCGCTGATACCGCTCTGGGCATTGAGCAGTTCGGCACGCTTCTTCACGTCGTCATTCACATGAATACGCGCCACGCCGAAGCCGATGTCATCCTTGGGCCGGGCATCGAAGGCGCCTTTGTAGACCAGCCCCATCTGCTGGTAGTTGTCGACCACGTTGGTGGCCTTGTCGTGCACGGTGAAGTTGGCGAACAGGCTAAGGCCACGGTTGACGTCACCCGCCTGTGCAGTGACCTGCTGCTGCGCCACCACCCACCAGCCATGCTTGCTGGAGTGTGACTTGAAGGCCTCGCCGCTCAACGCCTGCGGGTTGCCGTTGACGTCGTCGAACACATCGTCGGCCTTGGCCGTGCTGTAGTAGTACCCCAGGCGGTACTCACCCGGCAGGCCGTTGACCTTGGGCGACCACACCGCCTCTACCGGCAGGATCGCACCCTTGGTACCGCTGCCGCTGAGCTTGAAGCCGTTGCCGGTTTCCAGGTTGGAGGGGTTCTGCTCGAAGGCACCGACCTGCACGAAAAATTCCGGGGTGATGTTGTATTTCACCCGCAGCGCCCACTGGCTGACCGGCCAGTTGTACCAGATGCCGCCCACCCAGTTGCCCACCTGCGAGCCGCAGAAGGCCAGGTTCTGGAAGTCGCAGGGGAAGCTGTTGAAGTCCTCGCCCTCGCCGAAGCGCCCGAATTTCACATCCAGCGCGCCATCGAAGTACTTCTGCTTGATCCACATCTGGGTCAGGCGCCAGGTCTGGCCACGGCCCCACACCTCTTGCACCGAACTGAACTGCCCGGCGCGCGGGTCGCTGATGCGGTCGTTGGACAGGTTGCGGCCACTGCGCTCGGTGATCGCCAGCTTGAACTCGGCATCGTGCCAGCCAAGGATCTTTTGCAAGTCCAGGTGTGCACCAAGGGCAAACTGATCGCTGTAGCGCGCCGTCTTGTCGTCGTTGTAGCCGCCGTGCAGGTTGCCAGCCACCTCGCCGACGTAGTCGAGGGTGAAGTCGTAGCCCTTCTCCAGCAGCTCGGTGCGGGTGCCGCCCCAATCGCCGGTCATCCATTTCGATTCGCTGGAAAAGGCCTCGGCAGCCTGCGCGCCGCTGCTGCCGACAACGGCGAGCAAAGCCAGCGAGCCCAATGTCCTGATGCGTTTGCGCTGTTCCATCCCTTTGCGTCCTCTTTTTTCTTATTGATGGTGTAGACGAGTCAACGGCCTTTGAAGTGAGCCACGTTGTCCTTCACCGCTGCGCCTGGGCTGGCCGGGTGCAGGCGCGCGCCCGTGCCGGCATCGAACAGCAGCACCCGGGCCGGGTCGAATTGCAGGTTGAGGGTGTCCCCCACCCGGCACGCCACATCGGGCGCCAGGCGGCAGCACACCTTGGTCTGGTTGAGGGTGACGAATACGAGCAGGTCCGGCCCGGTGGGCTCGGTTACCTGCACCTCGGCACGAATGCCCGGCAGGCCGTTGCCCTCGACGGTGCCCAAGGCAATCTGCTCGGGGCGGATGCCGAGGATGATCTCGCGGCCCTCCAGTTCGTCACCGGCTACGCCCAAGGGCAGCTCGCAGCGTGCCTGGCCGCTGTCGAGCACGGCCAACAAGCGCCCCTCCTGCTGCGTGAGGCGCACCGGAATGAAGTTCATCGGCGGCGAACCGATGAAGCTGGCGACAAACTGGTTGGCCGGGTCGTTGTAGATCTGCTGGGGGGTGCCGAACTGCTGGATGATGCCGTCCTTCATCACCGCCACCTTGTCGCCCAGGGTCATGGCCTCGATCTGGTCATGGGTGACGTACACGGTGGTGGTTTTCAGGCGCTGGTGCATCAGCTTCATTTCGGTGCGCATCTCGACGCGCAGCTTGGCATCGAGGTTGGACAGCGGTTCGTCGAACAGGTAGATCTTCGGCCGCCGTGCCAGCGCACGGCCCATGGCTACCCGTTGCTGCTGGCCACCGGACAGCTGCGCCGGCTTGCGCGCCAGCAGGTGTTCGATCTGCAGCAGCTTGGCCACCCGCGCCACCTCTTCGTCGATGGCGGCCTGGGGCAGCTTGCGGATCTTAAGGCCAAACTCGATGTTCTCGCGCACGCTCATGGTCGGGTACAGCGCGTAGGACTGGAACACCATGGCGATGTCGCGGTCCTTGGGGCTCATGCCGCTGACGTCCTGCTCGTCGATGAGAATCGCACCGGCAGTGATCTGCTCCAGGCCGGCAATGCAGTTCATCAAGGTTGACTTGCCGCAGCCCGAGGGGCCGACCAGGATCAGGAACTCGCCATCCCTGATCGACAGCTGGATGTCCTTGAGGGTGTCTGGCAGGCCACTGCCGTAGGTCTTGTTCACATTGCGAAGTTCGAGCGTTGCCATGGCTTACCCCTTGACCGCGCCGGCCGTCAGCCCGCGCACGAAATATTTGCCTGCCACCACATAGACCAGCAGGGTTGGCAGGCCGGCGATCATCGCCGCCGCCATGTCGACGTTGTATTCCTTGGCCCCGGTGCTGGTGTTGACCAGGTTGTTCAGGGCCACGGTGATCGGTTGCGAGTCGCCACTGGAGAACACCACGCCGAACAGGAAGTCATTCCAGATCTGGGTGAACTGCCAGATCAGGCAGACCATGATGATGGGCGTGGACATCGGCAGGATGATGCGGCGGAAAATGGTGAAGAAGCCGGCACCGTCCAGGCGTGCAGCCTTGACCAGCGCATCGGGGATGCTCACGTAGAAGTTGCGGAAGAACAGCGTGGTGAAGGCCAGGCCATAGACCACGTGCACCAGCACCAGGCCGCCAGTCGTGCTGGCCAGGCCGAGCTTGCCGAGGGTGAACGAGGCGGGCAGCAGCACGGTCTGGAACGGCAGGAAGCAGCCGAACAGCAGCAGGCCGAAGAACAGCTGCGAGCCGCGAAAGCGCCACATCGACAGCACATAGCCGTTCAACGCCCCAATGGTGGTGGAAATCAGCACTGCGGGCACAGTGATCATGATCGAGTTCCAGAAGTAACCGCTGACCGTGCCCCAGGCCTTGACCCAGCCAATGCCGGTCATCACCTGCGGCCAACTCAGCAGGTTGCCGGTGCTGATGTCTTCCGGGGTCTTGAAGCTGGTCAGCAGCATCACCACCAACGGCACCAGGTACAGCGCCACGGCCAGCAGCAGCACCGCATGGATGGCGATACGGCTCATGCTGAGCACGGGCTTTTCGACAGGGCTATGCATGGCGTTTGCTCCGCAGCTCCGAGTACAGGTAAGGCACGAGGATCGCCAGGATCGCCCCGAGCATGAGAATGGCACTGGCCGAGCCCATGCCCATCTGGCCGCGGCTGAAGGTGAACGCGTACATGAACATCGCAGGCAGGTCGGATGAGTAACCCGGGCCGCCAGCGGTCATCGCCGCCACCAGGTCGAAGCTTTTGATGGCGATGTGCGAAAGGATCATCAGCGCACTGAAAAACACCGGGCGCAGGCTGGGCAGTACCACGGTCCAGTAGATGCGCGGCATGCTGGCGCCATCCATTTGCGCCGCGCGGATGATCGAAGGGTCGACACCGCGCAGGCCGGCCAGGAACATCGCCATGATGAAGCCCGAGGCCTGCCACACGGCCGCGATCACCAGGCAGTACACGACCCGGTCGGGGTCGATCAGCCAGTCCAGCCGAAAGCCCTCCCAGCCCCAGTCGCGCAGCAGCTTGTCCAGGCCCATGCCGGGGTTGAGCAGCCACTTCCAGGCGGTGCCGGTGACGATCATCGACAGCGCCATGGGGTAGAGGTAAATGGTGCGGATGAAGCCTTCGCGGCGGATGCGCTGGTCCAGCAGCACCGCCAGCAACACACCGATGGCCAGGCTGATGGCGATAAACAGGCCACCGAACAGCAGCAGGTTCTTGCTGGCCACCCACCAGCGGTCGTTGTCGAACAGCCGGGCGTATTGCGCCAGGCCGGCCCATTTGTAGGTGGGCAGGAAGGTCGAGGTGGTGAAGGACAGCACGAAGGTCCAGAGGATGTAGCCGTAGAAGCCCACCAGGACGATGAACATGCTGGGCGCCAGCACCAGTTTGGGCAGCCAGCGCTGAAGCGCGTCTAGGGGTGAGGCCCGCAGTTGGGCGGTTGTTGTGGTCATGATGTGGTACCCAGAGCCCGGGCAGTGTGGGGCACTGCCTTTTGTGTTGTCTGTACTGGCCCTATCGCCGGCAAGCCAGCTCCCACAGGTACCCCACAGTATTCAGATGCAGTGAATACCTTGTGGGAGCTGGCTTGCCGGCGATGAGGCCATCAGATCGTTACTGGGCGGCGTTGATCGCCGCCGCCAGCTTCTTCGCCGCATCGGCCGGGTCGGCCTTGGGGTCGTTGATGTAGTTGGTCACCACATCGAAGAACGCGCCCTGCACGGCCAGCGTGGTGGCCATGTTGTGCGCCATGCTTGGCTGCAGGCCGCCGGTTTTGGCATCCGCCAGGAAGTCCTTGGCAGACGCCTGCGCGCAGGCATCAAAGCCATACCTGCCCATGTCGGCCAGCATGTCGTTGCGCACCGGGATCGACCCTTTGTTGGTGCTGAAGACCTTCTGGAAGTCCTCGCCCAGCACCTTGCGGGCAATGTCCTGCTGGCCGGCAGCCGTGCCGGGGTTGTTCTGCTTGAACACCACCAGCGAGTCGATGTTGTAGAGGAAGGCCTTTTCGGTGCCGGGGAACGGCACGCACTGGTAATCCTTGCCGGCGGTTTTCTTCGCCAGGGTCCACTCACTCTTGGCCCAGTCACCCATGATCTGCATGCCGGCCTTGCCGTTGATGACCTTGGCCGCTTCCAGGTTCCAGTCCTGGCCTTTGCCGTCCGGGTCCATGTAGGTGGCGACCTTTTTCAGCTCGGTCAACGCCTTGACCATGTCCGGGCCGGTCAGCGCGGCGCTGTCGAGGTCGACCATGGCCTTCTTGTAGCCGTCGGTGCCCATTACCGACAGCACCACGCTTTCGAACACGGTGCTGTCCTGCCATGGCTGGCCGCCATGGGCGAGCGGGATGAAGCCGGCAGCCTTGAGCTTGTCGGCGGTGGCGTAGAATTCGTCGAGGGTGGTGGGCGCCTTGTCGATGCCGGCCTTCTTGAAGACTTCCGGGTTGATCCACAGCCAGTTGGTACGGTGGATGTTTACCGGTACGGCGACGTAATTACCGTCGTACTTCACGGTGTCGGCGACTTTCTTGTCGAGCAGTGTGTCCCACTGTTCGGCCTTGGCCACGTCCTCGAGCACATCGCCATCGAGCAAGCCGGTGGCCGCCCAGTCCTGGATGTCAGGCCCTTTGATCTGCGCGACACCCGGTGGGTTGCCGGCCACGGCGCGGCTCTTGAGCACGGTCATGGCCGTGGCACCGCCACCACCCGCGACAGCACCATCTTTCCACGTAAAGCCGTCTTTTTCGACCTGGGCCTTGAGCACATCGGCAGCAGCTTTTTCACCCCCCGAAGTCCACCAATGCACGACTTCGACAGTGCCTTTGGGTTCGGCAGCCTGGGCACTGAGCGGGAGTAGGGAAGCCAGGGAGATTGCGGCAGCGAGCCGGAGCGTGGAATTCATCGAAGCACCTTTCTTGTTGTTATGCCGTGCAAGTCGAGCGCTTGCGTTGCTTGAAGTCTAAACAGCCTGCCCACCTCGCCAGGTAACGAAGCGATGCGTGAATGTCATCGTTTGGTTACATTGCCGGCACACGCCATACACAGACTCACTCCAAGCCACGCGGCAGATACAAGGTCACCCGCAAACCACCCTCCCTCAGGTTCAGCAGGCTCACCTCACCCCCATGGCTGTGGGCAATGTTGCGGGCAATCCCCAGCCCCAGCCCATAACCCTGCTGCTGCGCGGCCAGACGGAAATGCGGCTCGAACACCTGCTCCAGCTGCTGCTGCGGCACGCCCGGCCCCTGATCGTCCACCTGCAGCACAAAACCCTCGGCACTGTCGATGATGCGCAACCGTGCCCGCTCGCCGTACTTGATGGCGTTGTCGATCAGGTTGCCGATGCAGCGGCGCAGCGCCAGCGGTTTGCCGGGGTATGGCGCCAGCGCGCGGCCCTCAACCGTGATACGGCCATCGCGCAGGTAGGGCTCGGCCAGGATTTCCAGCACCTGGTTGAGGTCCACCGGCTCGATGTTTTCGTGGATGTCGGTGTCTTTCACACACTGCAAGGCGCCTTTGACCAGCAGTTCCAGTTCATCCAGGTCCTGGCTGAACTTGGCCTGCAAGTGTTCGTCTTCCAGCAGTTCGACGCGCAGGCGCAGGCGCGTAATCGGGGTGCGCAGGTCATGTGAAATGGCGCTGAACAGCTGGCTGCGCTCCGTCAGGTAGCGGCTGATGCGCTCGCGCATGCTGTTGAACGCCCGACCCACCTCGACCACCTCGCTGCCACCGCCTTCGGCCACCGGCGCCACATCGGCGCCCAGCGACATCTCCCGCGCGGCCCGCGCCAGGCGCTTGAGCGGCCAGCTTTGCCAGTGCACCAGCAAGCCGATGAACAACAACAGCAAGGCCGTGGTGAGCACGATGAAACCGATCTGCTGGCGAGGCAGGCGTTCGGCCTCAAGGCTGGTGTAGGGTTCGGGCAGCAGCGAGGCGATGTACAGCCACTCGCCCTCGCCCAGGCGGATCTGCGTTACCAGCACCGGCGGGTTGAGCGGTTCCAGGGTCAACGAGTAATGCGCCCAGGAACGTGGCAGCTCGTCGAGCTTCAGGCCGCTGTTGAAGATGCGCAGGTCATCGGGCCCGACGAATTCCACGGAAATGTCCATCTGCGAACCCAGGCGCTCATGCAGCACCTGCTGGAACACATCGATCACCGCCTGCTTGCGCGGGGTAACGGGCAGCACCGGCATATCCAGGGGTTTGGCATTGAGTGACACGAAAAAGCGCGTCCCCCCCATGCTGCGCAACTGGTCGAGCACCATGGGCCGGTAGGCCACCGGCAGCGAACGGAAGTAACTGACACTGGCGCTCATCGAGTGGGCCAGGCTGCTGGCGCTGGCACGCAGGCCCTGCAGCTGGCTGGCACGCAGCTGGGCCACCCAGATGATGCTCGACAGCCCCTGGGCCAGCAGCACCACCAACAGGGTCAGCAGCAGCATGCGCCCCAGCAGCGAACGCGGCAGCAAGCGCCAGTGCCGCTCAGGGCGCATTGCAGACATGCGTCGCCAGCAGGTAGCCACTGCCGCGCACCGTGCGGATCAGCCGGGGTGGTTTTTCGGTATCGCGCAGGCGCTGACGCAAGCGGCTGACCGCCATGTCGACAATGCGGTCCAGCGGCATGGGCTCGCGGCCACGGGTGGCATTGCCGATGGTGTCGCGGTCGAGAATCTGCTGCGGGTGGTCGAGGAACAGCTTGAGCAGGGCAAAGTCGGCGCCCGACAGAATCACCTCTTCGCCGTCGCGATGGAACAGCCGGTGGCTGACCGTGTCCAGGCGCCAGTCATCGAAGGCCAGCACGGCATTGCCGGGTGCCGCCGTGCCGAATTCGGCGCGGCGCAGCAGGGCCTTGATTCGCGCTTGCAGTTCGCGAGGGCTGAAGGGTTTGCCCAGGTAGTCGTCGGCGCCCAGCTCCAGGCCAATGACCCGGTCGGTTTCATCGGAACTGGCCGTGAGCATGATGATCGGCACCCGCGCCTGACGCGGGTGCTGGCGTACCCAGCGGCACAGGCTGAAGCCGTCTTCGTCAGGGAGCATGACGTCGAGGATGACCAGGTCGAAGGGGGTGCTTTCCAGGGCGCGGCGAAAGCCTGCGCCGTCGGCTTCGGCATGCACCTGGAAACCGGAGCGGCTCAGGTAGGTTTGCAGCAGTTCGCGGATTTCCTGGTCGTCGTCGACCATCAGGATCGATTTGCCGGCAGTGCTCAAGGTGGTCCTTCCTCTTGTTGGTTACAGGTCTTTTTGCCTGCTGTCGGGTGTTGCCTTCTGGGGCTGCTGCGCAGCCCCATTTCACCTAGTTGTGATCCAACGCTTGCTGCAGGGCCACCCCGGCCCCAAGCAACCCGGAAAACTCCGCCGTCACCAGCCACACCGGCACGCCAGCGAAGTAGCCGCTCATACAGCCTTTGTCTGCAAAACTCGCCGCAAACCCACTGCGCAAAAACAACTCGGCAAAGCGCGGGATCACGCCGCCAACAATATAAACCCCGCCCCGTGCGCCCAGCGTCAGCACATTGTTACCGGCCACACGCCCAAGGAACCGACAGAACTGTTCGACCACCGCCAGCGCCCGCGGCTCGCCGCCCAATGCGGCATCGGTGACCTGCGCCGGGGTTGTGTGCCTGGGTGTGTCGCCGTCCAGCGCGCAGATTGCCTGATACAGGCGCACCAAGCCGCCACCACTGAGCACAGTTTCAGCGCTGACATGGCCGATCTGGCCATGGATTTGCTGATGGATCGCCGCTTCGCGGGCATTGCCCACCGGCAGGTCGACATGCCCGCCCTCCCCCGGCAAGGCCTGCCAGTGCTGTTCGCCAAGGCGCAATAGCGAACCCACACCCAGCCCCGTACCGGGCCCGATCACCAGCGCCGGCCGTGACGGGTCAGCCTGGCCTGGGCACACTTCGCGGAACTCGCCCTCGCGCAGGCGAGTCATGCCCAGCGCCATGGCCGTGAAATCGTTGATCAGCAACAGCCGCTCGACCTGCAAGGTCTTGCAGAAGGCCGCGCGGCTCAGGCGCCAGTGGTTGTTGGTGAAGCGAAATTCGTCGCCATCGACCGGCCCGGCCACTGCCAGGCATACCGCCGCCAGGCCGCCGCGGGCAATGCCCTGGCTTTGCAGATAGGCTTCGATGGCCTGCTCCGGGCTGGTGTAATCCGCCGTGGCGAAGACTTTGACTTCATGCAACTGGTTGTCACGCCACAACGCAAAACGGGCATTGGTGCCGCCGATGTCGCCAACCAGCAGGTCCTTCATTTGAGGTTCTCCAGGGCCGAGGTGAAGGCGCTTGCGCCCTGCTCTGCCGGGCTGAACGCCATGCGCATGAAGCCGAACAGCTCACGCCCGCAACCCAGGTCGTTGCCCTGAGGCGCTGGCGGCAGGTCGCGGCTGGCCAGTTCTTCGGCCGATACCATCACCCGCAACGTGCCTTCGACACCGTCGACCCGCACGATATCACCATCGCGCACCCGCGCCAGCGGGCCGCCATCATAGGCTTCGGGGCATACGTGGATCGCAGCCGGGATCTTGCCCGAGGCACCGGACATGCGCCCGTCGGTGACCAGCGCCACCTTGAAGCCACGGTCCTGCAACACCCCGAGGAACGGCGTGAGCTTGTGCAGTTCGGGCATGCCGTTGCAACGCGGGCCCTGGAAACGCACCACCGCGACAAAGTCACGTTCCAGCTCGCCGGCCTTGAACGCGTCGGCCAGCGACTGTTGATCGTGGAACACCCGCGCCGGGGCCTCGACCACCTGGTGCTCAGGTGCCACGGCAGACACCTTCATCACGCCACGGCCCAGGTTGCCCTCCATCACCCGCAGGCCGCCTTCGGCCGAGAACGGCCGCGCCACCGGGCGCAGGATGCTTTCGTCCAGGCTCTGCAGCGGCCCTTCGCGCCACACCAGCTTGCCGTTGTCGAGGAACGGTTCCTGGGTGTAGCGGCGCAGGCCATAGCCGGCCACTGTGTTGACGTCTTCGTGCAGCAGCCCGGCATCGAGCAGCTCGCGGATCAGGAAGGCCATGCCACCGGCAGCTTGGAAGTGGTTGATGTCGGCCTTGCCATTGGGGTAGACGTGGGACAGGGTCGGCACCACTTCGGAGAGGTCGGCCATGTCCTGCCAGGTCAGCTGGATACCTGCCGCCTGGGCAATCGCCGGGATGTGCAAGGTGTGGTTGGTCGAGCCGCCCGTGGCGTGCAGGGCGACGATGGAGTTGACCAGCGCCTTCTCGTCGACGATTTCACCCAGCGGCATGAAGCTGCCGCTGGCCTTGGTCATGCGCGTGACCTGCTGCGCGGCCTCGGCGGTAAGGGCGTCGCGCAGCGGCGTGTACGGGTTGACGAACGAAGCACCCGGCAGGTGCAGGCCCATCACTTCCATCACCAGCTGGTTGGTGTTGGCGGTGCCGTAGAAGGTGCAGGTGCCAGGGCTGTGGTACGAGTTCATCTCCGACTCCAGCAGCTCTTCACGGCTGGCCTTGCCTTCGGCATAGCGCTGACGCACGTCGGCTTTCTGCTTGTTGGAGATGCCGGACACCATCGGCCCGCCAGGGACGAAGATGGTCGGCAGGTGGCCGAAGCGCAGCGCCCCCATCATTAGCCCGGGGACGATCTTGTCGCAGATGCCCAGCATGAGCGCCGCGTCGAACATGTTGTGCGACAGCGCTACCGCAGTGGACATGGCGATGACTTCGCGGCTGGCGATGGCCAGCTCCATGCCTGGCTCGCCCTGGGTCACGCCGTCGCACATGGCCGGCACGCCACCCGCAAACTGGCCGACCGAGCCGACTTCGCGCAGGGCCTGCTTGATTTGCTCGGGGAAGTGCAGGTACGGCTGATGGGCAGACAACATGTCGTTGTAGGCCGAGACGATGGCCACGTTGGCCGCGTTCATCAGGCGCAGGGTCTGTTTGTCCTCGCTGCCGCAACCGGCCACGCCATGGGCGAAGTTGGCGCACTGCAGGCTGGCACGCATGGGGCCTTCACTGGCCGCACCGCGAATCAGCTGCAGGTAGCGTTCGCGGGTGGCACGGCTGCGTTCGACCAGCCGTTGGGTGACCTCAAGGATGCGCGGATGCATGTACTGGACTCCAGGCTAATTGTAAGGGCGGTTTACCAGGCATTTCCCCTCCAAACGATTGCGGCCTAGGCTCAAGGTAAGGAGCCCGCTGCATCGGTGGAGGCACATCGCCCGACCACTCGTTGTATGTTTAAACAAAATACTGCCACTAAAAAGGCTTGTTTTCTATCATCCAGTGAATAATCTTGTAATTCCAACAACAAAACCGTTTCAGTGAAGCTCCTTTTTGCCACAGGTTTCACTCGGACTGCCAGAGGTACTGCCATGACCCTACGCATCGCCATCAATGGATTCGGCCGCATCGGGCGCAACGTCCTGCGCGCACTGTATACCCAAGGCTACCGCCAGGACCTGCAGGTCGTCGCCATCAACGACCTGGGCGACAGCGCCATGAATGCCCACCTGCTCAAGTACGACAGCGTGCACGGCACCTTCGACGCCACGGTCGAGGCCGACCACGAAAGCCTGACGGTCAATGGTGACCGTATCGCGGTCAGTGCCATCCGCAACCCGGCCGAACTGCCCTGGAAGGCCGAGGCGATCGACGTGGTGTTCGAATGCACCGGGCTGTTCACCGACCGTGCCAAGGCCGCTGCACACCTGGCCGCAGGGGCTGACAAGGTGATTGTTTCGGCGCCGGCCAAGGGTGCCGATGCCACCGTGGTGTACGGGGTCAACCATGACATCCTGCGTGCTTCGCACCAGGTCATTTCCAACGCCTCCTGCACCACCAACTGCCTGGCGCCGATTGCCCAGGTGCTGCACCGCGAGTTCGGCATCGAGCAGGGCCTGATGACCACGATTCACGCCTACACCAACGACCAGGTGCTGACCGACGTGTACCACAGCGACCCGTACCGTGCGCGTTCGGCCACCCAGTCGATGATCCCGAGCAAGACCGGCGCTGCCGAGGCCGTGGGCCTGGTGCTGCCGGAACTGGCCGGCAAGCTGACCGGCATGGCGGTGCGGGTGCCGGTGATCAACGTGTCGCTGGTGGACCTCACCGTCAACCTCAAGCGCGAGGCTACCGCCGAGCAGGTCAACCAGCTGTTCCTTGAAGCCAGCAAGCATTCCCGGGTATTGGGCTACAACGCCTTGCCGTTGGTTTCCTGCGACTTCAACCACAACCCGCTGTCGTCCATTTTCGATGCCAACCATACCCGTGCCAACGGGCGCATGCTCAAGGTGCTGGCGTGGTATGACAATGAGTGGGGGTTCAGCAACCGGATGCTGGATAACTGCCTGGCGTTGTGCCGGGCAGGCTAAGATTTGGCACGCGCCCTGTAGGAGCGGCCTTGTGTCGCGATGGGCTGCGCAGCAGCCCCGAAATCTCGGTTCCAGCACAAATTGTCGGGGCCGCTTTGCGGCCCATCGCGACACAAGGCCGCTCCTACAGGGGACCGTGCAAGACTCGTGACTCACAATCTTTACCTTTTCCTAACACTTCCACACTTGACCTTCGGCACAGATGATAAGCATTATCATTAACCTTTCGTCGACCAGGTCCCCCCGTGAGTCAGTCCCGGTTCAACTCCGTCTTCCTCGTCCAGCGCCTTACCCTGCTGCGCACCCTGCAACGCATGGTCGGTAACCCCAGCACGGCCGAGGACCTGCTGCAGGAAACCTACCTGCGGGTGTCCCGCGCCTTGGGCGAGCGGCCCATCGAGCATATCGAGCCGTTCGTGTTCCAGACCGCGCGCAACCTGGCACTGGACCATCTGCGCGCACGCCGGGTGCAGGCACGGATGCTGGTCGACGACGTGCCCGACGAGGTCCTGCACAGTGTGGCTGCCCCCGCCACCAGCAGCGAGGACGCCGCCCATGCCGAGCAACTGCTCAAGCAACTCAGCATCAGCCTCAACCAGCTGAGCGAGCGCCAGCAGCGCATCTTCATCCTCAGCCGGCTGCATGGCGCCACCTACCTGGAAATCGCCGAACAGCTGAATGTGTCGCCCAGCACGGTGCAGAAGGAGCTGAAACTGATCATGGCGATCTGCATGGGTGTCGCCGACCGCCTCAAGTGAGCCGACCGCTGCCCGGCGGTTACGCAAAGCCCTTGCCACACCCCGCCTTAGCCTTGATCATTCGCGAAAAACCATTCAAGGATTTCCCGTGACCGACAGCCCCGCCCCTCGCCCGTCACCCGCCGGGCCCAGCGCCCGTGCTCGTGCCATGGACGAGGCGCTGGACTGGCTGGTGCGCCTGCAATGTGCCGATGCTGCAGATACCCAGGCTTTCGAAGCCTGGCTGAGCGCGGCTCCCGAAAACGCCGAGGCCTATGTCGAGGCAGAAGCGCTGTGGAACGGTGCCCCACTGCACCACGCAGCCGCGCAGATGCACCAGCAGCAGCGCCGCTCATGGCGCGGGCGCCTGCGCAGCCACTGGAAACCCCTGGCCACTGCGGCTGTGCTGCTGGTCGGGCTGTTCACCGTCGGTAACCTGCCCATGCGCCTGCAGGCTGACCACCTGACCGTGGTGGGCGAGCGCCAGCGCCTGCAACTGGAAGACGGCGCAAAAGTGCTGCTCAACACCAATTCGGCCTTTGCCAGCGACCGCCGCGACGGCCGCCAGGTCGCCCGCCTGCTGCAAGGCGAGGCCTACTTCCAGGTACCCGAGGACGCGCTGCTGCCGTTGGAGGTAGAAGCCGGGCCGTTGCGTGCCCAGGTGCGCGACACCGACTTTGCCGTGCGCTACCTGGACGGCGAGGCTCAAGTGCGGGTGCAACGCGGCGATGTCGACCTGCAGGGCGCGCGCGACCAGCGCATCCGCCTGAGTGCCGGCGACAGCATCAGCGTCGGCCCGCAGGGCTTTGGCCAACGCCAGCGCCCCGACATGCACAAGGACCTGGCGTGGATCGATGGCCGCCTGGTGTTCGAGAACTGCCCCTTGAGCCAGGTGCTGGCCGAAGTGCGGCGCTACTACCCCGGCTGGATCATCAACCGCAATGCGCAGCTGGAAGACGTGGCCGTCACTGGCAACTACCGCCTCGACCAGCCGCTGGAAACCCTGCGCGCGCTGGCCCACATCACCTCGGCACAGCTGCATGAGTACCCGGCGTTGGTCATTCTGAACTGACCCGAAAATTATTTTTACGCAATCGCGCTACCCCGCCCGTCTCGTTATAGCCAATGCAACTGATTCTTGTTTGAAAACGAGAACAGCCATCACCTATAACAGCCCGCGCGTCTGGGAGCGCTTCCGATGTCCACTGGTCCTACCCGCTCGTCCACCCTTCCCCGCCTGTCCTTGTTGACCTTGGCCCTGCTTGCCAGCGGCGCCTGCAGCCTGCCTGCAATGGCCGCAGAACCGGCCCAGGCCAGCAGCCCGCGCATGGGTGACTACCGCTTCAGTATCAGCCAGCAGCCGCTGGTGTCGGCCATCAATGCCTTCAGCCAGGTCACCGGTTGGCAAGTCGGCTTCAGCGCCGAACTGGCCGATGGCGTGGCTTCGCCGGGTGTACAAGGCTCGCTGGCACCCGAAGCGGCGCTCAAGCGCCTGCTGCACGGTACCGGGCTGGGTTTCCGCAAGATCAGCAACGGCAACGTGGTGCTTGAACGCCAGGCCAGCGGCAATGTGATCGCCCTGCAGCAGGTGACCGTCAGCGCCACCCGTAGCGTCCAGGACGTCAGCCAGGTGCCGAGCACCGTCAGCGTGCAGACCCGCGAGCAACTGGACCGCCAGAACGTCAACAACATCCAGGACCTGGTGCGCTACGAGCCGGGTGTGTCGGTGGCCGGTACCGGCCAGCGCAGCGGCCTGAACGGCTACAACATCCGCGGTATCGACGGCGAGCGCATCCTCACCCAGGTCGACGGCGTGTCGATCCCGGACAGCTTCTTCTACGGCCCCTATGCCCAGACCCAACGCAACTACGTCGACCCGGAAATCGTCAAGCGCGTGGAAATCCTGCGTGGCCCGGCCTCGGTGCTGTACGGCAGCAACGCCATCGGCGGCGCGGTAAGCTACTTCACCCTCGACCCCGACGACATCATCAAGCCCGGCAAAGATGTAGGCGCACGCCTCAAAACCGGCTACAGCTCGGCCGACGAAAGCTGGCTCACCTCTGCCACCGTCGCCGGCCGCGAGGGCGACTTCGACGGCCTGTTGCACCTGAGCCAGCGCAACGGCCACGAGACCGAAACCCACGGCAGCCACAGCGGTGACGGCCTGTCGCGCACCGAAGCCAACCCGATGGACGTGCGCACCACCAACGTGCTGGCCAAACTGGGCTGGAACTACGCCGACGACGCACGCCTGGGCGTGACCTACGAGCGTTACAAGGATGATCGCGACCAGAACATTCTCAGCGCAGTGGGTGGGCCGTTCATTCCCGGTTTTGGCGGCATGGGCTACTACAAGGCGCGTAATGGCAACGACACCATCACCCGCGAGCGCTTTGGCATCAATCACGAATTCGGCCTGGACTCGCTGGTCGCCGACCACGTGAAATGGAGCCTGAACTACCAGATCGCCAAGACCGACCAGCACACAGAGGAAGTCTACGCACCGCCTGGCCGCCAGGTTCTGCGTACCCGCGACACCACCTACAAGGACCGCCAGTGGGTGTTCGATGCACAGCTGGACAAGGCCTTCAGCATCGGCGCAACCGACCACTTGCTGACCTACGGCACCACACTCAAGCATGAGAAAGTCACCGGATCGCGCAGCGGCACCGGTACCTGCCTGACCATTGGCTCCGGTTGCACCGCCATCGGCGCCGACCGCCCGGCAGACGGCCAGGCACTGGTCAGCGACTTCCCGGACCCGACCGTGAACACCTACAGCCTGTTCGTGCAGGACGAGATCCGCTGGAACAACTGGACCTTCATGCCCGGCGCCCGCTACGACTACACGCGCATGGAACCCAAGTTCACCGACGAATTCCTGCGTGGCCTGGCGTCGACCGGTACAGCGCCTACGTCCCAGGACGACTCGGACAAGAAGTGGCACCGCGTCTCGCCCAAATTCGGCCTGACCTACGCCTTCAACGACAACTACACCTGGTACGGCCAGTATGCCGAAGGCTTCCGCACCCCGACCGCCAAGGCCATGTACGGTCGCTTTGAAAACATCGAGCAAGGCTACCGTGTAGAGGGCAACCCGAACCTCGAACCGGAGAAGAGCAAAAGCTACGAAACCGGCCTGCGTGGCAACTTCGACGCCGGTAACTTCGACGTGGCGGTGTTCTACAACAAGTACCGCGACTTCATCGATGAAGACGCCGTGCAAAGCGCCAACCTAGAACAAACCTTCCAGGCCAACAACATCAAGCACGCCACCATCAAGGGTGCCGAGGTCAAGGGCCGCCTGAACCTCGACCACTTCGGTGCGCCGCAAGGCCTGTATACCCAGGGCTCGATTGCCTACACCTACGGCCGCAACGATGACACCGGTCAGCCGCTGAACAGCGTCAATCCGCTGAAAGGCGTGTTCGGCCTGGGTTACGAGCAGCAGAACTATGGCGGCCTGCTGAGCTGGACGCTGGTCAAGCGTAAGACCCGCGTCGACGACAGCACCTTCTACTCGCCGGACGGCTCGACCTCGAAGTTCCGTACACCGGGCTACGGCGTGCTGGACCTGACCGGCTACTACAAGGTGACCGACGACGTCACCATCAACGCCGGCCTGTACAACCTGACCGACAAGAAATACTGGCAGTGGGATTCGGTACGCAGCTACGACGGCCAGGGTGAAGCGGCCGTGACCCAGCCAGCCAACATCGACCGCCTGACCATGCCGGGGCGCAACTTCGGTATCAATGTGGTTTGGGATATCTGATTCCACTCGCCTGAACCGGCCTCTTCGCGGGTGAACCCGCGAAGAGGCCGGTTCAGGCAACACAAATACTGGCTTTTTTTACTGTCCCGCCCCCGCTGCTTCGTCTTGTATCTAGACGCCCCTTTTTCCAAGGACTGCCCCCATGACCGAACGCCCAGCCCTGCGCTCCCAGCGCCTGAACCAGATCACCCACGCCCCGCACGCCGAGCTGGATGCCCTGGTCAAATCCCACGCGCCCTTCGACAGCCGCGAAAGCTTTGCCCGCTTCGTCGTTGCCCAGTACCTGTTCCAGTCTGAATTGCAGGCCCTGTACAACGACCCGCAACTGATCGCCATCGTGCCCGACCTGGCCGAGCGCTGCCGTGCCGACCAGGCCCGCCTGGACCTCGCGGACCTCGACACCGAAGTGCCAGCCGCCGTGCCGGGTGCCCTGGGCAAACCGAGCCTGGGTGAGGCAATGGGCTGGATCTTCGTCTCCGAAGGCTCCAAACTGGGCGCTGCGTTTCTGATCAAGCGTGCCGTGGCCCTGGAACTGTCCGACAGCTTCGGTGCCCGCCACCTGGGCGAACCGGCCGGTGGCCGTGCCGAAGGCTGGAAGCAGTTCACCCGCATCCTCGATGGCCTGGAATTGTCGGCCGAAGAGGAAGCCGCTGCCGAACGCGGCGCCGTTGCCGCCTTCGAACGCTTCACCGAGCTGCTCAAGCACGCCTATGCTGCAGATGCCGCGCTGGTTTGATACGCCGTAGCCGGCCACCCTTCCGGTGGCCGCACCGTTTTATGCAGTGAGACCATGACCCGACCCGCCCGCTCCAAACTCGCCCGCCTGCTGTATGGAATACTGGCTTACGTGAGCCTGGGCGTGGGCCTGGTCGCCATCGTGATTCCCGGCTTGCCGACCACCGAGTTCATCCTGCTGGCCGCCTGGGCTGCCACGCGCAGCTCACCGCGCCTTTCAGCCTGGCTGGAAAACCACCGGTTGTTCGGGCCAATCCTTTACAACTGGCGCAATGGCAAGGTGATCCAGCGCCGGGCCAAGGTAAGCGCAACCCTCAGCATGCTGCTGTGTGCTGGCCTGATGCTGACCTTTCTCGAACACCGCTGGCCGGTGTTCCTGGCCATCGCCGGCATGACCCTGGGCAACCTGTGGATCTGGTCGCGCCCGGAGCATGCCTGCCCTGCCCCGTCACAAGCTCAGCAGCCCTGAATACAAGGCGTAGGCCGCCAGTGCCGCACCCACAAGCACGGCAGCAAAAATCAGCTTTTCCCAGGTGGTGAACAGGGTCTGCCCCTGCTCATGCTTGGCCCTGGCGAACAGGATCACACCGGGTGCGTACAACAGCGCAGAAAGTAGCAGGTACTTCAGCCCCCCCGCGTACAGCAGCCAAACGGCATACAGCAGGGCAACCAGCGCCACCAGCAGGTCCTTGCGGCGCAGGCCCGGTTGCGTGGCGTAGGTTTCCCCACGCACCGCCAGCAGCACGGCATAAGCCGCCGACCACAGGTAGGGCACCAGGATCATCGAAGAAGCCAGGTAGATCAGGCTGGTGTAGGTACCGGCCGAGAACAGCGTGATCAACAGGAAGCCCTGGATCATGCAGTTGGTCAGCCACAGGGCGTTGGCCGGCACATGGTTGGCGTTTTCCTTGGCCAGAAAGCGTGGCATGGTCTTGTCCCGCGCCGTGGCGTACAGAATCTCGGCGCACAGCAGCGCCCAGGACAGCAAGGCACCGAGCAAAGAGACCGCCAGCCCAAGGCTGATCAGCAACGCACCCCAAGGGCCGACAATGTGCTCCAGCACCGAGGCCAGTGAGGGGTTCTGCAGCCCGGCCAGTTCCGGCTGGGTCATCACCCCCAGCGACAACACGTTGACCAGCACCAGCAACGCCAGCACACCGAGAAAACCGATGACCGTAGCCTTACCCACGTCCGAACGGCGCTCGGCTCGCCCGGAATACACGCTGGCCCCCTCGATACCGATGAACACGAACACGGTCACCAGCATCATGTTGCGCACCTGCTGCAGCACGCTGCCGAACTGCGGGTTGCTCATGCCCCAGATATCCCGGGTGAAGATATCGGCGCGGAAGGCAAACGCGGCAATCACCACGAACATCAGCAATGGCACCACCTTGGCCACGGTGGTCACCTGGTTGATGAACGCTGCCTCCTTGATGCCGCGCAGCACCAGGAAATGCACCGCCCACAGCAGCAGCGAAGCACAGCCGATGGCGATTGGCGTGTTGCCTTCGCCAAACACCGGGAAGTAAAAGCCCAGGGTGCTGAAAAGCAGTACGAAGTAACCGACGTTACCCAGCCAGGCGCTGATCCAGTAACCCCAGGCCGAGGAGAAACCCATGTATTCACCGAAGCCCGCCTTGGCGTAGGCGTACACCCCCGAATCGAGCTCCGGCTTGCGGTTGGCCAGGGTCTGGAACACGAAGGCCAGCGCCAGCATGCCGACAGCCGTGATGCCCCAGCCGATCAAAACCGCCCCTACATCGGCACGCGCCGCCATGTTCTGCGGCAGCGAAAAGATGCCGCCACCAATCATCGAGCCGACCACCAGCGCGATCAGCGCGCCGAGGCGCAGCTTCTGTCCCGGTTCGCTCATGAGCCTCCCTTTTTTCCTGCACTGTCACGCATTTGAAACAGCGTTTCGGGCCATATAAATGCTGTTACTTATAATGAAGCATGGCATTGAAGCTATAGCACTAATAACTGCTTTGTCTATGCACCTACCCTGTAAAAACTAGCAGCTGCGCGGCAACTAGAAAAGAAACTGATAAAACTCGAAATTCTTGTGAAAAATTTGCGAAAGCGGCAAAAGCGGCTAGCTTCAAGCATCGCAGGCTGAACAGAGCGTTTGCTCTAGAACGACATGGAGGTGCCAGCGCGCAAGGCCTGCAGCTTAAGCTGTCGGCACTCTCCAGGAGCACCCGTGAAGGAAATTTCCTACCTTCACGTCGCCTTAAACTGACACAAGTCAGGTTACGGCAGAGGCGTCAGATTTATGCTGATGTCAACTTTCTCCTGGCAGGAGTTGTTAAATGTCTGATTCATCCGGAAAACTAAAGCTCGGCGCGTTAGTTGCACTTGTCGTCGGCTCAATGATTGGCGGCGGGATCTTCTCGCTGCCGCAAAACATGGCCGCCAGCGCTGGGGTTGGTGCGGTGTTGATTGGCTGGGGCATCACCGCCGTCGGCATGCTGACCCTGGCCTTCGTGTTCCAGACCCTGGCCAACCGCAAGCCTGACCTGGACGGCGGGGTGTATGCCTACGCCAAGGCCGGTTTCGGCGACTACATGGGCTTTTCCTCGGCCTGGGGCTACTGGATCAGTGCCTGGCTGGGCAACGTTGGCTACTTCGTGTTGCTGTTCAGTACCTTGGGGTACTTCTTCCCGATCTTCGGTGAAGGCAACACACCGGCCGCCATCATTGGCGCGTCGATCCTCTTGTGGGCCGTGCACTTCCTGGTGCTGCGCGGCATCAAGGAAGCGGCATTCATCAACCTGGTCACCACCGTGGCCAAAGTGGTGCCGCTGGTGCTGTTCGCACTGATCTGCCTGTTCGCCTTCAGGCTCGACATCTTCACCGCCGACATCTGGGCCGTAGGCACACCAGAGCTTGGCAGTGTGATGAACCAGGTCCGCAACATGATGCTGGTCACCGTATGGGTGTTCATCGGCATCGAAGGTGCGAGCATCTTCTCGTCCCGGGCGGAAAAACGCTCTGACGTGGGCAAGGCCACGGTCATCGGCTTCGTCACCGTGTTGCTGTTCCTGGTGCTGGTCAACGTGCTGTCGCTGGGCATCATGACCCAACCGGAGCTGGCCAAGCTGCAGAACCCGTCGATGGCGGCCGTGCTGGAACATGTGGTCGGCCACTGGGGTGCGGTGCTGATCAGCGTCGGCCTGATCATCTCGCTGCTGGGGGCCCTGCTGTCGTGGGTACTGCTGTGCGCCGAGATCATGTTCGCCGCCGCCAAGGACCACACCATGCCGGAGTTCCTGCGCCGCGAAAACGCCAACCAGGTGCCGGCCAACGCCCTGTGGCTGACCAACGCCATGGTGCAGATCTTCCTGGTAATCACGCTGTTCTCCAACAGCACCTACCTGTCGCTGATCTACCTCGCCACCTCGATGATCCTGGTGCCTTACCTGTGGTCGGCGGCCTACGCCTTCTTGCTGGCACTGCGCAGCGAAACCTACGAACAGGCCCTGGCCGAACGCAAGAAAGACCTGATCATCGGCGGTATCGCCCTGTTGTACGCCATCTGGCTGCTGTACGCCGGCGGCGTGAAATACCTGCTGCTCTCGGCCCTGCTCTACGCACCTGGCGCCATCCTGTTCGCCAAGGCCAAGCGTGAGGTAGGCCAACCTGTCTTCACCAACGTGGAAAAACTGATCTTCGCAGCCGTGGTCATCGGCGCCCTGGTGGCAGCCTTTGGCCTGTATGACGGCTTCCTGACCCTTTGACCCACGTCTTCGTTCAATTGGAGGAATGAAACCATGTCCGCTGAAAAACAGAAGTACGGTGTCCACTCCGAAGCCGGCAAACTGCGCAAAGTGATGGTTTGCGCCCCGGGCCTGGCGCACAAGCGCCTGACGCCGAGCAACTGTGATGAACTGCTGTTCGACGATGTGATCTGGGTCGACCAGGCCAAGCGTGACCATTTCGACTTCGTCACCAAGATGCGCGAGCGCGGCGTAGATGTGCTGGAAATGCACAACCTGCTGACCGACATCGTCCAGCAACCCGAAGCACTGAAGTGGATCCTCGACCGCAAGATCACCCCCGACACCGTGGGTGTCGGCCTGACCAACGAAGTGCGCAGCTGGCTCGAAGGCCTTGATCCTCGCCACCTGGCCGAATTCCTGATCGGTGGCGTGGCGGGCCAGGACCTGCCACAAAGCGAAGGCGCCGATGTGGTCAAGATGTACAACGACTACCTGGGCCATTCCAGCTTCATCCTGCCGCCATTGCCCAACACCCAGTTCACCCGCGACACCACCTGCTGGATCTACGGTGGCGTGACGCTAAACCCGATGTACTGGCCGGCGCGACGCCAGGAAACCCTGCTGACCACAGCCATCTACAAGTTCCACAAGGAGTTCACCGGCGCCGACTTCCAGGTGTGGTACGGCGACCCTGACAAAGACCACGGCAATGCCACCCTCGAAGGCGGTGACGTGATGCCGATCGGCAACGGCATCGTGCTCATCGGCATGGGCGAGCGTACCTCGCGCCAAGCCATCGGCCAGTTGGCACAGAACCTGTTCGCCAAGGGCGCCGTCAAGGAAGTGATCGTCGCCGGCCTGCCGAAGTCCCGTGCCGCCATGCACCTGGATACCGTGTTCAGCTTCTGCGACCGCGACCTGGTCACGGTCTTCCCGGAAGTGGTGAAAGAGATCGTGCCGTTCATCATCCGTCCGGACGAAGGCAAGCCATACGGCATGGACGTTCGCCGCATCAACAAGTCGTTCATCGAAGTGGTGGGCGAGCAACTGGGGGTCAAGCTGCGCGTGGTCGAGACCGGCGGCAACAGCTTCGCCGCCGAGCGCGAACAGTGGGATGACGGCAACAACGTGGTGGCCATCGAGCCGGGTGTGGTCATCGGCTATGACCGTAACACCTACACCAATACCCTGCTGCGCAAGGCGGGTATCGAGGTCATCACCATCAGCGCCGGCGAACTGGGCCGGGGCCGGGGCGGCGGCCACTGCATGACCTGCCCGATCGTGCGCGACCCTATCGATTACTAACGCCCATTACCCCCGGCCGCCCTCACAAAGCGGCGGCCGGTGCGTTCACCAAACTCAAGGAGAAAAGTCATGGCGTTCAACATTCACAACCGCAACCTGCTCAGCCTGGAACACCACACCACGCGCGAGTTGCGCTACCTGCTGGACCTGTCCCGCGACCTGAAGCGCGCCAAGTACACCGGCACCGAGCAGCAGCACCTGAAGGGCAACAACATCGCCCTGATCTTTGAAAAGACCTCTACCCGTACCCGCTGCGCCTTCGAAGTGGCGGCCTATGACCAGGGCGCCAACGTCACCTACATCGACCCCAATTCCTCGCAGATTGGCCACAAAGAGAGCATGAAGGACACCGCCCGCGTGCTCGGGCGCATGTACGATGCCATCGAATACCGTGGCTTCAAGCAGGAAATCGTCGAAGAGCTGGCCAAGTTTGCCGGCGTGCCGGTGTTCAACGGACTGACTGACGAATATCACCCCACCCAGATGATCGCTGACGTGCTGACCATGCGCGAGCACAGCGACAAGCCGCTGCACGACATCAGCTACGCCTACCTGGGCGACGCCCGCAACAACATGGGTAACTCCCTGCTGCTGATTGGCGCCAAGCTGGGCATGGACGTGCGCATCGCCGCACCGAAGGCGCTGTGGCCGCATGATGACCTGGTCGAGCGTTGCAAGAAGTACGCTGAAGAAAGTGGCGCCCGCATCACCCTCACCGAAGACCCGGTTGCTGCGGTCAAGGGTGTGGACTTCGTGCACACCGACGTGTGGGTATCGATGGGTGAGCCAATCGAGGCCTGGGGCGAGCGTATCAAACAGCTCAAGCCATACCAGGTGAATGCGCAGCTGATGAAGGCCACCGGCAACCCGCGGACCAAGTTCATGCACTGCCTGCCGGCGTTCCACAACTCCGATACCAAGGTGGGCAAGCAAATCGCCGAACAGTACCCGGACCTGGCCAACGGCATCGAAGTGACCGACGACGTGTTCGAGTCACCGGCCTGCATCGCCTTCGAGCAGGCGGAAAACCGCATGCACACGATCAAGGCGATCCTGGTGTCGACCCTGGCTGATCTGTAAGCCATATCCGCCTACCGGAGGATTGCACTGTACTTGTGGGAGCGGGCATGCCCGCGAATGCGTCAGCCGCACCATTGAAGGTGTCTGGCCTGGCCTCTTCGCGGGCACGCCCGCTCCCACAGGGAACCCGGCAGCCTCCGTGCAGCGGCAGCTCATTCTTTTAGTTAAAGGACATTCCCCATGCGTATCGTTGTTGCATTGGGCGGCAACGCCCTGCTGCGTCGCGGCGAGCCCATGACCGCTGAGAACCAGCGCGCCAATATCCGCACCGCCACCGAACAGATCGCCAAGATCCACCCTGGCAACGAGCTGGTCATTGCCCACGGCAACGGCCCGCAGGTTGGCCTGCTGTCACTCCAGGCACTGTCCTACAAACCCGACGAGGCCTACCCGCTGGACGTGCTGGGTGCCGAAACCGAGGGCATGATCGGCTACATGATCGAGCAGGAACTGGGCAACCTGCTGGCCTTCGAAGTGCCATTCGCCACCCTGCTGACCCAGGTGGAAGTGGACGCCAATGACCCCGCCTTCAAAGACCCCACCAAGTTCATCGGCCCGGTCTACAGCAAGGACGAAGCCGAACGGCTGGCCAAGGAAAAGGGCTGGGTGGTGAAGGCCGACGGCGACAAGTACCGCCGCGTGGTGGCCAGCCCCAAACCCAAGCGCATCTTCGAAATCCGCCCGATCAAGTGGCTGCTGGAAAAGAGCAGCATCGTGATTTGCGCAGGCGGTGGTGGTATCCCCACCATGTACGATGAAAACCGCAAGCTCAAGGGCATCGAGGCGGTGATCGACAAGGACCTGTGCTCGGCTTTGCTGGCCGAGCAACTGGATGCCGACCTTCTGATAATCGCCACTGACGTCGATGCGGCGTACATTGACTGGGGCAAGCCTACGCAAAAAGCCATCGCCCAGGCACACCCTGACGAACTCGAACGGCTTGGCTTCGCCGCCGGCTCCATGGGGCCAAAGGTGCAGGCTGCCAGTGACTTCGCCCGCAATACCGGCAAAGTGGCGGTAATCAGTTCGCTCGAGAACATCGAGGACATCGTCAAAGGCACTGCTGGCACTCGGGTCTCCACCGCGAAGCCGGGGATCAGCTACCGTTGAATGCAGTGGGCGGGCGCCTGGCGCCCGCCATTTTCGACCTTCCAGAGGAGTTAGCCATGGCCCAGTACCACCCCGGTCATGTACACATCGAGCGCACTGCGCTGAACGCGGCAGACCACAGCTACGACCTGAACATCGAGTATGAGGCAGTGTCTGATCCCAAGGAAGGCAGAGGCATTCAGTTCCACATGCATGGCAGCATCGAAGGCAAAACGGTGGAAGAAAAGTTCTTCCTCGCCAAGGACCAGGTGTTGCCCAGCTTTCTCATGCAACTGAGCCGCAAGGCCCAGTCGTATCTGGCGCCGCCGAAGAAATTCGAGACCCTGAGTTCGCCGCACAAGCTCTATGACTACATGTTCGCCGACATTCGCGAAAAGCTCGATGTGAAATCGGGCGATCCGATCAAGCCTGAACATCTGGAGTGATTTCAAGAACCGGGGCCGCACAGCGGCCCCGGCGATGTTAAGGCATACTACCGCCCTTCCCGGCCACCACCTCACCCTCCCCCATGCGCATCCACGTCAGCTTCATCGACCGCGTCGGCATCACCCAGGAAGTCCTCGCCCTGCTCGGTGCCCGCAACCTCAACCTGGACGCCGTGGAGATGGTCCCGCCGAACGTCTACATCGACGCCCCCACCCTAAGCCCCGCCGTGCTTGAAGAACTGCACGACGCGCTCTTCGAGGTGCATGGCGTGCAATCGGTGGACGTGGTCGACATCCTCCCTGGCCAACGCCGCCACCTGCAACTGGATGCCCTGCTGGCCGCCATGAGCGACCCGGTGCTGGCGGTGGACAGCGCAGGGCTGGTGCTACTGGCCAACCCGGCACTGATCGAACTGTGTGGCCGCGAATCCGCTGGGCGCTCGGTGGGCGAACTGTTTGGCGACCCGGCGCTGCTGCAAGCCCTGCTGGACAACAACTTCCACCTGCCCATGCGCGAGATGCAGCTGAACGGCCAGAGCCTGCTGCTGGACGCCATGCCGATCACCAATACCGGCGGCCTGCTGACGCTGTACCCACCTTCACGCATGGGCGAACGCCTGTCAGCCTTGCACCACGACCACGCCGAAGGTTTCGATGCCCTGCTCGGCGAGTCACCGGCCATCCGCACCCTCAAGGCCCGCGCCCTGCGCGTGGCGGCGCTCGATGCGCCATTGCTGGTGCATGGCGAAACCGGCACCGGCAAAGAACTGGTAGCCCGTGCCTGCCATGCCATCAGCAGCCGCCACGCGGCACCGTTCCTGGCCCTTAACTGTGCCGCGCTGCCCGAGAGCCTGGCCGAGAGCGAGCTGTTCGGTTACGCCCCTGGCGCCTTCACCGGCGCGCAACGGGGCGGCAAGCCCGGGCTGATGGAGCTGGCCAACCAGGGCACGGTGTTCCTCGATGAAATTGGCGAAATGTCGCCATACCTGCAGGCCAAACTGCTGCGCTTTCTCAGTGACGGCAGCTTCCGCCGGGTGGGCGGTGACCGCGAAGTGAAGGTGGATGTGCGCATCATCAGCGCCACCCACCGCGACCTGGAACGCATGGTTGCCGACGGCAGCTTCCGCGAAGACCTGTTCTACCGCCTGAACGTGCTCAACCTGCAGGTACCGCCACTGCGCGACCGGGGCCAGGATATCCTGATGCTGGCGCACTTCTTCATGCAGCAAGCCTGCACGCAGATTCAGCGCCCGCCCTGCCGATTGACGCCAGCCACCCATTCGGCGCTGCTGGCCAACCCTTGGCCGGGCAATGTACGCCAACTGCAGAACGTGATTTTCCGCGCAGCGGCTATCTGTGAGGGCAACCTGGTGGACATCGGCGACCTGGACATCGCCGGTACTTCGGTGGCGCGTGGGCTGGATGGCGACGTAGCCAGCCTGGAGCAGGCCGTGGGTGACTTCGAGCGTGAGCTGTTGCAGCGCTTGTATGCCAGCTATCCGTCGACGCGGCAGTTGGCCGGGCGTTTGCAAACTTCACATACCGCTATTGCCCAGCGACTGCGTAAATATGGAATACCCGGAAAAGCCTGACACTTGTCGTCAAAACTTACCGTTGATTCAGATTTTTCCTAGCCGCTCAGCCGCAATTGACTGGAGTGCTCGCCGTAGAATGGTGACATTGTAATTTTGCATGTCACCCTGAGCGAAGAGTACCCTGATGTTTGAACTCGATTTTTACGGGACACTTGTAGCCGCCTCCTTGGTACTGTTACTGGGGCGCGGTCTGGTCGCACGTATTGGCTTTCTGCGCGCTTACAATATTCCGGAGCCTGTTGCAGGTGGTTTGGTCGTTGCGCTAGCACTCTTGGCATTGCGCAGTTTCGATGTACAGGTCCAGTTTGATACCTCGTTGCAAGCACCGTTGATGCTGGCATTCTTCGCCACCATCGGTTTGAGTGCAGACTTTGCCAGCCTGAAGAAGGGCGGACGCGTGGTTGCCGTGTTCCTGCTGGTGGTGACGGGCTTGCTGCTGGTTCAGAACGCCATGGGTATCGGGCTGGCAACGGCATTGGGGCTCGACCCACTGATGGGCCTGCTGGCCGGTTCGATCACCCTGTCAGGTGGCCACGGCACTGGCGCTGCCTGGAGCGCGACCTTCACTGAAAAGTTTGGGTTGGCTTCAGCCTCGGAACTTGCACTGGCCTCTGCCACGTTCGGCCTGGTGCTGGGCGGTTTGATTGGTGGCCCGGTTGCCCGGTTGCTGATCAAGCGTGTCAAAACACCGGGTGTGGAAGAAGAAGTACCACAATTACCCAAGGGCTTTGAGCAGCCGAACAAAGAGCGGTTGATTACTTCGTTTTCATTTATCGAAACCTTGGCACTTATTGCCGTCAGCTTACTGGCCGGCACATTACTTAACAGCCTGTTGAAAGGTACCGCATTCGAACTGCCAACATTCGTTTGCGTACTCTTCGTGGGCGTATTGTTGCGCAACGGCCTTTCGGCGTTCGGTTTTTATCATGTCTTCGAACGGGAAGTCTCGGTACTGGGCAACGTCAGTCTGTCGCTGTTCCTGGCAATTGCCTTGATGTCACTCAAACTGTGGGACCTGGCAGCACTGGCCTTGCCGTTCTTCATACTGCTGGCTGCACAGACATTGGTCATGGCACTGTTTGCGATCTTCGTGACATTCCGGGTCATGGGCCGCAACTATGATGCAGCGGTGCTGGCGGCGGGGCACTGTGGCTTCGGCCTGGGTGCAACACCCACGGCGATCGCTAACATGCAAGCGGTGACCCAACGTTACGGCGCCTCGCACATCGCCTTCCTGGTGGTGCCGATGGTGGGTGCGTTCTTCATCGACATCATCAACGTGATCGTGATCAAACTGTACCTGGCATTGCCATTTATCACTGGCTAAACCCACCGGCCAGTCCCGGGCATGGCTAGCCCGGGACCGTCGCATGCCTGGGTTCAGGGACGAACCGCTGTCACTTCGATCTCGACACGCCAGGCAGGGTCGGCCAGGCCGGCAATCTGGAACGCAGAGCGTGCAGGAAGGACAGGCTGCTTGGCGGCTGGCCCGAAGAATTGGGTATAACCGGCCATGAAACCGTCGAAGTCCATCTTCCCGCCGTTCTCCGGGCCGCCCACCAGGAACACCTGCATCTTCACCACGTCGGCAAGACCAAGGCCCAGTTCTTTCAGCTGCTGCTGGATGTTTCCAAGCACATTGATGGTTTGTGCCTTGGTATCACCGTAGGCTTCCAGCGAACCCTTGGGTGCGTCAGGGTGGATAACCGACGGGACAGAACCACTCAGGTAGACAACCGTCTTCCCGGCAGGCACCTCTACAGCCGACGAGATAGGGAAACTACCTGCGCCATGGCGCACGATTTCTTGTGCATGAACGCTCCCGGCACCCGCGAGTGCCACGGCCATTGCTGCGGTCGTTAAAGCCACTTTCATACTGTTCTCCTGATGATTGCCAAAAATGTGTACGCATCGATGCTGCGCGCACGGGTCATTCCATTGCGCCTGGTGGGCTTAGAACCGATACAGGCTGAAGGGTTTGGGGTCCAGCACCGGCGCCTTTCCAAGCAGCAAGTCCGCCGACAGTTCGGACGACACCGGGCTTTCGGTCATCCCCCAACCGGTTGCGGTGTTGAGGACCAGCCCCGGGTACTCATTGACCTGCGAAATGATGGGGTTTTCGTCAGGTGCGATAGCCATGGCACCGCTCCACTGATCAATCAGCTTCGCATCGCTGAACGCGGGGAACTCGACCTTGAGTTTTTCCAGTGAGGCATTCAGTTCCGGCAGGTCCGGGGCTGCGGTCATCAGCCGGTTTTTCTCGAAAGGCGAAACCTCGTCCAGCTTCCAGTGCGTTGGCTGAATGAACGAATCGATCAGTTGCTTGTTGAGTGAGATGTGCACCGGGAAGTCGGGGATGGCCAGCAGTGGCAGGTACTTATAGCCATACATGAACGACTCTTTGACCACCGGGGCAACGACGACGCGTGGCGAGGTGGCGTATGTCCCGTCAGCCTGCTCGCGGAAGTAGATATTCCCCGGCAATGCAACGTTGCCCCCGGGTGCACGGGGTGCCGCGCTGATGATTTGCTGGGACTGGTAGGCGGGCAAGGTAGGCACATCGACGCCCAGGTTCTGCATGAACAGCCGGGACCATGCACCGCCCGCCACGATCACGCGAGACGCCCTGATGGCGCCCTTTTCCGTCACCACGTCGGAGATGGCACCTGCCTGGGTTTCCAGGCCCCTGGCGGCGCAGTGGGTGTAGATCCGCACCCCCACTTTCTTGGCATACTCGGCCATGACGAACGAAGCGCGCTCGGCATCCAGGCTACCGGAGTCTTCCTCGAAGCCTGCGACCGTCCAGCGCGAGGATGCACCGCGCAGGCGCTGTTCAAGTTCACTGCCTTGAATGATTCGCGTCTTGAAGGGAATGTCTGCGCCGACTTCCCGCGTTTTGACATCGATCCACTTTCTGACACCTTCCAGGTCTTCTTCATCGAAAGGTACTTCGACCCGGCCTTGTGTGCGGTAACTTGTGTCCGCCCCCACTTTGGCATTCATCTCTCGCCAACGTTGCTTGGCAAGATGGTGCAACTGGAATGTCGCATCAGGCATCTTGTAGGTCATGACCTGGCCATAGAACCTGCAAGACTGTTCGCCGGCAATTTCACCTTTTTCAACGACAACGACCGAGAGGCCGCGCTCGACAAGGTTGATTGCGGTCATGAGCCCCAGAATACCAGCGCCAACAACCACTACGTCTGCCTGCTTGGGAAGCGCCCCCTCGGTGCCTGCAACATAACCAAACCGCGGTTTGCCGGGAATCAATCGGCCTTCCCGGGTCAACAACGGGGTCAGAACCCCTGCGCCGCCTGCGATCGCCACGACGCCGCCGCCAATCAAAAATTTACGCCTCGTCATTCCCATGACACTTTCCCTTCCTGATATTCGGTGCTGGTTGCATGAGCCCTGGCAGCAAGGCACATGCTTGGCCGACAGCCGAATTACCAACTTTGTGGTTATTGCTTCAGGCTGACGGCTCACATGAAAGGTGGCCATTCTGGTGACGCGCTATAGGCGGGAAAATCGTTGAGGGCAAATACTTAGTTCAGCCATTTGAAAACTATCACGCAGGTGACACAAATAGTTGATATGGCGACACGGTATAGGTGCAAGAAGAAAGTGCGCAAAGTTTTGCAAGTATCGAACTTGCTTGATTCATTCCGGCTTGCCAACAACTGAACCGTCTCAACGCACCGTATCGATTTCAATACACCGTAATGAAATCAGTACACACCCGTTCGGGTGCTATTGCGCAAGGGTTTGATCCCCAAACCCTTTTTCATGCACAACCTTCTGTAGCGTTTTCGTTCCAGACGAACAAACGGCCACTCTACAAAAATCAATAACTCATTGTTTTTAGAGGAATTTCTTCGATTGGCCGCATTATTGCTAAGGGAAAGCAACCCCAAGAGCGCGGAGCCACCGCGCCCAACGCCCTGCTTCCCGAGGATTCCCCATGAGCGAGTTGCGTTTCACTGAAGATCACGAATGGCTGCGCGTCGAAGCCGATGGCAGCGTCACCGTGGGCATCACCGCCTACGCCCAGAACGCCCTTGGCGATGTGGTTTTCGTGCAACTGCCAGAGTTGCAGCCGTATGAGAAAGGCAGCGAAGCGTCCACCGTCGAGTCGGTAAAAGCCGCCAGCGGTGTCTACATGCCCCTGACCGGTGAAGTGGTCGAGGTCAACGGCCAGCTCGAAGACAGCCCGGAACTGGTCAACGAAGACCCGATGGGCGAAGGCTGGTTCTTCCGCTTCATCCCTGCCGACGCCAGCGCCGTAACCGCCCTGCTCGACCAGGACGCCTACGACCGCCTGCTCAAAGCCAACGACGACGCCTGAGGACCCCCGCCATGACCATCAACCTCGGCACCGCCAACGAATTCATCGCCCGCCACATCGGCCCACGCGCCGCTGACGAGCAGGCCATGCTCGCCGCCCTGGGCTTCGACTCGCTAGAAGCCATGACCGCTGCGGTCATCCCCGACAGCATCAAGGGCACCAGCGTGCTCGGTTCGCACGACGGCCAGAGCGAAGCCGATGCACTGGCCGCACTCAAGGCCATTGCCGGCAAGAACCAACTGTTCAAGAGCTACATCGGCCAGGGCTACTACAACACCCACACCCCGGCACCGATCCTGCGCAACCTGCTGGAAAACCCGGCCTGGTACACCGCTTACACCCCATACCAGCCAGAAATTTCCCAAGGCCGCCTGGAAGCGCTGCTGAACTTCCAGACCCTGATCAGCGACCTCACCGGCCTGCCGATCGCCAACGCCTCCCTGCTCGACGAAGCCACTGCGGCGGCCGAGGCCATGACCTTCTGCAAACGCCTGTCGAAGAACAAGGCCAGCCACGCCTTCTTCGCCTCCGTGCACTGCCACCCGCAAACCCTCGACGTGCTGCGCACCCGTGCCGAGCCGCTGGGTATCGAAGTCGTGATCGGCGATGAGCGCGAACTGGGCGATGTCAGCGCCTTCTTCGGCGCCCTGCTGCAATACCCGGCCAGCAACGGTGACGTGTTCGACTACCGTGACGTGGTACAGCGCTTCCACGCCGCCAACGCCTTGGTTGCCGTGGCCGCCGACCTGCTGGCCCTGACCCTGCTGACCCCGCCGGGCGAGTTCGATGCCGACGTGGCCATCGGCAGCGCTCAGCGCTTCGGCGTGCCACTGGGCTTTGGTGGCCCGCACGCGGCTTACTTCGCTACCCGTGACGCCTTCAAGCGCGACATGCCGGGCCGCCTGGTCGGCGTATCGATCGACCGCTTCGGCAAGACCGCCCTGCGCCTGGCCATGCAAACCCGCGAGCAGCATATCCGCCGCGAAAAGGCCACCAGCAACATCTGCACCGCCCAGGTGCTGCTGGCCAACATTGCCAGCATGTTTGCCGTGTACCACGGCCCGGCCGGCCTCAAGCGCATTGCCGAGCGCACCCACGCCCTGACCGCGATCCTGGCCGCCGGCCTGAAAGCGTTGGGCGTGCAGGTAGTGGGCGCCAGCGCCTTCGACACCCTGACCCTGGCCACCGGCACTGCAACCGCCAGCCTGCATGACAAGGCCCGCGCCCAAGGCATCAACCTGCGCCAGGTCGACGCCACCCACCTGGGCCTGTCGCTGGACGAAACCAGCAGCCAGGCTGACGTCGAGTCGCTGTGGCAATTGTTCGCTGGCGACCAGGCTCAACCAGACTTCGCCGCGCTGGCCGCCAGCACCGGTTCGCTGCTGCCTACCGCCCTGCTGCGCCAGTCGGCCATCCTCGAGCACCCGGTGTTCAACCGCTACCACAGCGAAACCGAGCTGATGCGGTACCTGCGCCGCCTGGCCGACAAGGACCTGGCGCTGGACCGCAGCATGATCCCGCTGGGCTCGTGCACCATGAAACTGAACGCCGCCAGCGAGATGATCCCGGTCACCTGGGCCGAGTTCGGCAACCTGCACCCGTTCGCCCCGGCCGAGCAGAGCCAGGGCTACCTGCAGATGACCACCGAGCTGGAAGCCATGCTGTGCGCCGCCACTGGCTATGACGCCGTATCGCTGCAGCCCAACGCAGGTTCCCAGGGCGAGTACGCAGGCCTGCTGGCCATCCGTGCCTACCACCGCAGCCGTGGCGAAAGCCACCGCGACATCTGCCTGATCCCGTCGTCGGCCCACGGCACCAACCCTGCGACCGCCCACATGGCCGGCATGCGCGTGGTGGTTACCGCTTGTGACGCCCGCGGCAACGTCGACGTAGAAGACTTGCGCGCCAAGGCCATCGAGCACCGCGAGCGCCTGGCCGCGATCATGATCACCTACCCGTCGACCCACGGCGTGTTCGAGGAAGCGATCGGCGAAATCTGCGCAATCATCCACGACAACGGTGGCCAGGTGTACATCGATGGCGCCAACATGAACGCCATGGTCGGCCTGTGCGCCCCGGGCAAGTTCGGCGGCGACGTGTCCCACCTGAACCTGCACAAGACCTTCTGCATTCCGCACGGCGGTGGCGGCCCGGGCGTTGGCCCGATTGGCGTCAAGTCGCACCTGGCGCCGTTCCTGCCCGGCCACGCGCAGCTTGATAACACCGAAGGGGCCGTATGCGCCGCGCCGTTCGGCAGCGCCAGTATCCTGCCGATCACCTGGATGTACATCCGCATGATGGGCGGTGCCGGCCTCAAGCGTGCTTCGCAGATGGCAATCCTCAATGCCAACTACATCGCCCGCCGCCTGGAAGAGCACTATCCTGTTCTATATACCGGCGGTAATGGCCTGGTGGCCCACGAGTGCATCCTCGACCTGCGCCCGCTGAAGGACACCAGCGGCATCAGCGTCGACGACGTGGCCAAGCGCCTGATCGACTTTGGCTTCCACGCCCCGACCATGTCCTTCCCGGTGGCGGGCACGCTGATGATCGAGCCGACCGAAAGCGAGTCCAAGGAAGAACTGGACCGCTTCTGCAACGCGATGATCCAGATCCGCGAAGAAATCCGTGCGGTCGAAAACGGTAGCCTGGACAAAGACGACAACCCGCTGAAAAACGCCCCGCACACCGCGGCCGAGCTGGTTGGCGAATGGGCCCACGGCTACAGCCGCGAGCAGGCGGTTTACCCGCTGCCAAGCTTGGTGGAAGCCAAGTACTGGCCGCCGGTGGGCCGGGTCGACAACGTGTTCGGCGACCGTAACCTGGTGTGCGCCTGCCCGTCGATCGAGAGCTATCAGGACGCCTGATCCGGCTCACTGGCCTCATCGCCGGCAAGCCAGCTCCCACAGGCTTCCCACTGCTCCCAAGGCTTGTGCAGTACCTGTGGGAGCTGGCTTGCCGGCGATCGAGTGCGCAGCACTCGCCTTTACCCTCTGGAGGGAACGAGCAATGTCTTTGAGCGTCTTCGACCTGTTCAAGATCGGCATCGGCCCCTCCAGCTCCCACACGGTCGGCCCGATGCGCGCCGCTGCACGCTTCGCCGAAGGGCTGCGCCGTGATGGCCTGCTAACCCGCACCACCAGCGTCAAGGCCGAGCTGTATGGCTCACTGGGCGCCACCGGCAAGGGCCACGGCAGTGACAAGGCCGTGCTGCTGGGCCTTGAAGGCGAACACCCGGACATTATCGACACCGAAAGCATCCCCGCCCGCCTGCAGGCCATCCGCGACAGCGGCCGCCTCAACCTGCTGGGCGAGCACAGCATCGCGTTCATCGAAAAACAACACCTGTCGATGATCCGCAAGCCGCTGGATTACCACCCCAACGGCATGATCTTCCGCGCCTTCGACGACGCCGGCCTGCAAATCCGCAGCCGCGAGTATTACTCGGTGGGCGGCGGTTTTGTGGTCGACGAGGACGCCGCCGGCCACGACCGCATCGTCGAGGACAGCACCGTGCTGCCCTACCCGTTCAAGACCGCCAAGGAACTGCTCGGCCATTGCACCGCGCAAAACCTGTCGATAAGCCAAGTGATGCTGGCCAACGAGGCCGCCTGGCGCCCAGAGGCAGAAACCCGCGCCGGGCTGCTGCGCATCTGGCAGGTGATGCAGGATTGCGTCGAAGCGGGCTGCCAGCATGAAGGCATATTGCCGGGCGGGCTCAAGGTCAAGCGGCGGGCGCCCGCGTTGTACCGTCAACTGAGCCGCCACCCGGAGGCCAGCCTGCGCGATGCCCTGTCGGTGCTCGACTGGGTCAACCTCTACGCCTTGGCCGTGAACGAAGAAAACGCCTACGGCGGGCGCGTGGTCACCGCACCCACCAATGGGGCGGCAGGTATCGTCCCGGCAGTGTTGCACTACTACATGCGCTTCGTGCCGGGCGCCAGCGAGGACGGGGTGGTGCGTTTTCTGCTCACCGCTGCGGCCATCGGCATCCTGTACAAGGAAAACGCCTCCATCTCTGGCGCGGAAGTGGGCTGCCAGGGCGAGGTCGGTGTGGCCTGCTCGATGGCTGCCGGCGCGTTATGCGAGGTGATGGGCGGCAGCGTGCAGCAGGTGGAGAACGCTGCAGAAATCGGTATGGAACATAACCTGGGCCTGACCTGCGACCCGATCGGCGGGCTGGTCCAGGTGCCGTGCATCGAGCGCAATGCCATGGGCTCGGTGAAGGCAATCAACGCGGTGCGCATGGCCTTGCGCGGCGACGGGCAACACTACGTGTCGCTCGACAAGGTCATCCGCACCATGCGCCAGACCGGCGCCGACATGAAAAGCAAATACAAAGAGACCGCCCGTGGCGGCCTGGCCGTCAACATCATCGAATGTTGACCCGACAACAACACCAAGGAGTCACCGATGTCCGAAACACTGCTCAAGACCCCTCTGCACGCCCTGCACCTGGAACTGGGTGCCCGCATGGTGCCGTTCGCCGGCTACGACATGCCGGTGCAGTACCCGCTGGGCGTGCTCAAGGAACACTTGCACACCCGCGAGCAGGCCGGCCTGTTCGACGTTTCGCACATGGGCCAGATCATTCTGCGCGGCGCTGATGCCGCCAAGGCCCTGGAAAGCCTGGTACCCGTGGACATCATCGACCTCCCGGCAGGCATGCAGCGCTATGCCATGTTCACCAACGAGCAGGGTGGCATCCTCGACGACCTGATGGTCGCCAACCTGGGTGACAACACGCTGTTCCTGGTGGTCAACGCCGCCTGCAAAGACCAGGACCTGGCCCACCTGCAAAAACACATCGGCAACCGTTGCGAGGTGCAGCCGCTGTTCGAGCAACGTGCCCTGCTGGCCCTGCAAGGCCCGGCTGCGGTCAAGGTGCTGGAACGCCTGGCACCGGAAGTGACCGGCATGACCTTCATGCAGTTCCGCCCGGTGAAGCTGCTGGGCGAAGACTGCTTCGTCAGCCGCTCGGGCTACACCGGCGAAGATGGCTACGAAATCTCGGTGCCGGCAAACGCTGCAGATGCCCTCGCCCGCCGTCTGCTGGCCGAGCCGGAAGTACAGCCGATTGGCCTGGGGGCTCGCGACTCGCTTCGCCTGGAAGCCGGCCTGTGCCTGTATGGCCACGACATGAATACCGAGACCACCCCGGTCGAGGCCAGCCTGCTGTGGGCGATTTCCAAGGTGCGCCGTGCCGACGGTGCACGTGCTGCCGGGTTCCCGGGTGCCGAGGCCATCTACACCCAGCAGCGCGATGGCGTGGCACGCAAACGCGTCGGGCTGCTACCGCAAGAACGTACGCCCGTTCGTGAAGGTGCGGATATTGTCGATGCAAACGATAAACCGGTCGGTAAAGTCTGCAGCGGCGGCTTTGGCCCGACACTCGGTGCACCTGTAGCAATGGGTTATATCGATAGTGAACATGCTGCAGTCGACACCCCGCTGTTTGCCGTGGTGCGGGGCAAGAAGGTTGCCTTGAAAGTCAGCAAAATGCCTTTCGTAGCACAACGTTACTACCGTGGTTGAAACGGCTTTGTGAAGGTTACGGGCAGGTTCGACATATTCGTTTTCGAACCTGCCCAATAACTTTTGAACATGGCGCCAGGCCAGGCGCCATGCCGTTTCCGTCAAATCGGTCGGTTATCGGCAAACGGCTGATTTTCCATACGACCAAGGGCTTGTTTTTCGCTCGGGAGTTGGCGTAGAGTCACTGCACTGTGTTTGCATGGGTCGCAACAGTTCGTGACCTGGGCCAGTAGCCGAGATTTGCTACAACCCGTTCGACGTCTCTTACTTTCCTGCAACCCAGCCCAGTAATCTTTCGCTTACAAACAAGTGCGAAAGAAACTGTCATCAAAATTTAAGCTTCATAGGAAATAAGACAATGGCTGAGCGTCAGAACGGTACCGTCAAGTGGTTCAATGACGAAAAAGGTTACGGCTTCATCACCCCAGAAAGCGGTCCGGATCTGTTCGTGCACTTCCGCGCTATCGAAGGCAACGGCTTCAAGAGCCTGAAAGAAGGCCAGAAGGTTACCTTCGAAGCAGTCCAGGGCCAGAAAGGCATGCAGGCTGACAAAGTTCAGGTCGCCGGCTAAGCCGAACCCGACTTCGAGAAAAGCCCCTGCCAAGTGCAGGGGCTTTTTTTTGCCCGTAGAATAGCGGCTTCGTCTTCTGGAGCCGTCCCGCATGTCCAAGCCTCTGCTCACCCCTCAGGGAGATTTTCCACCGGTCGGCCTGGGCCGGCGCCTGGCGGCAATGTTCTATGACTTTTTGCTGTGCACGGCCCTGCTGATCGTGACCGCTGGCGCTTACAAGATGATCCAGATGGCGATCATCGGCGAAGCACGCATGCGCGAGCTGACCGAGGCGGGGGCACTGGATGGCGACCCACTGCTGTCGACGGTGCTGCTGTTCGCCCTGTTCGGCTTCTTTGCCAAGTTCTGGACCCATGGCGGGCAAACGCTGGGCATGCAGGTATGGGGCGTGCGAGTGCAGAACGCCGATGGTTCGGCCATCAGCCTGTGGCAGGCGCTGTTGCGCTTTGTGGTCTCGATCGCCTCGTGGCTGTGCCTGGGGCTGGGGTTCTTCTGGGTGTTGATCGACAAGCGCAAGCGGGGCTGGCATGACATCTATTCGGAGAGCCAGCTGGTGCGGGTGCCGAAGCAGAAGAAGTGAGCACAGGTTAACACCCATGAAAAAGCCGACCCTGAGGTCGGCTTTCTTGTGCAGCTCAGGCCATCAACCCGCCCGGCGCAACAACCACACACCGGCCAAGGCACAGATGCCCGCCGGGATCACCACCGCCAGCAGCGGCGGGAAGCCGAACACCTGGCTTGAAGGCCCCAGCAGGTCCTGGCCGATGCGGAACACGAAGCCCACCAGCACACCGGTGAACACGCGCTGCCCGAGGGTTACCGAGCGCAGCGGGCCGAAAATGAAGGAAATTGCCATCAGCACCAGTGCCGCAGTCACCATCGGCTGCAGTACCTTGGTCCAGAACGCCAGCCAGTAGCGGGCATTGTTCAAACCCTGGTCAGACAGGTAGTGGATGTAGTCCCACAGCCCGGTAATCGACAGCGACTCCGGCGCCAGGATCACGGTATTGAGCAGCTCTGGCGTGAGCGAAACGTCCCAGCGCTCTTGCGGCGCGCTGACGACTTCGGTGTGGTCGCCACGGAAGTAGGTGGTGCGCACGTCGGCGAGCAGCCAGTGGTCGTTCTGGTACTGGGCACGGCGGGCGAAGCTCGACGTGACGATCTTGCGCTCGTTGTCGAAGCGGTAACGGGTCACCCCCAGCAGCAAGCCGTTAGGCTGCACGGCGTTGATATGCACGTACTCTTCACCCTGACGGTGCCACATACCGCGCTTGGAGCTTTGCGCCTCACCACCGCCCTGGGCCAGGGAGCGGTCGGCCTGGGCCTTGTTCTCGGTCACCGGTGCCACGTATTCACCGATCAGCAGGCCGACCAGCATCAGTACCAGCATCGGCTTCATCACCGCCCAGACGATACGGCCGATGGAAACGCCGGCCGCACGCATGATGGTCAGCTCGCTGCTGCTGGCCAGGCTACCCAGGCCGATCAGGCAGCCGATCAGTGCCGCCATCGGCAGCATTTCGTACAGCCGCCGCGGTGCGGTGAGCAGGACGAAGTTGCCAGCCTCCATCACCGTGTAGGTATCACTCAGGTCGCTCATCTCGTCGATGAAGGCGAACAGCGAAGCCAGGCCGAGGATGATTCCCAGCACAGCCAGGATGGCCAGCAGCACGCTCTGGCCGATATAGCGGTCGAGCTTAGCCATGGGCCACCTCCGCACGACGGGCAGCGCGTTTGAGGCGCAGCGGCTCCCAGTACATCAGCCCCAGGCCGATCAGCAGGAACAGACCGTGGACCCACCACATGCCCAGGCCGATCGGAAGTTTGCCCTTCTCGAGGGCACCGCGTACGGAAATCAGCATTGTCAGGTAGGCCATGTACAGAAGAATTGCCGGCAGCAGCTTGAGGAAGCGGCCCTGACGCGGGTTGACCCGGGACAGTGGCACCGCCAGCAGGGTGACGACGAACACCAGGATCGGCAGCGACAACCGCCATTGCAACTCGGCACGCTCACGCAGGCCCTTCTTGCCGATCAACTCGGAGGTAGGGATGGCTTCACGTTCGGTGACTTCCTCGCTGACTTCCGGCTTGGGCAGCAGCACGCCATAGGTGTCGTACTTGATGGCACGGTAGTCGGCCTGGCCCGGGTTACCGTCGTAGCGGTAACCGTTTTCCAGCACCAGATAGCGGTTGCCGTCGGCCTGGATTTCCTGGTGGCCCTTTTCCGCGACCAGCACCGACGGCGCGCGGTCCTTGGTCTTGTCCTGGTTGAAGCGCTTCTCGGAAATGAACACCCCGGCCAGGTTGATGCGGTCATCCGACAGCTGCTCGGTATAGGTTACCCGCGAGCCGTCACGCAACGTCTGGAAGCGGCCAGGCACCAGGGTGTCGAACTCGGTCAGCGCGTCTTGCTGGGCGATGATCTGCTGCACCTGGGCCACGCCCAGCGGTGCAAGGCTCAGGCTCAGCCAGGCCACCAGCAGGGCGACCAGCGCGGCCGGCACCATGGTCAGGCCCAACAGGCGCTGCTGGCTCATGCCGGTGGCCGACAACACGGTCATCTCGCTTTCCAGGTACAAGCGCCCGTAAGCCAGGAGAATGCCAAGGAACAGCCCCAGCGGCAGGATCAACTGCAGGAAACCCGGCAACCGGAAGCCCATGATCAGGAACAGCACGCCCGGGTCGAGCACGCCCTGGGCAGCCTGGGCCAGGTACTTGATGAAGCGCCCGCTCATGATGATCACCAGCAGCACAGCGCTGACGGCGCTCAAGGTCACCAGGACCTCGCGGGACAGATAACGAAAGACGATCAAACCAGACACTCCTGGGTTGTCAGGGCGGACTGCCATGCAATGGCGCCAAACAATGACTTAGTACATCCAAGACCAATGCCGGTTCGCCAAAGGCGAACCTCCATGTAAAGTGCGCGCATTATCCTGTGATTGACCGCCCCTGTCACTTGGCCGCGCATGAACGCGCATAACGGGGTTGTCAGCACGCTTGCCGCAGGCTCAAACTGGCAGCTTTTCCGCTGGCGCGCGACTAAGCGGCCAGGCCCGTCCAGAGCGCTGGCACACACAGCGCCATTCGTATCGATCATTCGGGGATCCTGACATGGAACTGGTTGTAAAAAGCGTAGCTGCTGCATCCGTAAAAACCGCCACACTGGTCATTCCGGTAGGTGAAAACCGCAAGCTCGGTGCTGTGGCCAAGGCTGTCGACCTGGCCAGCGAGGGTGCCATCAGCGCAGTGCTCAAGCGCGGCGACCTGGCCGGCAAGCCGGGCCAGACCCTGCTGCTGCAGAACCTTGCGGGCCTGAAGGCCGAGCGCGTGCTGCTGGTAGGCAGCGGCAAGGATGAAGCCCTGGGCGACCGTGCCTGGCGCAAACTGGTTGCCAGCGTGGCCGGCGTACTCAAGGGCCTGAACGGCGCCGATGCAGTGCTGGCACTGGACGATGTGGCGGTCAGCAACCGCGACGCCCATTACGGTAAATACCGCCTGCTGGCCGAAACCCTGCTCGATGGCGAATACGTCTTCGACCGTTTCAAGAGCCAGAAGGCCGAGCCGCGCGCCCTGAAAAAGGTCACCCTGTTGGCCGACAAGGCCGGCCAGGCCGAAGTCGAGCGTGCGGTCAAACACGCCAGCGCCATCGCCACCGGTATGGCTTTCACCCGCGACCTGGGCAACCTGCCACCTAACCTCTGCCACCCAAGCTTCCTGGCCGAGCAGGCCAAGGACCTGGGCAAGGCGCACAAGGCGCTGAAGGTCGAGGTGCTGGACGAGAAGAAGATCAAGGACCTGGGCATGGGTGCGTTCTATGCCGTGGGCCAGGGCAGCGACCAGCCTCCACGCCTGATCGTGCTGAATTACCAGGGCGGCAAAAAGGCCGACAAGCCATTCGTGCTGGTCGGTAAAGGCATCACCTTCGACACCGGCGGCATCAGCCTCAAGCCAGGTGCCGGCATGGACGAAATGAAATACGACATGTGCGGCGCCGCAAGCGTGTTCGGTACGCTGCGTGCCGTGCTGGAACTGCAACTGCCAATCAACCTCGTGTGCCTGCTGGCCTGCGCCGAAAACATGCCAAGCGGCGGTGCCACCCGCCCAGGTGACATCGTCACCACCATGAGCGGCCAGACTGTGGAAATTCTCAACACCGACGCCGAAGGCCGCCTGGTGCTGTGCGACACCCTGACCTACGCCGAGCGCTTCAAGCCGCAGGCGGTGATCGACATCGCCACCCTGACCGGCGCCTGCATCGTCGCCCTGGGCAGCCACACCTCCGGCCTGATGGGCAACAACGACGACCTCGTCGGCCAGTTGCTCGACGCCGGCAAGCGCGCCGACGACCGTGCCTGGCAGTTGCCGCTGTTCGATGAGTACCAGGAACAGCTGGACAGCCCGTTCGCCGACATGGGCAACATCGGCGGGCCGAAGGCCGGCACCATCACCGCGGGTTGCTTCCTGTCGCGCTTCGCCAAGGCTTACAACTGGGCGCACATGGACATCGCCGGTACCGCCTGGGTCAGTGGCGGCAAGGACAAAGGCGCCACCGGCCGCCCAGTGCCTCTGCTGACCCAGTACCTGCTGGACCGCGCTGGCGCGTGACGCCGTGAGGCCGGTGGCGCCTTGTGCGCCACTGGCCGGCGATTCTCACCATGAGCAAAGTCGACTTCTACATCTTGCCCACCGACTCGCTGTCGGCGCGGCTCGATTTCGCCTGCAAGCTGTGCGAAAAGGCCTGGCGCCTCGGCCACCGGGTCTACCTGCACTGCCAGGACGCGGAACAGCGCAGCGAGCTGGACCAACGCTTGTGGCGCTTCAAGGGCGAGGCGTTCGTGCCCCACGACCTGGCCGAAGTGCATGCCGATGCCGGCGTGGCCCTGGGGCTGGCAGACAGCGCCGGCGAGCACCGCGACCTGCTGATCAACCTGGGCGCCAGCGTGCCGGGCTTTGTCGGCCAGTTCGAGCGGGTGGCCGAAATCGTGGTTGAGGAGCCTGGCATCCGCCAATCGGCCCGAGAGCGATTCCGTTTCTACCGTGAACAGGGCTATGCTCTGCAAGACCACCGCTTACAGCGACTTTGACGACGATGGACAAGCCCTCCCCTTTGCCCGACTCCGCCCATCTGCTCGATGACCTCGAGTCGATCCGCCAGCTGCTTGGCGACGCCGATCTGCAACCGCCGCTGCTGACCGAAACGGTGGAGCAGATTCCGTTGCTGCTGGAAGAGCCTGCCGGCAACCCAGCACCGGTTGCCGAACCGGTGGCTGCCGAACCCGAGGACGACCCGCAAACCCGCCGCCAGGACACCCTGCTGCACCTGGAGAGCGAACTGCGTGCCGCGGCGCAGATGATCATGCAGGACGTGATCAACGACTTCACCCCGCACATCGAGAACGAGATCAAGCGCCGGCTGGATGCGCGGATCGAGCGGTTGATCAAGCGTTCGGAGTAAGCCTGAATTTCGGCGGTGCCTGCTTCGCGGGCAAGCCCGCTCCCACAGGGTCGCCACAAGTCTTGAAGGCTGTGGTGATCCTGTGGGAGCGGGCTTGCCCGCGAAGCAGACGCCGACGCACTGCCAGATAGCAGCAGCTTGTCGCCTGCGGCCCCCACCTTGGTTATACTTCCCGGCTTTCCCGAATAAATGCACAGGGTCCCGCCGCGCATGGATAAGACCTACCAGCCGCACGCCATCGAAACTTCCTGGTACAACACCTGGGAGTCCGAGAACTATTTCGCCCCACAAGGTGCAGGCGAGTCCTACACCATCATGATCCCGCCGCCGAACGTGACCGGCAGCCTGCACATGGGCCATGGGTTCAACAACGCGATCATGGACGCCCTGATCCGTTTCCGCCGCATGCAAGGCCGCGACACCCTGTGGCAGCCAGGCACCGACCACGCCGGTATCGCCACGCAGATGCTGGTCGAGCGCCAGCTCGAAGCCAAAGGCCAGAACCGTCATGACCTGGGCCGCGAGAAGTTTCTGGAAAAGGTCTGGGAATGGAAGGACCAGTCCGGTGGCAACATCAGCCGCCAGATCCGCCGCCTGGGCTCTTCGGTAGACTGGAGCCGCGAGCGCTTCACCATGGACGACGGCCTCTCCGAAGCCGTTAAAGAAGCGTTCGTGCGCCTGCATGAAGACGGCCTTATCTACCGTGGCAAGCGCCTGGTCAACTGGGATACCAAGCTGCACACGGCCATCTCCGACCTCGAAGTGGAAAACCACGACGAGAAGGGCCACCTGTGGAACCTGCGCTACCCGCTGGCCGACGGCGCCAAGACCGCCGAAGGCAACGACTACCTGGTGGTTGCCACCACCCGTCCGGAAACCCTGCTGGGTGACGCGGCCGTTGCGGTCAACCCGAATGACGAACGCTACCAGGCACTGATCGGCAAGTTCGTCGAACTGCCACTGGTAGGCCGCCGCATCCCGATCATCGCCGACGACTACTGCGACCCTGCGTTCGGTACCGGCTGCGTGAAGATCACCCCGGCCCACGACTTCAACGACTACGAAGTCGGCAAACGCCACAACCTGCCGCTGCTGAACATCTTCGACAAGAACGCCTTCGTGCTGGCCAGCGCCCAGGCCTTCAACCTCGACGGCAGCATCAACGAGCAGGTTGATACCCGACTGCCAGCCCAGTACGCCAACCTCGACCGCTTCGTCGCGCGCAAGCAGATCGTTGCCGACCTGGATGCCCAGGGCCTGCTGGTGAGCATCGACGACCACGCCCTGAAGGTGCCGAAAGGCGACCGTTCGGGCACCGTGATCGAGCCGTGGCTGACCGACCAGTGGTACGTCTCCACCAAGCCGCTGGCAGAACCTGCCATCGCCGCCGTGGAAGATGGCCGTATCCAGTTCGTGCCCAAGCAGTACGAGAACATGTACTTCTCCTGGATGCGTGACATCCAGGACTGGTGCATCAGCCGCCAGCTGTGGTGGGGTCACCGCATCCCGGCGTGGTACGACGAGGCCGGCCAGGTCTACGTTGGCCGCAACGAGGAAGAAGTGCGCGCCAAGCACAACCTGGGCGCCGACGTGGCCTTGCGCCAGGACGACGACGTACTCGACACCTGGTTCAGCTCGGGCCTGTGGACCTTCTCCACCCTGGGCTGGCCGGAGCAGACCGAGTTCCTCAAGAAGTTCCACTCCACCGATGTATTGGTGACTGGCTTCGACATCATCTTCTTCTGGGTTGCGCGCATGATCATGCTGACCATGCACCTGATCAAGAACGAGGACGGCACCCCGCAAGTACCGTTCAAGACCGTTTACGTACACGGTCTGGTGCGTGACGGCCAGGGCCAGAAGATGTCCAAGTCCAAGGGCAACGTACTGGACCCGCTGGACATCGTCGACGGCATCACCCTCGACGCCCTGCTGGAAAAACGCACCAGCGGCATGATGCAGCCCAAGCTGGCCGAGAAGATCGCCAAGCAGACCAAGGCCGAGTTCCCTGAAGGTATCGCCAGCTACGGCACCGACGCCCTGCGCTTCACCTTCTGCTCGCTGGCCTCCACAGGCCGCGACATCAAGTTCGACATGGGCCGCGTCGAAGGCTACCGCAACTTCTGCAACAAAATCTGGAACGCCGCCCGCTACGTGCTGGACAAGGGCGAGGACTGTGGCCAGAACGGCGAAGCTTACGAACTGTCGCTGGCTGACCGCTGGATCATCTCGCAACTGCAGCGCACCGAAGCCGAAGTGACCCGCCAGCTGGAGCAGTTCCGCTTCGACCTGGCCAGCCAGGCGCTGTACGAGTTCATCTGGAACCAGTACTGCGACTGGTACCTGGAGCTGTCCAAGCCGGTACTGTGGGACGAAAACGCCCCGGTCGAGCGCGCCCGTGGCACCCGCCGCACCCTGGTGCGCGTGCTGGAAGTGGCGCTGCGCCTGGCGCACCCGTTCATGCCGTTCATTACCGAAGAAATCTGGCAGCGCATCGCGCCGCTGGCCGGTATCGAAGGCAAGACCATCATGCTGCAGCCGTGGCCGGTGGCCAATGAAGCCCGCATCGACGCCGCCGCTGAAGGTGACATCGAGTGGCTCAAGGAACTGATGGTCGGTCTGCGCAACATCCGCGCCGAAATGAACATCGGCCCAGGCAAGCCGCTGCCGCTGTTCCTGAAGAACGCCAACGCCGACGACCAGCGCCGCCTGCTGGAAAACGAAGCGCTGCTGAAGAAGCTGGCCAAGGTGGAGTCGTTCACCGTGCTCGGCGATGCCGATGAAGCGCCGCTGTCGGCCACCGCCCTGGTCGGTGACCTGCAAGTGCTGGTGCCAATGGCCGGCCTGATTGACAAGGATGCCGAGCTGGCGCGCCTGAACAAGGAAATCCAGCGCCTGCAAGGCGAAGTGGCACGCGTGGGAGGCAAGCTGTCCAACGCCGCCTTCGTCGACAAGGCTCCGCCTGCGGTGATCGAGAAGGAACGTGCCAAGCTGGCCGAGTCTGAACAGGCCCTGGCCAACTTCACCGAGCAGCATGCGCGCATCGCTGCGCTGTAATCAAAAGTGAAGCCATAGCGGGCTGCTTTGCAGCCCATCGCCGGCAAGCCAGCTCCCACAGGAATGCACCGTACCTGTGGGAGCTGGCTTGCCGGCGATGCTTTTCAGGACCCCACCATGACTCAGAAACCCACCCTGCACCCGCGTAATCGCCACCAGGGCCGCTACGACTTCCCCAGCTTGATCAAGGCCCATCCGGACCTCGCGCGCTTCACCATCACCAACCCTCACGGCAAACCCAGCATCGACTTCGCCAACCCTGAAGCCGTGCGGGTATTCAACCGTGCCCTGCTCAAATCCCAGTACGGCATTCAGCACTGGGACATTCCCGCCGACTACCTATGCCCACCCATCCCCGGCCGCGCCGACTACATCCACGTAGCCGCCGACCTATTGGCTGAAGACAATGCTGGCGAAGTCCCCAGAGGCGCCCAGGTGCGTGCGCTGGATATCGGCGTGGGTGCCAACTGCATCTACCCGTTGCTGGGCCACAGCGACTACCGCTGGCGCTTCCTGGGCTCGGACATCGACCCTGTTGCCCTGGCCTCAGCCAAGGCCATCGTCCAGGCGAATGGTCTTGGCAAGGCCATCACCCTGCGCCAACAGGCCAACCGCACGCACATCCTCAGCGGCCTGCTGCAGGATGACGAACGCTTCGACCTGACCCTGTGCAACCCGCCCTTCCATGCCTCACGCGAAGAAGCCACCCGTGGCAGCCAGCGCAAGTGGAAGAACCTGGGCAAGCAAGACCCCAAGCGCAAGCTGCCTGTGCTCAACTTCGGTGGCCAGAACAATGAACTGTGGTGCGAGGGCGGCGAAATCCGCTTTGTTACCCAACTGGTCGGCGAGAGCGTGCAATACGCCGAGCGGGTGCTGTGGTTCACCAGCCTGGTGTCCAAGGCCAGTAACTTGCCGGGCATCGAGACCGCACTGAAGAAGGCAGGCGCCAAGGCCGTACGCATCATCGAAATGGGCCAGGGGCAGAAACAGAGCCGCATGGTCGCCTGGAGCTTCCTTGACGATGCCACGCGCCGGGCCTGGCACGCCCAGCGTAAATCACAGGCATGAAAAAACCGCGCCCGGGCAAGCCGGGCGCGGTTTCGTCAACACTTCAACAATTACTTGTTGATGGCGTCGGTCAGCACTTTGGCTGGAACGAACTTGACGACTTTCTTGGCAGCGATTTCGATGGCAGCACCAGTCGAAGGGTTGCGGCCGGTACGGGCAGGACGCTCGGAGACTTTCAGCTTGCCGATGCCTGGCAGGGTGATTTCAGCGCCGTTTTCCAGTTGGTCGGCAACGATCTGGCCCAGTTGCTCCAGAGCGTTCTTGGCGGTGGCTTTTGGCGCGGCGATCGATTCGGCGATGTCGGCAATCAGTTGGTCTTTGGTCAATGCCATGGTGGTGTTCCTTCCCTATCAAATTCGATGGTTATGCAGCGAACTACGACGTTATCGGGCCAGCCCCTGAAAGTGGAGGGCCGCGCCAATCGCGTATGTAGATACGTAAATCGGCGTTTGGTTCGACACGACGACAGCACGCTGCCAGCAATGCGCCACACGAGGGGCACAAGACCGCGCAAAACTACCACAGGAGCAGATAAATATCCGCTGCGCACTTCGATTTAATGCAGGTTTTTCGGGGGTTTTAGCTTAAAACGCACAAAATTGAACAAAAAACGAACAACCGACATATCTGCCAACATACGGCCACTGCATCACCTTGCGTCTAGGGTAAACTTGGCAACTTTTGCAGCTCGCCGAGAATCCCATGCCAATCCGTCATTGCATCGTTCACCTGATCGACAAAAAGCCTGATGGCAGCCCCGCGGTGCTGCATGCTCGCGACTCCGAACTGGCCGCCTCCGATGCCATCGAGAACCTGCTGGCCGACCTCAATGACAGCTACAACGCCAAGCAAGGCAAGGCCTGGGGCTTTTTCCACGGTGAGTCGGGCGCCTACCCACTGAGCGGCTGGCTGAAGCAGTATCTGGACGAAGAAAAGGACTTTACCGCCTTCAGCCGCATTGCCGTGGAACACCTGCAGAAGCTGATGGAAGAGTCCAACCTGTCCACTGGCGGCCATATCCTGTTCGCCCATTACCAGCAAGGCATGACCGAATATCTGGCCATCGCCCTGCTGCACCACAGCGAAGGGGTAGCGGTGAACGCCGAACTCGACGTGATGCCTTCGCGCCACCTCGACCTTGGCCAGTTGCACCTGGCGGCACGCATCAACCTGTCGGAGTGGAAGAACAACCAGAACTCCAAGCAGTACATCTCGTTCATCAAGGGCAAGAACGGCAAGAAAGTGTCGGATTACTTCCGCGACTTCATCGGCTGCCAGGAGGGTGTAGACGGCCCGGGCGAAACCCGTACCCTGCTCAAAGCCTTCAGTGACTTCGTCGAGAGCGAAGACCTGCCGGAAGAGTCCGCCCGCGAAAAGACCCAGACCCTGGTCGAGTACGCCACCACCCAGACCAAGCTGGGCGAGCCGGTAACGCTGGAAGAGCTGTCCAGCCTGATCGACGAAGACCGGCCCAAAGCGTTCTACGACCACATCCGCAACAAGGACTATGGCCTGTCGCCAGAAATTCCGGCGGACAAGCGCACCCTCAACCAGTTCCGCCGCTTCACCGGGCGTGCCGAGGGCCTGTCGATCAGCTTCGAGGCACACTTGCTGGGCGACAAAGTGGAGTATGACGAGGCGGCAGGCACCCTGATCATCAAGGGGCTGCCGACAACGCTGGTGGATCAGTTGAAGCGGCGCAAAGACTAATCCCCTCAAAGCCGGTAAAGGAGGCCACCAGCGCCTCCTTTGCCGATTTGCGCAGCCGCTTTACCAGCCGCTCCTGGCGCAAAGCCTCGCCTTTATCCGGCCATTGCTCCACATACACCAGTGCTTGGGCCGGACTGGTCTTGAAGTAGCGGGCGCCCTGCCCTTTCTGGTGCGCCGCAAAACGCCGCTGAGGGTCATCGCTGATGCCACAGTACAGCGAGCCGTTGGCGGCCCTTACCAGATAGACATACCAGGGTTTGCCAACAACGGATTCGACGGTTTCACTCACCTTGGGCCTGCTGGAATGCGCGCAGTCCCTTGAATGCCTGCAGGCGAACCTTGTTCTGCACCAGGGGCGACCAGCCCAGCAATACGCCAGGCATACCCAAAGCCTGCCGCGACCAGCGCCACAGGTCGAAGGTGTCGTCATGCTGGCAGATCAGCCCATCACGAATGACAAAACGCGCCTGGATGTCGTTGACCACAACACGGTCGGTCTGGGTGAACAGGTAGGTGGCCACCCAGTGCGCGCCGCCACTGCGCTCATCGGCGCGGACGCTGTCGAACGTCAGGGTGAAGTTCTTGGCGCGGCGGGTGAGCATACGCCACATATCGCCTGCATCCTTGCCGCGCAAGGTACCGAAGACCGGGTCGCTGAAAACAATATCGTCGCTGTAGCAGGCCACCATGGCCTCGGCGTCCAGGCGCTGGAAGGCCTGGTAGAAGCGGGTGATCAGGTCGCGGTTGGCGTCGCTCATGGGGCAGGTCCGTCCTGGGGTCGAAACCAGCACGATAATCTGCCCCGATGGCTTATGCCAGTACCGGCCCTATCGCCGGCAAGCCAGCTCCCACAGGTACGGCGCAGGTTTCAAGGCATGCGCTATACCTGTGGGAGCTGGCTTGCCGGCGATAGGGCCAGTGTTGCCAACAGTGGCTTCAGACTTTTTCGCTAGTCACCTGCACATGCAACGCCCGCCCGGCACCCAGCCCGAACACGATGGCACCAATCCCCAATACCGCAAAAATCCAGCCCAGCGCCGCCCAGCCCCCGGTAAGGTCATGTACCAGCCCCACCGCAAACGGCCCCATCGACGCCAGGGTGTAACCCACGCCCTGCGCCATGCTCGACAGGTTCGCCGCTACATGCGCGTCTTTCGAACGCAGCACAATCAGGGTCAGCGCCAGGGCAAAAGTACCGCCCTGCCCCAGGCCCAGCACCACGGCCCATCCCCACAGCCCCGAAACCGGCGCATACAGGCAACCGAACAGGCCCGCCAGGGTAATCAGCATGACCAGCACGATCGCCAGGCGTTGGTCCTTGCCACGGGTGGCCAGCCAAGGCGCACTCAGCGAGCTAATCAACTGCACGATCACCGACCCCGACAGCACCAGCCCAGCCTCGGTTGGGCTCAAGCCACGGCCTATCAGGATCGATGGCAACCAACCGAACACGATGTAAGCCAGCGATGACTGCAAGCCCATGTACAAGGTCACCTGCCAGGCCAGCGGATCGCGCCACAGGCCCCGTACCCGGTAGGCCACCTTGTGCAGGCCATGCCCCTGGCGGGCCTGTGGCAGCCACACCAGCATCGCCAGCAAGGCCGGCAGCACCCAGAAGCCCAGCCCAAGTGCCCAGCTACCGCCAAAATGCTGGGCCAACGGTACGGTAGCCCCCGCCGCCATGGCGGCGCCCAGGCACAACGCCATGGTGTACACGCCGGTCAGCGTGCCAGCGTGCTGCGGGAAGTCGCGCTTGACGATACCCGGCAGCAGCACGCCGATAATGCCAATGCTGGCCCCCGCCATCAGGCTGCCGAGGAACACGCCAACGGCGCCGAAGGCGCTTCGCACCCCGATACCCAGCGCCAACGTGACAAGAATGCCGAGGATCACCCGCTCACTGCCAAAACGCCGCGCCAGCACGGGTGCCAGCGGGGCGAACAGCCCCAGGCACAGCACCGGCAAGGTGGTCAGCAAGCCGGCCTGCGAGGCACTCAGCCCCAGCCCTTCAGACACCACCCCCAGCACCGGCGCCATGCTCGACAACGCCGGGCGCAGGTTCAGGGCCACCAGCACCAGGCCCAGCAACAACAGCCAGGGCCGCCGCAACACTACAGGCTGCTGCTGCACCTGCTCGTCGTCAGCCTCGGCATCGATCAGCAGCTCATCGAGGTCCCGCTCGTTCGGCGGGGTATTGCGGGTGATGGATTCAGCCATGGCCTTCTCGGTGTCAGGATTCGATGAGGGTACGGCTCAGGCGCTTGGCCCGCTCCGCGTCGCGTTGTTCGATGGCTTCGAGGATCTGCCCGTGCAGGTCGAACGTGGCCTGGCAGCGCGGAACAGTCGCCATGTTGCGTTGCAGCGCGGCAGCCACCACCCCGGAAAAGTAGCGATACAGCTCGCTTAACGCCGGGTTGTGGGCGGCATCGACCAACCGCTGGTGGAACACCAGGTCGCAGGCCACATAAGCATCGACATCCCCATGAAAGTGCCCGGCGCTGCTGGCCAGCGCATCGCGCAGCGCCTGCAGATCGGCATCGGTACGGCGCAGCGCCGCCAAGCCGATGGCTTCGGCTTCGAGGATGTGACGGGTTTCCCGGGCCTGCTCAGCGGTGCAGCGAGACATCGCCTGCACCGCCTGCAGCGGGTCCAGGGCCGTGCGCAGGTAGCTACCGTCACCTTGGCGAATTTCCACCAGGCCACTGAACGCCAGCACACGCATGGCTTCGCGCACGGTATTGCGGCTGATGCCCAGTTGCAGGGCCAACTCCGGCTCGGTAGGCAGTCGCTGGCCAACCTGCCAGTCGCCCAGCACGATGCGCTCACGCATGCGATCCACGGCAAGCTCAACCAGGGAACGCTTGGTCAGCTCTGTATTCATTGCATTCAACCAATCATCCGATGAATTTGCACAGCTTACTGGAGGGCGGTCGACGCCGCAAACCACCTGACATTTCTGCCAGTTGTGAACAAACCCCGTTGTTGCAACGCTCGCGGTGTACTTTCAAGGGCGTCCTGACATGCGACTCACTAGCCTGCTGTTACTGCTGCTTCTGGCCATACTCCCGGGTTGCGAACCGACCCGACACCCAAGCCGCCCCAAGGCCTTGTTAATCGGCCTCGACGGGGTGCAGCTTGATCGCTACCTGCAATTGGGCGACGCGACCAACCTGAGGCAGCGGCTGTATTACGGCAAGGCCTATACGGGTGGCATCAACGGCAAGGCCAGCGAGCAACTGACCTTGAGCGGCCCGGGATGGGTCACGTTGCTGACGGGTGTCTGGAGCAACAAGCACGGCGTCAGCAACAATGCCGAGTCATTGCGGGTAGACCCGTCGTTTCCCAGCCTGTTCAAACGGCTGCGACTGGCCATGCCGAATGCCTACCTGTCCAGCGTGGTCGGCTGGTCACCGCTGAACACGGCCTACCTGCTGGAAGACGCCCATGGCGCGGATGTACGTGAGAGTGGTTTATCAGATGCACGAGTCATCGAGCGAACGCTGCAGATCCTGGACAATACACCCGCCGACTTCACCTTCATTCAACTCGATGAAGCGGACCAGGCTGGCCACGACAGCGGCTTTGGCAAACGCTATCAACAGTCGTTGCGCACCCTCGACAGCCAGATCGGCCATTTGCTGGACAAGGTCGATGAGCGCCAACGCCTGAACCCGCAGGAAGACTGGCTGGTGATCGTCAGTACGGACCATGGGCGGGATTACTGGGGCAAAGCGCATGGCGGCATTTCGGAGCAGGAAAAAACCATTTTCATTGCCAGTAACAAGCCGTTGAACCAGGAGCTTTCGCAACCCGGCATTCCAGCGGAAAACCCTGGGCCGAACCACTTGTACAGCCTGCCCGCGCAAACCTCGGTCGCCCCCACCGTGTTACGTCACATGGGCCTGAAACTGCTGCCGGAATGGCTACTGGATGGCACACCCTTGCTGGGTGATACCGGCGTGCGCAAGATACGGGTCGACGAAAACAAAGGGCGGGTACGCTGGAACAGCAATGCGCGCGGCTACCTGACGATACTCAAGAACGGGCATGTGGTTGCGCAAGTACCGGCCAAGGACGGGCAATGGACCGACCCGGAAGGCATGGGGCAGGAGAACGACTATGTGCTGGTGCTCGATGGCACCCCGGCAGCGGTGCGCAATCGGCCGGCGGGCAAGGCGTTTGCCATTGAAGAGAGTAGCTATTAGGCCTTTGGGGCCGCGTTGCGGCCCATCGCCGGCAAGCCAGCTCCCACATGGCCCGCGCAATGCTGAAGTTCTGCACTGTACCTGTGGGAGCTGGCTTGCCGGCGATGGGCTGCAAAGCAGCCCCAGACAGGTCAGTTCAACGCATCAAGCAACGCCTGGTTCATCTCTGGCGTGCCGATGGTAATGCGCAGGAACTGGGCAATACGTTGCTGCTTGAAATGACGCACGATCACACCCTGCTCGCGCAGGCGTGCCGCCAGCTCGGCAGCATCCTGCTGAGGGTGACGGGCAAAGATGAAGTTGGCGGCCGAAGGCAACACTTCAAAGCCCTTGGCTTGCAACTGCCCGACCAAGGCTTCGCGGCTGTCGATCACTTTACGGCAGGTTTCTTCGAAGTACTCACGGTCTTCGAACGCCACCGCAGCACCTACGATCGCCGCTCGGTCCAGCGGGTAGGAGTTGAAGCTGTTCTTGATCCGCTCCAGTGCCTCGATCAGGTCCGGATGCCCCACCGCCAGGCCAACCCGCAGGCCAGCCAGCGAGCGCGACTTCGACAGCGTCTGGGTGACCAGCAGGTTGTCGTAGCGGTCCACCAGGCTGATGGCCGTCTCGCCGCCGAAATCGATGTAAGCCTCATCCACCACCACCACCGAGTCACGGTTGGCCTGCAGCAACTGCTCCACTGCCTGCAGCGGCATCAGGCAACCTGTCGGCGCGTTGGGGTTGGGGAAGATGATGCCGGCGTTGGGCTTGTTGTAGTCCTCGATGCGGATCTGGAACTGCTCGTCCAGCGCCACCTGCTCGAAGGCAATACCGTAGAGGCCACAGTAGACCGGGTAGAAGCTGTAGCTGATGTCCGGGAACAACAACGGTGCATCGTGCTGGAACAGGCCGTGGAAGATGTGCGCCAACACCTCATCCGAGCCGTTGCCGACAAACACTTGCGCCGGGGTTACGCCGTAGTAGTCGGCCACCGCTTGCTTGAGGCGGTCACCGTTCGGGTCCGGGTAAAGGCGCAGGTTATCGTTCAACTCACCGCGCATGGCCTCCAGCGCCTTGGGCGATGGGCCATAGGGGTTTTCGTTGGTGTTGAGCTTGACCAGACGGGCCAGCTTGGGCTGCTCGCCCGGCACATAAGGCACCAGGTCCTTGACGAAGGGGCTCCAGAATCGACTCATGCTCAGTTCCCCTTCTCTTGGGTCAGGATACGGTATTCAGCGCTGCGGGCGTGGGCGGTCAGCGACTCGCCACGGGCCAGGATCGACGCGGTGTGGCCCAGCTCGGACGCACCCTGCTCGGAGCAGAAAATGATCGACGAACGCTTCTGGAAGTCATACACCCCCAGCGGCGACGAGAAACGTGCGGTGCCGGAGGTCGGCAACACGTGGTTGGGACCGGCACAGTAATCGCCCAGCGCTTCGCTGGTGTGGCGGCCCATGAAGATCGCGCCAGCGTGGCGAATGTGCGGCAACCAGGCTTGCGGGTCGGCCACCGACAGTTCCAGGTGTTCCGGCGCAATGCGGTTGGCCACCTCCATTGCCTGTTGCATGTCACGCACCTGAATCAGTGCACCACGGCCGTTGATCGACTTCTCGATGATTTCGGCACGCTCCATGGTCGGCATCAGCTTGTCGATGCTGGCGGCAACGCGGTCGAGGAAGGCGGCATCCGGGCTGACCAGAATGGCCTGGGCGTCTTCGTCGTGCTCGGCCTGGGAGAACAGGTCCATGGCGATCCAGTCCGGGTCGGTCTGGCCATCGCACACCACAAGAATTTCCGACGGGCCGGCAATCATGTCGATGCCCACCTGGCCGAACACATGGCGCTTGGCAGTGGCAACGTAGATGTTGCCAGGGCCGACGATCTTGTCCACCTGCGGCACGCTTTCGGTACCGTAGGCCAGCGCGGCAACAGCCTGGGCTCCGCCGACGGTGAACACGCGGTCGACACCCGCAATGCACGCGGCCGCCAGCACCAGCTCGTTGACCTCACCACGCGGGGTCGGTACCACCATGACCACTTCGGCCACGCCGGCAACCTTGGCCGGGATGGCGTTCATCAGCACCGACGACGGGTACGACGCCTTGCCGCCTGGCACATACAGGCCAGCACGGTCCAGCGGGGTGACCTTCTGGCCAAGCACAGTGCCGTCGGCCTCGGTGTACTGCCAGGAATCCTGCTTCTGCCGCTCGTGGTACATGCGCACGCGATTGGCGGCTGTCTCCAGGGCTTCGCGCTGGGCCGGGGTGATGCGGGTCAGCGCCAGTTCCAGGCGTTCACGATTGAGGATCAGGTCGTCAATCGACTTGGCATCTACGCCATCAAAGCGCTGGGTGAACTCGACCAGCGCCGCATCACCGCGCTCACGCACGGCCTTGATGATGTCGAGCACGCGCTGGTTGACCGCGTCATCGGACACACTTTCCCAGCTCAGCAGATGATCCAGATGTCGGGCGAAATCCGGATCAGCGGCGTTGAGACGGGCAATTGCAGTGGACACGGTCATGGCGAGGGCCTCGATTATTAGCGAATGCTCAGGCGCCCTAGGCTACCAGTCCATCCGCGCGGGCACCCGAGAAAAATGGCTATGACGCGGATAGACGGGCGCGACAGCGAAGGCCGCGCGCAGGAGTCAGCCGCGGTGTCGCGATTCGACCGCTTGACGAAGCGTGTCGATCAGGCTCTGGATACGGGCGTGCTGCATTTTCATGGAGGCCTTGTTGACCACCAGGCGCGAGCTGATCGTGGCGATCAGTTCCTGGGGTTCCAGGCCGTTGGCACGCAGGGTGTTGCCGGTGTCGACCACGTCGATGATCTTGTCGGCGAGGTTGATCAGCGGTGCCAGCTCCATCGAGCCGTACAGTTTGATGATGTCGACCTGACGCCCCTGTTCGGCATAGTAACGCTTGGCTACGTTGACGAACTTGGTGGCCACGCGCAGGCGGCCCTTGGGCTCAGGAGCGCCAACCGCGCCAGCCGTCATCAGCTTGCACTGGGCAATCTGCAGGTCCAGGGGCTCATACAGGCCCTGGCCGCCGTACTCCATCAGCACGTCCTTGCCGGCCACACCCAGGTCGGCGGCACCATGCTCGACATAGGTCGGCACGTCGGTAGCACGCACGATCAGCAGGCGCACGTCGTCCTGCGTGGTGGGGATGATCAGTTTGCGGCTCTTGTCCGGGTTCTCGGTCGGCACGATACCGGCCTCGGCCAGCAACGGCAGGGTATCGTCGAGAATACGGCCTTTGGAAAGCGCGATGGTCAACATTGGAACGTCGGTCCTTAAGCGGCTGCTGCCGGCCAGGTCATCGACCTGGCCGCATTCAATTCAAAGGGTGCGTCCATGCACCTTCGGGCTACTAGCCCGGTACGCGGCGGATTTTCGCGCCGAGCATCTGCAGTTTCTCTTCGATGCACTCGTAACCACGGTCGATGTGGTAGATGCGATCGATCAGGGTATCGCCTTCGGCAACCAGCGCCGACAGCACCAGGCTGGCGGAAGCACGCAGGTCGGTGGCCATGACCGGGGCACCCTTCAGCGCTTTTACGCCAGTGACGATGGCAGTGTTGCCTTCGACCTGGATCTGCGCGCCCATGCGGTGCATTTCGTAAACATGCATGAAACGGTTTTCGAAGATGGTCTCGATCACCGCGCCCGTGCCTTCGGCAATGGCGTTCAGCGAGATGAACTGCGCCTGCATGTCGGTCGGGAACGCCGGGTACGGAGCGGTACGCAGGTTGACGGCTTTCGGCCGCTTGCCGTGCATGTCCAGCTCGATCCAGTCTTCGCCGGTGTTGATGTCAGCGCCGGCTTCCTTGAGCTTTTCCAGTACGGCTTCAAGGATGGTCGGGTCGGTGTCCTTGACCTTGACACGGCCGCCGGTCACGGCAGCAGCGACCAGGTAGGTACCGGTCTCGATGCGGTCCGGCATCACGCGGTAGTTGGCCGAGTGCAGGCGCTCGACGCCATCGATGGTGATGGTGTCGGTGCCAGCGCCCTGGACGTTGCCACCCATGGCGTTGATGAAGTTGGCCAGGTCGACCACTTCCGGCTCACGCGCGGCGTTCTGCAGCACGCTGCGGCCTTTGGCCAGGGCAGCGGCCATCATGATGTTTTCGGTACCGGTCACGCTGACGGTGTCGAAGAAGAAGTGCGCACCGCGCAGGCCACCCTCAGGCGCCTTGGCCTTGATGTAGCCGCCTTCCACTTCGATTTTCGCGCCCATGGCTTCGAGGCCACGGATGTGCAGGTCGACCGGGCGTGAGCCAATGGCGCAACCGCCAGGCAGGGCCACTTCGGCTTCGCCGAAACGGGCAACCATCGGGCCCAGCACCAGGATCGAGGCGCGCATCGTCTTGACCAGCTCGTAAGGCGCGACCAGGGTCTTGATGGTACGTGGATCGATCTCCACCGCCAGCTTTTCGTCGATCACAGGCTCGATGCCCATGCGGCCGAACAGCTCGATCATGGTGGTGATGTCGTGCAGGTGCGGCAGGTTGCCCACGGTGACCGGGCCGTCAGCCAGCAGGGTAGCCGCCAGAATTGGCAGGGCTGCGTTCTTCGCGCCCGAAATGCGGATCTCGCCGTCAAGGCGAGCGCCGCCAGTAATAATCAGTTTGTCCATTGGAATCTCGCCGCCAAGTTGGCTCAGGTGCGCTCAGCCCAGGCTGCGCTGCTGAAAAATTTCATGGTTACCGCATGGATGCTGCCATTGGCAATCCACGGATTCAGGTGAGCATAGATCGCCTGCTGGCGTTTGACCGGGCTCAGGCCAGCCAACTCGTCGCTGATCACGTTCAACTGGAAGTTGCAGCCTTCGCCTTCAACTTCGACCCGGGAACCCGGCAATTTCTCTTCAAGGAAGCTTTTAACTTCTACGGCCTGCATGCTCAACCTCAATCGGCGCCCGATGCGCACGGGTCGGCCATCATACAAAAAAGCCCCTCGCCTGCGAAGCCCAACGAGGGTTTCGCTGACCGAGGGGCCATCATCCGCGCTGGGCCATCAGGTTGCCAGCACTTCATCGAGGTCATAGACCCCGGCAATTTCCCGCATGTCGTCGGGCATGCTGCGCACCTGGCAGCCTTTGCCGGCGGCCTGGGCGTCGCGCATGAATGCCAGCAACAGCGACAGACCTACGCTGGTGGAGTGCTGCACCGCCGAGCAATCCAGCACCAGCTGCGCCTCGCGGCAAGCCGCGATCAGTGCCTTGCCCTGCTTGCGCAGGACCGGGCCGCTACGGTAATCCAGCACGCCGGCCAGGCGCAGCACGCCCGGCTCGGCCATGCTTACAGCGGCCTCACTCATTTGACGGTCTTCTCTGGCGAGCTGTCGGCAGCCTGCTTGGCCTTTGCCACTTCACCGGCCCAACCATCGATGGTCTTGTCCAGGTCGTTGCCGTTGCGCTGCATGGCATCGGCGAACTGGTCGCGGAACAGCTTGCCGATGTTGATGCCGTTGACGATGACGTTACGCACTTTCCATTCGCCACCCAGGTTTTCCAGAGTGTACTGCACTGGGTATACGGCGCCATTGTTGCCGGTGACCTTCATGCCTACGGAAGCGCGCTTGCCGTCATCGGCTTTGGCCGGGTCTACGACGATACCCTGGTTGTTGTACTCCAGCAGTGCGTTACCGTAGAACTGGAACAGGCTGCGCTTGAAGTTTTCCTGGAAGCGCTGCATCTGCTCGGGCGTGGCCTTGCGCGAGTACTTGACGGTCATGATGCTTTTGGAAATACCGTCGGCATCGACCACCGGCGCAAGGATCCGGTCAAGGGTGTCGTAGAAAGCTTGCGGGTTGGACTTGTACTGCTCCTTGTTGGCCTTGAGCTCACTCAACAGCTCGGTGGTGGTGCTCTGCACCACGTCGTGCGGCGACTGCGCGGCCAGTGCCATCAGAGGGAAGGCCGCCAGCAAAACCAGCAGACCACGTCGCAGGATCGAAATCATGGAAACTCCTTAATTAGCCGGTTGCGCTTCTTTCGGTTCCTTGCCAACGGAGTTGAGCAGGAACTTGCCAATCAGATCTTCCAGCACCAGTGCCGACTGGGTGTCGTGGATGGTCGCACCGTCCTTGAGCACCTGGTCTTCGCCGCCCACGCTGATGCCGATGTACTTCTCGCCAAGCAAGCCGGCGGTCAGGATCGAGGCAGTGGAGTCGGTCGGCAGGTTGTCCACCGACTTGTCCAGCTGCAGCGTCACCCGACCGGTGTAGGAATCACGGTCCAGATCGATGGCGGTAACCTTACCGATCGTCACACCGGCCATGGTCACTTTAGCTCTGACCGTCAAACCGGCGATATTGTCGAAGTAGGCATAAACTTTATAGGTATCGCTGCTCGGGCTGGCCGACAGCCCGCTGACACGCAGGGCCAGCAGCAGCAGCGCCAGGATCCCGGCCAGGAGGAACAGGCCGACACCGATTTCCAGGGTGCGGTTTTGCATCAGAAATCTCCAAACATCAAGGCGGTCAGAATAAAGTCCAGACCCAGCACTGCCAACGAGGCATAAACCACGGTCTTGGTGGTGGCACGGCTGATCCCTTCTGAGGTGGGCTCACAGTCGTACCCCTGGAATACGGCGATCCAGGTCGTGACGAAGGCGAACACCAGGCTCTTGATCAACCCGTTGAGCACGTCGTCGGTAAAGGAAACACTGTTCTGCATGTTGGCCCAGAACGAGCCCTCGTATACACCCAGCCAGTCCACGGCCACCCACGAGCCACCCCAGATGCCGACCACGCTGAAGATCAGCGCCAGCAGCGGCAGCGAGATGAAACCGGCCCAAAGGCGTGGCGCGACGATGTACTTGAGCGGGTCGACGCCGATCATTTCCAGGCTCGACAGCTGCTCGGTGGACTTCATGTTGCCAATTTCAGCGGTCAGTGCGGAGCCTGCACGGCCAGCGAACAGCAACGCCGTCACCACCGGACCAAGCTCGCGCAGCAGGGTCAGGGCGACCATCTGCCCCACCGCCTGCTCCGAACCGTATTTGGTCAGGATGCTGTAGCCCTGCAGCGCCAGCACCATGCCGATGAACACCCCGGACACGACGATGATCGCCAGCGACAGCACGCCTACCGAGTACAGCTGTTTGGTCAGCAACTGGAAACCGCCGCCGATGCCGCCGCGGCCGATCAGTGCATGGAACAGGAACAGGCAGGAACGCCCCAGTACCGCCAGCACGTCGATCGCCGAGCGACCCAGCAGGCGGACACGTTCAAGTAAGGATCTTCTGCGCATCAACGCGCCCCCAGCAGGTCGGCGCGGTAATCAGGCGCAGGAAAGTGGAAGGGAACCGGGCCGTCCGGGTCGCCCTTCATGAACTGGCGAATCCGTGGGTTGTCCGACCCCATCAGCTCATCGGGCGTGCCCTGGCCCAACACCTGGCCGTCCCCCACCACATAGATGTAGTCGGCAATGCTGGCGGTTTCTGCCAGATCGTGGGACACGACGATGCTGGTGATGCCTAACGCATCGTTGAGCAGGCGGATCAGGCGCACCAGTACGCCCATGGCGATCGGGTCCTGGCCGACGAACGGTTCGTCGTACATGAGGATCTGCGGGTCCAGGGCAATGGCCCGGGCCAGCGCCACACGGCGCTTCATACCGCCAGACAGCTCGTCGGGCATCAGGTCGATGGCACCGCGCAGCCCCACGGCCTGCAGCTTCATCAACACGATGTCACGGATCATCTCGTCCGACAGCTGGGTGTGCACGCGCAGCGGGAACGCGACGTTCTCGAACACATCGAGGTCGGTGAACAGCGCGCCGCTCTGGAACAGCACACCCATCTGCTTGCGGGCGTCGAACAGGTCGCTGCGCGACAGCGTCGGCAGGTTTTGCCCGGCAACCCATACCTCACCGCTGGAGGGGCGCAGCTGTGCGCCCATCAGGCGGAGCAACGTGGTCTTGCCGCAACCCGATGGCCCCATGATGCCGGTGACCTTGCCGCGCGGGATGCGAATGTCGACGTTGCTGAAAATGCTGCGCGAACCGCGTTTGAAGGTAACCCCCTTCAACTCGACCGCGTAGGCGCTATCCACACTCATCTAGACTCCTTGCTAGTGCAGCCTCGTCCTAATGGACGCCGGCCTCCATCAGGAAGGCACACGCACCCCTGGCAGGCCGAATAGCGGCGAACTATAGCACCGCTGACAGCGCCGCCCCAAGGCCGGGCAACGAGTCGTTCAGCCCTGAGACAGGCTTTGATGACATTCGCTACAGCAATCGAAAGGGTGAGGGTTTTTGTCATTGCGCGTATAATCGCGGCCTTTTCATCAGGCATTGCTTTTTCGACATGAGCCAATCCAGCGAGCTGATCCAATCCGCCCAACGCACCCTGCGCCTGGAACTCGAGGCCGTAGAGGCCCTGCTGGCGCGCATCGACGACAATTTCGTCAAGGCCTGCGAACTGATCCAGGCCTGCAAGGGCCGGGTTGTCGTGGTCGGCATGGGCAAGTCCGGACACATCGGCAACAAGATCGCCGCCACCCTGGCCAGCACCGGCACCCCGGCATTTTTCGTGCACCCGGCCGAAGCCAGCCATGGCGACATGGGCATGATCACCCGCGAGGATGTCATCCTTGCCCTGTCGAATTCCGGCAGCACCGCAGAGATCGTCACCTTGCTGCCCCTGATCAAGCGCCTGGGCATCAAGCTGATCAGCCTCACCGGCAACCCGGATTCGCCGCTGGCCCAGGCCGCCGAGGTCAACCTTGATGCCCGCGTCGAGCAAGAGGCCTGCCCGCTGAACCTGGCGCCCACCTCCTCTACCACGGCATCGCTGGTATTGGGTGACTGCCTGGCCATCGCCCTGCTCGAAGCCCGAGGCTTCACCGCCGAGGACTTTGCCTTCTCGCACCCGGGCGGCGCACTGGGCCGACGCCTGCTGCTCAAGGTCGAAAACGTGATGCATGCCGGCGACGAACTGCCTCAGGTACCGCGTGGCACCCTGCTCAAGGACGCGCTCCTTGAAATGTCCCGCAAAGGTTTGGGCATGACCGTGATTGTCGAAGCTGACGGCAAGCTGGCCGGGATCTTCACCGACGGCGACCTGCGCCGCAGCCTGGACCGCAACATCGACGTACACACCACCCTGATCGATCAGGTCATGACCGTGCATGGCAAGACGGCACGTGCCGAAATGCTTGCCGCCGAAGCCCTGAAGATCATGGAAGACCACAAGATCGGCGCCCTGGTGGTGGTGGATCGCGAAGACCGCCCCACCGGCGCCCTGAACATGCACGACCTGCTGCGCGCCGGCGTAATGTAAGGAGCGATGGAATGAACCAGGACCTCATGCAACGCGGCAAGCACATCAAGCTGGCAGTGTTCGACGTGGACGGCGTGCTCACCGACGGGCGCCTGTACTTCCTCGAAGACGGCAGCGAATTCAAGACCTTCAACACCCTCGACGGCCAGGGCATCAAGATGCTCATGAATTCGGGCGTGACCACCGCGATCATCAGCGGCCGCAAAACCCCGGTGGTCGAGCGCCGCGCCAGAAACCTCGGCATCCCGCACCTGTACCAGGGCCGCGAGGACAAATTGGTCGTGCTTGACGGCCTGCTCGCCGAACTGGGCCTAAGCTATGATCAAGTAGCCTACCTGGGCGACGACCTGCCGGACCTGCCGGTCATTCGTCGGGTAGCATTGGGCATGGCCGTGGCCAACGCCGCGCCGTTCGTTCGCCAGCACGCCCACGGCGTGACCCAGGCACGCGGCGGCGAGGGGGCGGCCCGTGAATTCTGCGAACTGATCATGCAGGCCCAGGGCACCCTGGACACTGCCAACGCCAATTACCTGTAAGGCTGCCCATGTTCAGCAAGAAAGCCCGCAATGCTGCGCTGCTCGCAGTGATCGCTGCCCTGCTGGTGGCGATCGGCTACTGGAATGTCAGCCCGGAAAGCTTCCTCGACAAGCCGGTGGCCCAGGTCGACGAAAGCGCTATCGACTACTATGCGATCAACGCCCACAGCGTGCAGTTTCTGCCCGACGGCAAACTGCAGTACGAGATGACCGCCGACAAGGTCGAACACCTCAAGGCCAGTGAAATCACCCTGCTGACCACGCCGGACCTGCACATGTACCGCGGCACCGAATACCCGTGGCATGTGCAGAGCACCCGCGCCGAGGTCAACCCGGACGGTACCGAGGTCGAACTGATCGACAAGGTACGGGTTGCCCGCACTGACGAAAAGCAGCGCGAAACCATCATTACCAGCTCACGCATGACCGTGTTCCCGCAGAAGCAATATGCGCAGACCGAGCAAGCCGTTAGAATCGACGGCGCCGGTGGCACTACTACGGGCAAAGGAATGAAAGCGTATTTGAAAGAAGGCAAGATGGACTTGCTCTCTAACGTAAGAGGACAGTATGAGGCTCGTTAAAACCCTCCCCCTTTTGCTCAGCCTGAGCGCAGCACTGGGAAGCGCGAGCGCCCTCGCCCTGCCGAACGACCGTGACCAGCCGATCCGCATCCAGGCCGACAATGCCCACCTGGACGACAAGCAAGGCGTGGCCACCTACACCGGCGACGTGATCATCACCCAGGGTTCGATGATGATCAAAGGCAACACCGTGACCATCACCCGTTCCGCCTCTGGCGACATCGACGTGGTGACCTCGGTGGGCAACCTGGCCTACTTCGAGCAGCAGCAGAGCGCGGCCAAGCCGGACAAGATGAAAGGCTGGGGCGTCACCATCCAGTACCAGTCGCAGAAGGACCTGGTGATCCTCACCGACCGTGCCAAGGTCGAGAACGAGGGCAACACCACCGAAGGCGAGAAAATCGTCTACAACACCCAGACCCAGGTGGCGACTGCGGGTCGCGGTGGCAACGTGACCACACCGCGTCAGCGTATCGACATGGTGATCCAGCCCAAGAAGAAGGCCGAGTAAATGGCAACCCTCAAAGCCCAGCACCTGGCCAAAAGCTACAAGGGGCGGCAGGTGGTACGTGACGTCAGCCTGTCGATCGACAGCGGCCAGATCGTAGGCCTGCTTGGCCCCAACGGCGCCGGCAAGACCACCTGCTTCTACATGATTGTCGGACTGGTCCAGGCCGAGCAGGGGCGTGTGCTTATCGATAACCTCGATGTCAGCCACCAGCCCATGCACGGCCGCGCCCGCGCCGGCATCGGCTACCTGCCGCAGGAGGCCTCGATCTTCCGCAAGCTGTCGGTGGCCGACAACATCATGGCCATCCTCGAGACCCGCAAGGACCTCGACCGCGAAGGGCGCCGCAAAGAACTGGAAAGCCTGCTGCAGGAGTTCCACATCAGCCATATCCGCGACAACCTCGGCATGAGCCTGTCCGGTGGTGAACGCCGCCGCGTCGAGATTGCCCGCGCCCTGGCAACCGCACCCAAGTTCATCCTGCTGGACGAACCGTTCGCTGGCGTCGACCCGATTTCGGTCGGCGACATCAAGCAGATCATCCACCACCTCAAGGCCAAGGGTATCGGTGTACTGATCACCGACCACAACGTGCGCGAAACCCTGGATATCTGCGAAACCGCCTATATCGTCAACGATGGCCGCCTGATCGCCGAAGGCGATGCCGAGACCATCCTGGCCAACGATCTGGTCAAAGAGGTTTACCTGGGTCACGAGTTCCGGCTCTGACCCCGGCACATGCCTGGAGTACTGGCAAATCGCCCTGAAACCGGGGTGAAAGTTGTTACAGTGCTCTAGGCAAACGCTACAATTTAAGGCATAAAACTTGCTTGATCTGGCGCCCCGGCGCCCTCGTGTAGTGGATGGCGCATGCGCGCCGGCGAACAAGGTATTAAGCCCCAGCCATGAAACCATCGCTCGTCCTAAAAATGGGCCAGCAACTGACGATGACACCGCAGTTGCAACAGGCCATCCGCCTACTCCAGCTTTCCACCCTGGACCTCCAACAGGAAATCCAGGAAGCGCTGGAGTCGAACCCGATGCTCGAACGTCAGGAAGACGGCGACGACTTCGACAACAGCGACCCGATGGCGGACAACGCCGAGAACAAGCCGACCGCCGAAGTCCAGGACAACAGCTTCCAGGAAAGCACCGTCAGTGCCGACAACCTGGAAGACGGTGAGTGGAGCGAGCGCATCCCCAACGAGCTTCCGGTCGATACCGCCTGGGAAGACATCTACCAGACCAGCGCCAGCAGCCTGCCAAGCAACGATGACGACGAGTGGGACTTCACCACCCGCACCTCAGCCGGCGAGAGCTTGCAGAGCCACCTGCTGTGGCAACTGAACCTGGCGCCGATGTCCGACACCGACCGCCTGATCGCCGTCACGCTGATCGACAGCATCAATGGCCAGGGCTACCTGGAAGACACCCTCGAGGAAATCTGCGCCGGTTTCGACCCGGAGCTGGATATCGAGCTGGACGAGGTCGAAGCGGTGCTGCACCGCATCCAGCAGTTCGAGCCAGCCGGCGTCGGCGCGCGCAACCTGGGCGAATGCCTGCTGCTGCAACTGCGCCAGTTGCCTGCCAGCACCCCCTGGATGACCGAAGCCAAGCGCCTGGTCACCGATTTCATCGACCTGCTCGGCAGCCGCGATTACAGCCAGCTGATGCGTCGCATGAAAATCAAGGAAGACGAGCTGCGCCAGGTGATCGAACTGGTACAGAGCCTCAACCCGCGCCCCGGTTCGCAGATCGAGTCCAGCGAGCCCGAGTACGTGGTGCCTGACGTCATCGTGCGCAAAGACAGCGACCGCTGGCTGGTGGAGCTGAACCAGGAGGCTATCCCGCGCCTGCGCGTCAACCCGCAGTACGCCGGCTTCGTGCGCCGTGCCGATACCAGCGCCGACAACACCTTCATGCGCAACCAGTTGCAGGAAGCGCGCTGGTTCATCAAGAGCCTGCAAAGCCGCAACGAAACCCTGATGAAGGTTGCCACACAGATCGTCGAGCACCAGCGCGGTTTCCTCGACCATGGTGACGAAGCCATGAAGCCGCTGGTGTTGCATGACATTGCAGAAGCGGTGGGCATGCACGAGTCGACCATTTCGCGGGTTACCACGCAGAAATACATGCACACACCGCGTGGTATCTACGAACTGAAATACTTTTTCTCCAGCCACGTCAGCACCTCCGAAGGTGGAGAATGCTCGTCCACGGCGATCCGCGCGATCATCAAAAAACTGGTTGCGGCGGAAAATCAGAAAAAGCCATTGAGTGACAGCAAGATCGCTGGTTTACTGGAGGCACAAGGCATCCAGGTAGCCCGTCGCACCGTCGCCAAGTACCGCGAGTCCCTCGGCATCGCACCGTCGAGCGAGCGCAAGCGACTGATGTAGCGCCTGAGATGTGCCACAGCGTTTGTGGGGCAGGTGCAAGACCTGCCTCTTTATGCACGGGCAACAAAGGAGAAGCTGTATGCAAGTCAATATCAGTGGACAGCATGTAGAAGTCACCCAGCCACTGCGCGATTACGTGCTTGAAAAGCTCGCCCGCGTGGAAAGTCACTTCGACAAGATCACCAACGTGCAGGTCATCATGAAAGTCGAGAAGCTGCAGCAAAAGGTCGAGGCGACCCTGCAGATTCCTGGCGGCGAAGTGGTAGCCAACGCCGAACACGAAGACATGTATGCAGCGATCGACGCCTTGGCCGACAAGCTCGACCGCCAACTGAAAAAACACAAGGAAAAACAGCAAAGCCTGCTGCAAGGTGCAGCTGCCCGCTGATCCCCCTCATCCATGATCCGACTTGAAACCATCCTGACCCCCGGCCGTTCACTCGTGAACGTGCCGGGCGGCAGCAAGAAGCGCGCCCTGGAAAAGGTCGCCACCGTCATCGCCGAACAAGTGCCAGAACTGGAGATGCAAGACGTCTTCGAAAAGCTGGTCGCCCGCGAAAAACTCGGCTCGACCGGTTTCGGCAATGGCATCGCCATCCCGCACTGTCGGCTTGAAGGTTGTTCCTCCCCGGTCAGTGCCCTGCTGCACCTGGAAGCCCCAATCGATTACGACGCCATTGATGGTGCGCCCGTGGACCTGCTGTTCGTCCTGCTGGTGCCTGAAGCCGCCACCGATGCGCATCTGGAACTGCTGCGCCAGATTGCCAGCATGCTCGATCGCAAAGAAGTCCGTGATCGTCTGCGTGCCGCCAGCAGTAACGAGGACCTGTACCAGGTTGTCCTGGACGTACAGAACGAGCACTGAACATGCGCCTGATCATTGTCAGCGGCCGGTCCGGCTCCGGCAAGAGCACCGCCCTCGATGTCCTGGAAGACAACGGTTTTTACTGCATTGACAACCTGCCCGCCGGGCTGCTGCCGCAGTTGGCGGAGGATGCACTGATCAACACGGAATTACTGCAACCCAAGGTTGCCGTGTCGATCGATGCACGCAACCTGCCCAGCCACCTTACGCGCTTCCCCGAGCTACTCGAAGAAGCCCGTGCGCGGAACATCCAGTGTGACGTGCTGTTCCTGGATGCCGACGAAGACATGCTGCTCAAGCGCTTCTCGGAAACCCGCCGTCGCCATCCACTGACCAATGCCAACCGTTCGCTGGCAGAAGCCATTCGCGTGGAGAGCGAGCTGCTGGGGCCAATTGCCGACCTGGCAGACCTGAAGATCGACACCACCAGCCTCAACCTGTACCAACTACGGGATTCGATCAAGTTGCGCCTGCTCAACCAGCCCGAGCCCGGCACAGCCTTTTTGGTCGAGTCGTTTGGTTTCAAGCGCGGCATGCCAGTCGATGCCGACCTGGTGTTCGATGTACGCTGCCTGCCCAACCCCTACTGGAAACCCGAGCTGCGTGAGCACTCCGGCCTTGATCAACCGGTCGCCGACTACCTGGCCGCACAGCCAGACGTAGAGGACATGTTCAATGACATTTCCAGCTACTTGCTCAAGTGGCTACCCCGCTTCGCCGCCAGCAACCGCGCCTACGTCACCATTGCTATCGGCTGCACCGGCGGCCACCACCGCTCGGTCTACATCACCGAACGCCTTGGCCAGTTGCTGCAGCAATCCCTGAAAAACGTCCAGGTCCGCCACCGCGACCTCTAAGCCCAAGGATCCGCCCCACGATGCCCGCCCGCGAAATCACCATCATCAACAAGCTGGGCCTGCATGCCCGGGCGGCAGCCAAGTTCGTCGGCGTGGCCGGCCGCTTCCCCTGCCAGGTACGGGTTGGCCGTGCGCCGGACAAGCTGGTGGATGGCAAGAGCATCATGGCGGTGATGATGCTGGCGGCCGGCAAAGGCACACAGGTTCACCTGCTTACCGAGGGTGAGCAGGACAACGACGCCATGGATGCGCTGGTCGAGCTGATCAACAACTTCTTCGACGAAGGCGAATAAGCCACCCGCAACATCTCCTGTCAATTGTCAGGATGCAATCGGCCGCGATTGTGTTTATACCTATATAGGTATGAGAGGAACAAATGACTGAGATCGAAGCAAGCAGCGGTAACGTGTACGCCGACCTCAACAGCGCCGACGCCAATGAGATGCTGATAAAAGCTCAGCTTGCCAGCAAAATCTGCAGCATCATCAAGGCGCGTCACCTCACTCAAGTGCAGGCCGCAGCAGTACTTGGCTTACCTCAACCCAAGATATCCGAGATGATGAGGGGCAAGTTTCGCGGTATCAGCGAAAACAAGATGATCGATTGCCTGGCGCGACTAGGGCGCGATGTTCAGATAGTGGTGAAGCCAGCCCCCCGCTCTCGTCGTGAAGGGCGAATTGAAGTTATTTTCGCCTGAAAGGCGCCCGCAGTAAGCAGGCGCCCCTGAAGCGATTCATGACATGGCGGTATCCATCACCATCATCAGGCAGAACCCGATGCACAACCCCAGGCTGGCCAGGCGATGATGGCCGTTGCTGCGTGATTCCGGGATGATTTCCTGCGTAACCACCAGCAGCATGGCCCCCGCCGCACAGGCCAGGCCGAGCGGCAGCAGCAGTTCGGCGATGTTCACCAACCAGGCACAGATCACTGCGGCTACCGGCTCGACCAGCCCAGAAGCAGCACCGATCAGGAAGGCTTTGAAGCGCGGCATGCCCGCCCCTGCCAGCACCAGCGCAATCACCAGCCCCTCAGGCACATCTTGCAAGGCGATGCCCATGGCCAGGCTGTCGGCGTCGGCCATGCCACCACCGGCCGATACGCCAATCGCCATGCCTTCGGGAATGTTGTGCGCGATGATCGCGATGACAAACAGCCAGATGCGCGCAGCAATCACTGGCTGATTGCCGGTGCCGACCAGTGCTTCCGGCGAGGCACCTGACACCTTGAGGTCAACCAGAAACAGGCACAGCGCACCGAACATCAGGCCAAAGCTGATCAGGCCACCCGCGCCCCAAGGGCTGAAACCGATGGATTGAGCGGCGTCCAGCCCCGGAATGATCAGGGAAAACGCGGTGGCCGCCAGCATTACGCCAGCGCCGAAGCCCAGCAGCGTATCGGCCAAGGCCACCGGCATGTTGCGAATGACCAGTACCGGTACCGCGCCCAGCGCCGTCCCCAGGGCGCATAATGCGCCGCCCTCCAGCGCACGCAACATGCGCGGCTCCAGGTCCAGCCAGGCAAGGCCACGCGCCACTAGCAGCGCGGTGCCAGCCAGCAAAAGCAAAGTCCCAAGCGCCAGCCGAAACAGGCGCACACTGCTGACAGACATCACCTCAGAGCGCATACCGGTCCGACTCACTTAAGGGCTTCGAGGTAACGGCGTTCCACTTCGGCCCAGTCAATCACGTTGTAGAAGGCACCGATGTATTCCGGACGACGGTTCTGATACTTCAGGTAGTAGGCATGCTCCCACACGTCCAGGCCGAGGATTGGCGTGTTGCCGTGCATCAGCGGGCTGTCCTGGTTGCCACTGCTCTCGACCACCAGGGTTTTCTGCGGCGTTACGCTGAGCCAGGCCCAGCCGCTGCCAAAGCGGGTCAGCGCAGCCTTGGTGAACGCCTCCTTGAAGGCATCGAAACCACCCAGTTGCGAGGTGATGGCCTGCGCCAGCTGGCCGTGTGGCTCACCACCACCTTGCGGCGACATCACCGTCCAGAACAGGCTATGGTTGGCGTGCCCCCCGCCATGGTTGGTCACAGCGCCACGCAGGTTTTCCGGCAGTTGCTTGACTGCACCAACCAGCTTTTCCACAGGCCATTCGGCCCATTCGGTGCCTTCGATGGCGGCATTGAGGCCGTTGACGTAGGTCTGGTGGTGCTTGGTGTGGTGAATTTCCATGGTCTGCGCGTCGATGTGCGGCTCCAGCGCATCGTAGGCGTAGGGCAAAGCAGGCAAGGTATGCGGCATGTCAGTGAATTCCGTAGGCTTGGGTTCTGGGCGCCACGTCTGGCTGGGCAGCGAGCTCGCTGGCCCCGGTGCCGTGGCGGTTGAGCAGACGCTCGGTACGTGGGTACTGGCCGTATTCGGCGATAAAACTCAGCAGCTCGGTGTAGGTGCGTCCACTGTGACGCAGGGCTGCGTCACGCAGCGCCTGGGGTAAACGCGCCTCCTGGCTGGCCTGCAGCAGCCGCTGGTGAGCGGCACACAGGTAGTCGGCGCTCTCGTGCGGCTGGTTGAGGCGCAGGTGCAGGTCGGCCAGGTTGTGATGGGCGATGACGAATGCAGCCACCGCTTCGTCGACGTCATGCCAGCGCTCGAACAGCACCTGTGCCAGCGCCAGGGCTTGCAGGTAGTGTTCCCGGGCGTCGACCAGCTCGCCTTGTTCGAACAGGCGGTTGGCGGTTTCCGTAGTGCGTTTCCAGTGCTGCATGGTTGTCTCCTGAGCGGTGACGCAGTGTCAGATACCGCCAGCGGTAAGTTTTTCCGGGTCCAGCAGTGCTTCCAGCTGGTCGCGCGACAGGTCGGTGTGTTCCAACGCCACGTCGATGATCGGGCGGCCCTGCTTGTAGGCGGTCTTGGCGATTTCGGCAGCCTTGAGGTAGCCGATAATCGGGTTCAGCGCAGTGACCAGAATCGGGTTGCGCGCCAGGGCTTCCTTGAGCTTGCCCTCGTTGACCTTGAACGTGGCGATGGCCTTGTCGGCCAGCAGACGGCTGACGTTGGCCATCAGCTCGATGCTTTCCAGCAGGTTGCGGGCGATCACCGGCAGCATCACGTTCAGCTCGAAGTTGCCGGACTGGCCAGCGACAGCGATGGTGGCGTCGTTGCCGATCACTTGGGCAGCCACCATGGCGGTGGCCTCAGGAATCACCGGATTGACCTTGCCAGGCATGATCGAAGAGCCCGGTTGCAGGCCTTGCAGCTCGATTTCGCCCAGGCCGGCGAGCGGGCCGGAGTTCATCCAGCGCAGGTCGTTGGCGATCTTCATCAGCGCCACGGCAGTGGTCTTGAGCTGGCCAGACAGCGCCACGGCAGTGTCTTGCGAACCGATCAGGGCGAACAGGTTCTGGCCCGGGGCGAACTCGACCTGGGTCAGGCCGCTGAGCTGGCGGGCGAAACCGGCCGCGAACTGTGGGTGGGCGTTGATGCCGGTCCCCACGGCCGTGCCACCTTGGGCCAGCGCCTGCAAGCTCGGCAGGGTCGCCTCGATGTGCGCCTTGGCAGCGTTGATCTGCGCGGCCCAGCCATCCAGCACCTGGCTCATGCGCACCGGCATGGCGTCCATCAAGTGGGTACGGCCGGTTTTCACGTACTGATGCACCTGCACCGACTTGCTCTCGATCACCTGCACCAGGTGGCTCAGGGCCGGAAGCAGTTGTTCGTGCAGGGCCAGTGCAGCACTGACGTGAATGGTCGTCGGGATGATGTCGTTGCTGCTCTGGCCACAGTTGACGTGGTCGTTGGCGTTCACCGCATCACCCAGTACACGGCTGGCCAGGGTGGCAATCACCTCGTTGGCGTTCATGTTCGAGCTGGTGCCGGAACCGGTCTGGAACACATCCACCGGGAAGTGCTGGATGAAATCCTCGGCCAGCAGTTGCTCGACCGCCTTGACGATGGCATTGCCCTGCGCGGCAGACAATTGCTCCAGCTCGACGTTGGCCTTGGCGGCAGCCGCCTTGGCCAGCAACAGCGCGCGAATGAACTGGGCCGGCATGCGCTGGCCGCTGACCGGGAAGTTGTCGACCGCGCGCTGGGTCTGGGCACCGTACAGGGCCTGGACCGGCACCTGCAGTTCGCCCATGCTGTCACGCTCGATACGGGTATCACTCATCATCAAATCCTTGCATCAGTTCATCGGGAGAAATCGACGGCAGCAGGCGGCAATTGGCCAACTGCAGGGCGTAGGGCTGCCAGCGCTGGTTCTGTTCCTGGCGATCGAGATTGCGCAGGTCCAGCAAGGGGCGCCAGGCCTGGTCCAGGCACAGACAGCGCCAATGCCAGGGCAGCATGCGGTCGCAGGCGGTATCCAGTAACAGGCGGAAGGAGGTCAGTGCCACCGTCCATGGCGAGGTTTCGGTGCAGCACACCAGGTAGCGGCCCTCGGCCAGGTAATGCTCGATCAGGCGCGGCTCGTCGGGTTCAAGCGCACAGCGGATGCGCCGGCTGAGCCAGCGCCAGTTTTCCAGGTAGGGCAGTTCGCGGAGGACGGGTTTCATGAACATCATCGCCGGGTTACTGGATAATGATATTCATTATTAAGTGATAAACAGAATCACTTCAAGAAAAAGGTGATGAAACAAAAAACCCGGCACAGGGCCGGGTCTTCTGATTTGCCAAGGTATCTGGAACGAATTAGCTACCCGCTACAGTCATTCGCTCGATCAGCACAGAACCCGTGTGAATGTTGCTACGGGTTTCGAGATCACTCCCGATCGCGACAATTTGCTGGAACATGTCCTTCATATTGCCGGCAATGGTCACTTCCTGCACCGCGTGCTGGATCTCGCCGTTCTCAACCCAGAACCCTGCCGCACCTCGGGAATAATCCCCGGTCACCATGTTCAGGCCATGCCCCATCAGCTCGGTGACCAGCAGGCCACGGCCCATGCGGCGGATCAGTGCTGCCTGGTCTTCGACACCATGGCTGACGTACAGGTTGTGCACGCCACCGGCGTTGGCGGTACTTGGCAAGCCCAGCTTGCGCCCGGAATACGTGCCCAGCAGGTACGACACCAGCTCGCCTTTGTCGACGAACGGCTTGGCATAGGTGGCCAGGCCGTCACCATCGAATGCGGCGCTGCCCAGCGCTCGCGGAATGTGCGGGCGCTCGTCGAGGGTTAGCCAGGAGGGGAACAGGCGCTGGCCAATGGTCCCTTCAAGGAACGACGATTTGCGGTAAAGATTGCCGCCGGAAATGGCCGAGAGGAAGCTGCCGAACAGGCCGCCGGCCAGCTCGGCGGAAAACAGCACCGGCACTTCGCAAGTGGGCACCGGGCGCGCGCCCAGGCGGCTGGCGGCGCGCTGGGCAGCGCGTACACCGATACTGCGCGGATCGGCGAGCAGGTTGCCCTGGCGGTTTACGTCATACCAGTAGTCGCGCTGCATCTGCCCGTCGCCTTCGGCGATCATGACGCAACTCAGGCTGTGCCGGGTCGACGCGTAGCCCCCGATGAAGCCATGGCTGTTGCCATACACACGGCAGCCCTGGTGGGTATTGAGGGTGGTGCCGTCGGCATTGAGGATGCGCGGGTCGGCATCGAACGCCGCAGCCTCACAGGCCAGGGCCATCTCGATGGCCTTCTCGGGTTCAATGTCCCAGTCGTGATACAGGTCCAGGTCCGGGATGTCCCGGGCCATCAACGCGGCGTCCGCCAGGCCAGAGCATTCGTCCTCGGAAGTATGCTTGGCAATGGCCAACGCCGCAGCGACGGTTTCGCGGATCGCGTCCGGGCCACTGGCCGAAGTGCTGGCCGAACCTTTGCGCTGGCCAACGTAGAGGGTAATGCCAAAACCCTGGTCGCGATTGAACTCGACGGTCTCGACCTCACGCTGGCGTACCGTGGTGGACAGGCCCTGCTCCAGCGACACGGCCACTTCGCAGGCACTGGCCCCCTGGCGGCGCGCCTCGGCGATGATTGCCTCGACCTGCTCCTGCAATGCTGGCAGGTCTTTCGGACCTACGCTCTGGACTGCACTCATGGTTCTCTCCACTCAAATTCTGCGTTCGGCGAGGGTCATTCTACGACCGGGCCGGACAAGCGGCCCCCGACTGGTTATCATGGCGGCGATTTCTAGCGGACTGCCACCATGGTTGATTCAAACGACGACGCCTTCGACGGCGAAAAAAGCAAAACCCAGATCAAGCGCGAACTGCATGCGCTGGTCGAACTTGGCGAGCGCCTGACCACACTCAAGGCCGATACCCTGGCACGCCTGCCGTTGACCGACGAGCTGCGCAAAGCACTGGCTGAAGCCAGCAAGCACACCGCTCATGGCGCCCGTAAGCGCCACATGTCGTTCGTCGGCAAGCTGATGCGCGTGCAGGACCTGGACGCCATCCACGCCTTGCTCGAACAGATGGACAGCTCGACTCGCCAGTACAACGAGCGATTCCACAACCTGGAGCGCTGGCGTGACCGGCTGATCGACGGTAACGACGAAGACCTCGAGCGTTTCGTCAACGAGTACCCCGAAACCGATCGCCAGCAAATGCGTTCGCTGGTGCGCCATGCTCAACACGAAAAGGCCCGGAACAAGCCACCTGCCGCTGCGCGCAAGGTGTTCAAGTACATCCGCGACCTCGACGAGTTGCAGCGCGGGTTGCGCTGAACCCTTGGGGGCCGCTTTGCGGCCCCCAAAAGCCATCACGCCCCGGTACCGCCCACGGTAATCGCATCCAGTTTCAAGGTAGGCTGCCCTACCCCCACCGGCACCGACTGCCCGTCCTTGCCGCATGTGCCCACTCCGCTGTCCAGCGCCAGGTCGTTACCGACCATCGACACCCGGCTCATCGCCTCAGGACCATTGCCGATCAGGGTTGCGCCTTTTACAGGTGCAGTAATCTTGCCGTCTTCGATCAGGTAGGCCTCACTGGTCGAGAACACGAACTTGCCGCTGGTGATGTCCACCTGGCCGCCGCCCAGATTGGCGCAGTAGATCCCTTTTTTCACCGATGCGATGATTTCCTGCGGGTCGCTTTCGCCAGCCCGCATGTAGGTATTGGTCATGCGTGGCATCGGCAGGTGTGCGTAGGATTCGCGGCGCCCGTTGCCGGTCACCGCCATGCCCATCAGGCGTGCGTTCAGCTTGTCCTGCATGTAGCCCTTGAGCACCCCGTTCTCGATCAACGTGGTGCACTCGGTCGGGGTACCTTCGTCGTCGACGCTCAGCGAACCACGGCGGCCCTCGAGCGTGCCATCGTCAACGATGGTGCACAGGCTCGATGCCACTTTCTCGCCGATACGGCCGCTGAAAGCCGAACTGCCCTTGCGGTTGAAGTCACCTTCCAGGCCATGGCCGACAGCCTCGTGCAACAGCACACCCGACCAGCCCGAACCTAACACCACCGGCAAGGTACCGGCCGGAGCCGGAATCGCTTCCAGGTTCACCAAGGCCTGACGCAGCGCTTCACGGGCATAGCCCATCACCCGCTCTTCAGTGAAGAAGCGGTAGTCGGTACGCCCGCCACCGCCCTGCCCGCCGCGTTCGCGGCGGCCGTTCTGCTCGACGATGACGCTGACGTTGAAGCGCACCAGCGGGCGCACGTCGGCAGCCAGGCTGCCATCAGCCGCCGCAATCAGGATACGCTCCCAGACCCCGGCCATGCTCACACTGACCTGCTGAATTCGCGGGTCCAGGGCACGGGTGGCGGCATCGACACGCTTGAGCAGCTCGACCTTTTCGGCACGGCTCAGTACATCCAGCGGGTTGTCTGCCGCATACAGGGCAGTGACTTCCTGGCTGCGGAAGGCCTGAACCGTGCCGTTTTGACCGGCACGGGAAATGGAACGGGCGGCGCGCGCCGCCGAGGTCAACGCCTCGAGGTTGATTGCATTGCTGTAGGCGAACCCGGTCTTTTCACCGGACTGGGCACGCACGCCCACGCCCTGGTCGAGGTTGAAACTGCCCTCTTTGACGATGCCGTCTTCCAGCGCCCAGGTTTCCGAGATCTGGCCCTGGAAATACAGGTCGGCGGCGTCGATGCCGGGGCCAGCCAATTCACCCAGCACGCTCTGCAGGCTGTCCAGGGTCAAGCCGCCTGGGGCCAGGAGCTGCTCACTGACGGTGGATAACATCTGGCTCATAGTCACTCCGCGGTGTGCGCAGGCCGCAACGCGCCCTGCGAGAAAAAGCGCCGGTGCGATACCACCGGCATGCGCGCCCGAATGGACGCTTGTTCTTCAATGTCGCGCTCGGCAAGCAGTACCGCTTCGCCTTGCGCCTGTTCTGCAACGATGCGCCCCCAAGGGTCGACAATCGCCGCATGCCCATGGGTTTCCCGTGGGCCTGGGTGGGTGCCTCCCTGCGCCGCAGCCAGCAGGTAGCACTGGGTCTCGATGGCTCGGGCGCGTACCAGTACCTCCCAATGGGCCGCGCCTGTCACTGCCGTAAAGGCAGCCGGCGCAGTGATCAGCTCCGCGCCGGCAGCACGCAGTGCGCTGTACAGCTCGGGGAAGCGCAAGTCGTAGCACACGCTCAACCCCAGCCGCCCGACCGGCGTATCAGCCACCACCACCTGAGCGCCATGGGCGTAGTCGTCCGACTCACGGTAACGGCCACGGTTGTCGGCTACATCCACGTCAAACAGGTGCAGCTTGTCATAACGTGCCGCCACCTCGCCGTGTTCATCGATCAACAGCGAGCAGGCATGGGCCTTGGCCTCGGGCTGGCCGACCGGTGGCAAGGGCAAGGTACCGGCAACAATCCATAACTTGAGGTCACGGGCGGTGCGTTTCAACCATGGCAGGATCGGCCCTTCGCCCAACGCTTCGGCACGGCCGATGGCAGCGGCATCCTTACGGCCCATTGCAGCGAAATTTTCTGGCAGCACCGCCAGCCGCGCGCCGCCCAACGCGGCCTGCTCCAACAGGGCACCGGCACGTTGCAGGTTGGCCAGCACATCGTCCTGGCTGACCATCTGGATTACCGCTGCCTTCATGGGCACTCCTAGCGGGATTTCTCGAAAGGTTTCACAAAGGTGATTCTAGGCTCTTTAACCGGTCCTTCGACACGGTAGTGCACACTGGCAAAGCGCGAAACACGGTCACCGATCAACCGATCGACCAGGAACAAGGCGCCACCTACGGCCGGCGCGCCGACAATCAGTGCCGCCAGCGGCAGGTTGTTCGTCACCGGCAGGCTCACCTGCAGGTTGGCGTCGATCCGGTCGCGTAGCATGTCCAGGGTCCCGTCCAGCTCGAAATTGCTCGACGGGCCGGTCACGCTGATGGGCTCGCGGGTCACATACACCCCGTCACTGGCCACCAGCAGGCCCTTGACCCGGTCATAGGCCAGGCCTTTGTCGAACAGGTCGGAGAAGTCCAGACGCAGGCGTCGGCCAATGGAGTTGAAGTTGAGCAGGCCGAATACCCGCAACGCCTGGGCGCTGCCTTCAACCTCGACGAACTGGCCGGTACGCAGTGCCGCGTCCATGCTGCCCGAGAAGCGCTTCAGCCCCACCGCAGCCGGCGAACCCGGCCAGCGGCCGTCCACATCCAGGCGAAAATCGCGGCTGGTCACGGTCGGGGCAAAGCCCCAGGCCTTGAGTACATCGGCCAGGTTCTTGCCGTCCAGGCGCCCTTTGTACCAACTGCTGGTCTTGCCTGTTTCGCCTTCCCAGCCACCGCCGCCGTCGATACGCAGGCCTTTGAAGTCGAGGTCGATATCACTGGCGCTAACACCACGCGCGGTGGGTCGCAACTTGATCGAGGCACTGCCGAACAAGTCGTCGCCGCGGTACAGCTTGTCGATGCTCAGGTCCAGCGCCGGGACCTTGCGCGGGTCGAACGAGGCCAGCGGATCGGGGCCATCCTCGGCTTGTGCCTGGGCAGGGTCGGCTGCCGGCAAACGCAAGGTTTGCATACGCACCACCATGGGCGAGCCTTTGGCATCCGGCACGCGTGCGTTGCCTATCACTTCCTTGCTGTCCAGGCGCAGGTCCCAAGCCTGGCCGCCTCGTGCCAGCCTGACCACTGCCTGATTCAGGTCCATGCCAAAGGCTTTCAACTGGCCAATGCTCAGGTCTACGCCTTGCAGGTTTTGCCGTGCACTGCCACCGGGGTCGTCGCCCGCCAGGCGCGCTGCCTGCTCTTGCCAGGGTGCCAGGTCCAAAGCCTCCAGGCGGCCACGTACCCGCAGCCCTTGACCGCCCGGCAGTTGAGCGTTACCGGCGCCCAGCAACAACTCACCGCGCCCCTGGGCCAGTGCGTCGGCCGGCGCGGCATAGGCAAAGCGGGCAAGGTCGGTATAGGCAGCATCGAAGCGACGCTCCGGCCCCTGCAGGTTCATGCTGAAACGGCTGTCGCGGGTATCCGCCACCGCTTTGCCGAACGGTGCCGGCAGGTCGATCGCCAGGCCCTTGAGGTTGGAAGTGACGCTCAGGCTGTTTGCCCGGCTACCCAGGTTGACCTGTAGCTGGTAAGGCAAGTCGCCGGAGGCCGGCAGGGCCTGCTTGAACTGCAGCCATTCGGTCAACGCCTTGAGCGACACCTGGCCATTGGCATTAATGCGGGTCTGCATCTGGCCGGCCTGGCCTTCAGCAGTGATTTGCGCCGTTACCGGCTTGCCGAAGGCTTGCAGGCTGATGCCCTTGCCGCTCAGGCCTTTGTCGAAATCAAAGCTGAAATCACCCTTCAGGCGGTTCAACTCCAGGCTCGGCGGCGCGACTCTCAGGCGCGCCTCGTTGGTGGCGAAGTCCACCTGTACTTTCGGTCGCGGCCCATGAGCCAAGGGGATATCGAGCTTGACCTTGCCCTTCAGCGGCCCTTCACCCTCCCAGCCGGCGAACATCTCACCGGTGCCGATTGGCGCTTCCTTGAGAATCTTCAGCCCATCACCCAGGGTGCCGTCGAAGTCTCCATCCAGGTACAGGTGGCTGTGCTGGTCACCGTCGACATGCGGGATATCGACCGTCACATCGCTGACCTTGGTGTCGAGCAGCACGCCGCGTTGGGCCTTGATGCGCACACCGCTGTCCTCGATGAACACATCGCCATCCACGTGCTGCACCTGCGGCCAGCCAGGCTGGAAGTCCAGGGCGGCATCACGCACCTTGAAGAACAGGCTGATACTGCGCGCTTCAGGAGCCGCGCCATGATTCAGCGAGCCCTGGTACTGGAAGTAGCCTTCATCCACCGTGCCTTTGACGATGGCGCTGCGCAACCACTCGTCGAGGGCGGGGCTGAGCACCTCGGGCAGGTATTTGGCGGTATAGCGGCCATCGCCTTCGGTCAGGCCGACGCGCAGGTCCATGTAGTCTTCGCGGCCTTCCTCGAACAACAGGCGAATCAGGAAATCACCTGCGATCTTGCCCTCTTCGCCCAGCACCTTGAGGTACGGCGCTATCAGGGTGAAACCGTCATTGTCCAAAGCCCAGGTCAGGCGTGCATTGGCCTTCTGGTAGTGCCAGGGTTTGGCGAAGATCGGGTACAGATGCAGCATGAACGCCTCGGTATCCAACCGCAGCTCACCATGGCCCAGGTCACCACTGATGCTGCCGCTGACGTTACCGGCAGCCGGGGCATTGTGATACGCATCGAAACCGACCTTTTCCAGGTTGGCCTCGAACTGCAGGCGTTTGTCGCCCTCGGCTTTCGGGCGGGCCTCCAGGCGCACATTGCGCAGCGCGCCGGTTACTTTCAGGCCATCGACCACGGCCATGACTTTGTCAGGCAATGGCGCCAAAGCATCGATCAGCGGGGTCAAGGGCGTGAGGTCGAGCCGGTCGGCCTGCACCCGCCAGTTTTCATCGGCAGCGCTCTCGCCCGGGCGCTGCTGCAACTGCAAGTGCGACTCCCAGCGGGCCTTGCCGATGTCCATGGCCAGGGAGTCGACCACCACATCGAAGCCTTGATCCCGGCGCTGGAACCAGGCGCCCAGGGCCAGGTTGCTCAGCGTGGCAGCCTTGCGACCGGTATAGGCACCCCGCAGTTCAGGCGCATTAAGCCGCACCACAGCCTGCTGCAACTGCCCTTTGCGCCAATCGACCCAGAACTCGCCACCCGCTCGCAACGCGTCAGCTTGCCACTCACCGAGCAGGCGTGGTGGCAACCAGCGCGCCCAGTCACTTTGCGGCAGGCTCAGGTAGGCCTCCACCTGGCCATCACGCCAGGCCTTGGCTGAGACACGGCTTTGCAGGTTCAGCGACAGAGGCTGGCCATCAGGCAAGGTGGCGCGCAACTCCAGCACTTGCCGTGAAGCACCCGCCTGCAGGCCGGCGCTGACATAGGTGAGGGTGAGCGGGTCACGCTGCCAAGGGTGCAAGGTGACCTGGCTGTCGAACACATCGACGCGGCCCAATTGACGCAGGCGCTGCAGCAGGTCGGCGGGGTCGAGTGGTGCGTCGTCTTTTTTCGGCAGGCCTTCAAGGTTCCAGGCGCCCTGCTCGTTCTCGCGCAAGATCAGTTGCAGGCCGCCCAGCTGAATGCGCGCCAGGCGCACTTCACGGGCGGTAAGGCTGGCCCAGACATCAGGCACCACCTTCACGTCATCCAGGCGCAACGCCGTAGCGCCTTCGCCCAGTTGCAGGTCACGTACCCGCAGCACCGGAGCCAGCCCGCTCCAGCGGCCCTCAAGGGCACCGACATGCACCGGCAGGCCCAGCGCCTGCTCGGCCTTGCTTTCCACATCGGCGCGGTACTCGGCCACCAGCGGCACCAGTTCGCGACCGAGGCTGACATACAGCGCCACCAATACCGCCAACAGGGCGCACACGCCCAGCCCCCAGCGGGTCAAGGCGACAAGAACGCGGGTCAGACGTCCCATGGCCATGGCCCTCCAAGTCGTTTATCCATGATGGCCGGTAGCGGCGGTTTTGCCAGCCCGACCATCCTGCGGCGTGCTCTGGAAGAACTCAGAGCAGCACCACGTCGTATTGTTCCTGCGAATACATCGACTCGACCTGGAAGCGAATGGTTCGACCGATGAAAGCCTCCAGCTCAGCGACGTTGCCAGACTCTTCATCCAGCAGGCGGTCGACCACCTTCTGGTTGGCCAGTACACGGTAGCCCTCAGCCTGATAGGCCCGGGCCTCACGCAGGATCTCACGGAAGATCTCGTAACAAATGGTCTCGGGGGTTTTCAGCTTGCCGCGCCCCTGGCAAGCCAGGCAAGGCTCACACAGCACCTGCTCCAGGCTTTCACGGGTGCGCTTGCGGGTCATCTGCACCAGGCCCAGCTCGGTAATACCGATGATGTTGGTCTTGGCGTGATCGCGCTCCAGCTGTTTTTCCAGGGTGCGCAGCACCTGGCGCTGGTGCTCTTCATCTTCCATGTCAATGAAGTCGATGATGATGATGCCGCCGATGTTGCGCAGGCGCAGTTGCCGGGCAATGGCGGTGGCGGCTTCCAGGTTGGTCTTGAAGATGGTCTCTTCCAGGTTGCGATGGCCGACGAACGCGCCGGTGTTCACATCGATGGTGGTCATCGCTTCGGCCGGGTCGACCACCAGGTAGCCACCCGATTTGAGCGGCACCTTGCGCTCCAGCGCACGCTGGATCTCGTCTTCAACGCCGTACAGGTCGAAGATCGGTCGCTCACCCGGGTAGTGCTCGAGGCGGTCTGCGATTTCCGGCATCAGTTCGCCAACGAACTGCGTGGTTTTCTGGAAGGTTTCCCGCGAGTCGATGCGGATCTTCTCGATTTTCGGGTTGACCAGGTCACGCAGCGTGCGCAGAGCCAGGCCCAGGTCTTCGTAGATGACCGTGGGCGCGCCGCAGGTCTTGATCTGGGTGCCAATCTGCTCCCACAGGCGACGCAGGTAGCGGATGTCCTGCAGGATTTCTTCAGCGCGTGCGCCTTCGGCGGCGGTGCGCAGGATAAAGCCACCGGCATCCTTGATGTTTTCGCTTTCCATGCAGTCGCTGACCACCTGCTTGAGGCGATCTCGCTCGGCTTCGTCTTCGATCTTCAGCGATATGCCAACATGGCTGCTGCGGGGCATGTACACCAGGTAGCGCGAAGGGATCGACAACTGGGTCGTCAGGCGCGCGCCCTTGGTGCCGATCGGGTCCTTGGTCACCTGCACCACTAAGGCCTGGCCTTCGTGGACCAGGGCGGTGATGTTCTCTACCGCCGAGCCTTCGCGCTGGGAAATTTCCGAGGCATGGATGAACGCCGCGCGCTCCAGGCCGATGTCGACGAAGGCCGCCTGCATGCCCGGCAGCACGCGCACCACCTTGCCCTTGTAGATATTGCCAACGATGCCACGGCGCTGGGTGCGCTCGACGTGCACCTCCTGCAGTACCCCGTTTTCCACCACCGCCACGCGTGACTCCATCGGGGTGATGTTGATCAGGATCTCTTCACTCATGGCCGGCTCTCGTCAAAGGTCTTTTGTAATGATGGATGGCGTATGCATTGCTGGCTACCGCTGGTTTGTTACCTCTGGCGTATGCGCCGGCGATTGCCAGCAGGCAACGCCGAACTGGCCAAGCAAATCGGCCGTTTCGCTGAGGGGCAGGCCGACCACCGCCGAATAGCTGCCGGACAGGCCAGTGACGAACACCGCCCCCAGGCCCTGGATGGCGTAGCCACCCGCCTTGTCCGCCGGCTCGCCGCTGGCCCAGTAGCGCTGCGCTTCATCGTCGCTGATCGCACGGAAGCGCACCTGGCTGGTGACGCACAGGCTTTGAACGCGCTGGCCATCGGTGAGGGCGACGGCGGTCAGTACCTGATGCTCGCGGCCTGACAGGTCGGCCAGCATGGCCAAGGCATCTTCGCGGCTTTCCGGCTTGCCGAGAATACGACCATCGAGCACCACGGCGGTGTCTGCGCCCAGCACGACAGCCGGGCCTTCGACACTGGCCAGGCCGGCGGCAGCCTTGGCCCGGGCCAGGCGTTCAACGTAGGCCGGGGCGCTTTCGTCGGGCAGCGGGGTTTCATCGATGGGGGCACTGACGACGCTGAACGGCACGCCGATCTGGGTCAGCAGTTCACGACGACGGGGCGAGCCGGAGGCCAGGTATAGCGGGTTCATGCAGACATCTCCCTGTCAGTGTCGACGTCGCCGTCAGTTGATATGCAAGCGTCGGCGCAGGTCGCGCAGGGCGAAGCTGATCCACGGCCAGAGCAAGGCACTGATGACCGCCGACCAGACCAGCGCCAGGGTAGGCAGGCGATTGCCGGTCAGTGCGCTGAGCCACAGCTGGATCAACTGGGCGATGCCGAAGATCACCAGGATGACCAGGCTCTGCTGCCACATGGGGAACATGCGCAAGCGCTGTTGCAGCGACAGCACCAGGAAGGTGATGAGGGTCAGGATAAGGGCGTTCTGCCCCAGCAGGGTTCCATAGAGCACGTCCTCGGCCAGGCCCAGCACGAACGCCGTGGTCATGCCGACCTTGTTCGGCACGGCCAGGGTCCAGAACGACACCAGCAAGGCCAGCCACATGGGGCGGAACACTTCCATGAACTGCGGCATGGGCGAGACGCTGAGCAGCAGGCCGATAGCAAAAGTCAGCCAGATGACCCAGCCGTTGTTGCGGCGCGATGCAGGCATCATTGCCTCCGGGTGTGAGCAGGTGCGGCAGGCGCTGCAGCCGGCGTGACAGGGGCAGCAGCCGGAGCGGCTGGCTGAGCGGCCGGTGCGGCGGGTGCGGCCGGTACAACTGGCGCAGTGCTGGCTGGCACGCCCTGCTCGCCCGGGCTTACCGGCTGGCCAGGCGCCGAGGCGCCCTTGCGGTCAGCTTCTTCCTGGGCGATGGCTGCATCGGTAGCACGTTGTTCCGGGGTACGCCGGTCACTGAACACCAGCAGCATGTAGCGGCTGCGATTGAGCGCGGCAGTGGGGATGGCGCGCACGATGGCGAACGGCTGGCCGGAATCGTGAATCACTTCGTTGACCGTGGCCACCGGATAACCTGCAGGGAAACGCTGACCCATGCCGGAGCTGACCAGCAGGTCGCCTTCCTTGATGTCGGCGGTATCGGCCACATGACGCAGTTCCAGGCGCTCCGGGTTGCCCGTGCCGCTGGCAATGGCGCGCAGGCCGTTGCGGTTGACCTGCACCGGAATGCTGTGGGTAGTGTCGGTCAGCAGCAGTACCCGCGAGGTGTAGGGCATCAGTTCGACCACCTGGCCCATCAGACCCCGGGCATCGAGCACCGGCTGGCCAAGGAACACGCCGTCACGCTCGCCCTTGTTGATCAGGATGCGGTGGGTGAACGGATTGGGGTCGACACCGATCAGCTCGGCCACTTCGACCTTTTCGTTGACCAGCGCCGAAGAGTTCAGCAACTCGCGCAGGCGCACGTTCTGCTCGGTCAGGGCCGCCAGCTTCTGCAGGCGCCCCTGCAGCAGCAGGGCCTCGGTCTTGAGCTTTTCGTTTTCGGCGATCAGTTCGTTGCGGCTGCCGAACTGGCCGGCCACACCTTGCCACGCACGCTGCGGCAGGTCGGTGATCCAGTACGACTCCATCAGTACCACGCCCATCTGGCTGCGCACAGGTTTGAGCACGTCAAAGCGCGCGTCGACAACCATCAACGCGACCGACATCACCACCAGAACGAGCAGGCGAACGCCCAGCGAAGGGCCCTTGGAGAAAAGCGGTTTAATGGGCCGTTCCTCGTGGACGACTCAGGAGGTCATTGGACATGGGACAACGCACCAGCCTGGTTGCGGGTTGACGGATACGGCGCCCTGAACGGGCGCCAGCCCAGCACATACAGGTAGCACTGTGCGTACTACCTGTAAACCGGGCGCTCGCGAACAGCAAGTGGGATCACTCGCTGGAGAGCAGGTCCATCGCGTGCTTGTCCATCATCTCCAGAGCGCGACCGCCGCCACGGGCGACACAGGTCAGCGGGTCTTCGGCGACGATCACCGGCAGGCCGGTTTCCTGGGCCAGCAGCTTGTCGAGGTCACGCAGCAGCGCGCCACCACCGGTCAGCACCAGGCCACGCTCGGCGATGTCCGAAGCCAGCTCGGGCGGCGACTGCTCCAGAGCGCTCTTGACCGCCTGAACGATGGTCGCCAGCGATTCCTGCAGCGCTTCGAGCACTTCGTTGGAGTTCAGGGTGAAGGCACGCGGTACGCCCTCGGCCAGGTTACGGCCACGCACGTCGACTTCGCGCACTTCGCCGCCCGGGTAGGCGGTACCGATTTCCTGTTTGATGCGCTCGGCGGTGGACTCACCGATCAGGCTGCCGTAATTGCGGCGCACGTAGGTGACGATGGCTTCGTCGAAGCGGTCGCCGCCAACGCGGACGGATTCGGCATAAACCACGCCGTTCAGCGAGATGAGGGCGATTTCAGTGGTACCACCACCGATATCGACGACCATCGAACCGCGGGCTTCTTCAACCGGCAGGCCGGCACCGATGGCGGCAGCCATTGGCTCTTCGATCAGGAACACTTCACGGGCACCGGCACCCAGGGCCGACTCGCGAATGGCGCGGCGCTCTACCTGGGTCGACTTGCACGGCACGCAGATCAGCACACGCGGGCTTGGCTGCAGGAAGCTGTTCTCGTGAACCTTGTTGATAAAATATTGCAACATTTTTTCGCACACGCTGAAGTCGGCGATGACGCCGTCCTTCATCGGACGAATGGCAGCAATGTTACCAGGCGTACGGCCCAGCATGCGTTTGGCTTCGGTACCGACGGCGACAACGCTTTTCTGGTTGCCATGGGTACGGATGGCAACAACCGAGGGCTCATTCAGGACGATACCGCGCTCACGCACGTAAATAAGGGTGTTGGCAGTACCCAGGTCGATGGAAAGATCGCTGGAAAACATGCCACGCAGTTTCTTGAACATGGGAAAGTGACCCTGGGGAAAGCGTGGGTAAAAAAGTGCGGCAAACTCTAACAATGGCAGGGATTTTGGGCAAGGAGCCAATATGTTAAATTGGCTGTTTTTCCGAGCACGCCAGCAGAAATTCGCGGCCGTTAGACCGTCAGAAAGCTGACATGTTCCTCACTGCGGACCCAAATTCCGTTCTTTGTTTCCCCTGGAGATCCCCATGGCGCTTGAACGCTGCGACGTGGAAAAGATCGCCCATCTGGCCCGCCTGGGCCTGAATGATGGCGAACTGCCACGCATTACTGACGCCCTGAACAGCATTCTCGGGCTGGTCGACCAGATGCAAGCGGTCGATACCACCGGCATCGAACCCCTGGCCCACCCCCTGGAGGCCAGCCAGCGCCTGCGCCCCGACCAGGTCACCGAAAGCAACCAGCGTGAAGCCTACCAGGCAATCGCGCCATCGACCGAAAGCGGTCTGTACCTGGTTCCCAAAGTCATCGAGTAAGGGATAGAGCCTGCCATGCATCAATTGACCCTGGCCGAGATCGCCCGCGGACTCGCCGACAAGTCGTTTTCTTCCGAAGAGCTGACCGGCGCCCTGCTGGCGCGCATCAAGCAGCTCGACCCGCAGATCAACAGCTTCATCAGCGTCACCGAAGACCTGGCCCTGGACCAGGCGCGTGCCGCCGACGCCCGTCGCGCCGCTGGCGAAACCGGCGCGCTGCTGGGTGCCCCCATCGCCCACAAGGACCTGTTCTGCACCAACGGCGTACGCACCAGCTGCGGCTCGAAGATGCTCGACAACTTCAAGGCGCCGTATGACGCCACCGTGGTCGCCAAGCTGGCCGAAGCCGGCATGGTCACCCTGGGCAAGACCAACATGGACGAGTTCGCCATGGGTTCGGCCAACGAATCCAGCCACTACGGCGCGGTGAAGAACCCGTGGAACCTTGAACACGTTCCGGGCGGTTCGTCGGGTGGTTCGGCCGCTGCCGTGGCTGCACGCCTGCTGCCGGCCACCACCGGCACCGACACCGGCGGCTCGATCCGCCAGCCGGCAGCACTGACCAACCTCACCGGTCTCAAGCCGACGTACGGTCGCGTTTCGCGCTGGGGCATGATCGCCTACGCCTCCAGCCTCGACCAGGGTGGCCCGCTGGCCCGCACTGCCGAGGACTGCGCCCTGCTGTTGCAAGGCATGGCCGGTTTCGACGCCAAGGACTCCACCAGCATCGAAGAACCGGTGCCGGACTACAGCGCCAACCTCAACGCCTCGCTGCAGGGCCTGCGCATCGGCCTGCCGAAGGAATACTTCGGCGCCGGCCTCGACCCGCGCATTGCCGACCTGGTCCAGGCCAGCGTCAAGGAGCTGGAAAAGCTCGGCGCCATGGTCAAGGAAATCAGCCTGCCGAACATGCAGCACGCCATCCCGGCCTACTACGTGATCGCTCCGGCTGAAGCCTCCTCCAACCTGTCGCGCTTCGACGGCGTGCGCTTCGGCTACCGCTGCGAAGCACCGAAGGACCTCACCGACCTGTACAAGCGCTCCCGTGGCGAAGGCTTCGGCGTTGAAGTACAGCGCCGTATCATGGTCGGTACCTACGCCCTGTCGGCCGGCTACTACGACGCCTACTACGTGAAGGCGCAGCAAATCCGCCGCCTGATCAAGAACGACTTCATGGCCGCCTTCAACGACGTCGACCTGATCCTCGGCCCGACCACGCCAAACCCGGCCTGGAAGCTTGGCGCCAAGAGCAGCGACCCGGTCGCCGCCTACCTGGAAGACGTCTACACCATCACCGCCAACCTGGCGGGCCTGCCGGGCCTGTCGATGCCAGCCGGCTTCGTCGACGGCCTGCCGGTCGGCGTGCAGTTGCTGGCGCCGTACTTCCAGGAAGGCCGCCTGCTCAACGTCGCGCACCGCTACCAGCAAGTGACCGACTGGCACACCCGCGCCCCCAACGGCTTCTGAGGAATTCACACATGCAATGGGAAGTTGTGATCGGGCTGGAAATCCACACTCAGCTCGCCACCCAGTCGAAGATCTTCTCCGGCAGCGCCACCACCTTTGGCTCCGAGCCGAACACCCAGGCCAGCCTGGTTGACCTGGGGATGCCTGGCGTACTGCCGGTGCTGAACCAGGAAGCCGTGCGCATGGCGTGCATGTTCGGCCTGGCCATCGATGCCGAGATCGGCAAGCGCAACGTGTTCGCACGCAAGAACTACTTCTACCCGGACCTGCCCAAGGGTTACCAGATCAGCCAGATGGACCTGCCGATCGTCGGCAAGGGCCACCTGGACATCGCCCTGGAAGACGGCACCATCAAGCGCATCGGGGTCACCCGCGCGCACCTTGAAGAAGACGCCGGCAAGAGCCTGCACGAAGACTTCAGCGGCTCTACCGGCATCGACCTGAACCGTGCCGGCACCCCGCTGCTGGAAATCGTCTCCGAGCCTGACATGCGCAGCGCCAAGGAAGCCGTGGCCTACGTCAAGGCAATCCACGCACTGGTGCGCTACCTGGGCATCTGCGACGGCAACATGGCCGAAGGCTCGCTGCGTTGCGACTGCAACGTGTCGATCCGCCCGAAAGGCCAGGCCGAATTCGGCACCCGCTGCGAGATCAAGAACGTCAACTCGTTCCGCTTCATCGAGCGCGCGATCAACAGCGAAATCCAGCGCCAGATCGACCTGATCGAAGACGGCGGCAAGGTGGTGCAGGAAACCCGCCTGTACGACCCGAACAAGGACGAAACCCGCTCCATGCGCAGCAAGGAGGAAGCCAACGACTACCGTTACTTCCCCGACCCGGACCTGCTGCCGGTGGTCATCGAGGACAGCTTCCTCGAAACCGTCCGCGCCGGCCTGCCGGAACTGCCGCCGCAAAAGGTCGAGCGCTTCCAGAGCCAGTACGGCCTGTCGGCCTACGACGCCAACGTGCTGGCGTCGAGCCGCGAACAGGCTGACTACTTCGAAGAAGTGGTCAAGATCGGTGGCGATGCCAAGCTGGCCGCCAACTGGGTCATGGTCGAACTGGGCAGCCTGCTGAACAAGCTGGGTGTCGAAATCGACCAGGCGCCCGTCAGCGCCGCACAGCTGGGTGGCATGCTGTTGCGCATCCGCGACAACACCATCAGCGGCAAGATCGCCAAGACCGTGTTCGAGGCTATGGCTGCCGGTGAAGGCGATGCCGACAGCATCATCGAGAGCAAAGGCCTGAAGCAGGTCACCGACACCGGTGCGATCGACAAGATGCTCGACGAGATGCTGGCAGCCAATGCCGAGCAGGTCGAACAGTACCGCGCGGCCGATGAAGCCAAGCGTGGCAAGATGTTCGGCTTCTTTGTCGGTCAGGCAATGAAAGCCTCCAAAGGCAAGGCCAACCCAGGGCAGGTGAACCAATTGCTCAAGGCCAAGCTCGAAGGGTGAGCTGAAAAAAGCGGCGAGGGCCTTGCCCTCGATCGCCGGCAAGCCAGCTCCCACAGGTACAGCGCCGCTCCAAAGGCCTGCACTATTCCTGTGGGAGCTGGCTTGCCGGCGATGGGCCGCACAGCGGCCCCAATTGCAGCACCGGAGCACCTGACTTGCTAAAACGATCCCTCGGCACCCTTGCCCTCTTTTCCCTGCTGGCCGGCTGCGCCAGCCACGACATCGACCCACGCGGTTATGACAAAACCGGAACCGCCTCCTATTACGGTTCACGCCACCACGGCAAACGTACCGCCAGCGGCGAACCCTTCAACCAGCATGGCCTTACCGCCGCCCACCGCAGCCTGCCTTTCGGCACCCGCGTGCTGGTGACCAACATGGCCAACCAGCGCAGTGTGGTGGTACGCATCAACGACCGTGGCCCACATACCCGCGGCCGGCTGATCGACCTGTCACGCGCCGCCGCAGAAAAAATCGGCATGCTCCGTAGCGGAACAGCGCGCGTGCGAGTACAAGGGCTTAGCGACTGACGCGACAGGAGTCCGACCATTTTCGACCTGGCCACCCTTCCCACCTTCAGCCTCCTGCAACTGGGCATCGCCCTGGTGTTGCTGGTTGGCGGCGCCGAGTTGCTGGTGCGCGCCGCGCTGCGCCTTGCCCAGCGCCTTCACGTACGCCCGCTGATCATCGGCCTGAGCCTGGTGGCCTTCGGCAGTACCGCGCCACAACTTACCGTAAGCCTGCAGGCTGCCTACCAGGGCGCGCCGGACGTGGCGGTGGGCAGCGTAATCGGCAGCAATATCTTCAACGTGCTGGTCATTCTTGGCCTGGCCGCGCTGATCATTCCCCTGCGCGTGTCTCGCCAACTGGTGCGCCTGGACATTCCGCTGATGATCATCGCCAGCGGCCTGGTCTATGCGCTGTCTGCCAACGGCCACCTGGGCCGGGTTGAAGGGGGGCTGTTGCTGCTGGGTCTGGGCGGTTACCTGGCGATGCTCTGGCACCAGTCGCGCCACTATGCCCGCACCTACCCTGCCCCGGACAGCGCAAAAACCGGTGCCGGGCGCTTCTGGTCCGGCACGCTGCTGCAGGTGCTGGCCGGCCTTGGCTTGCTGAGCCTGGCGGGCCACCTGCTGCTGGAGGCCGCTGTGGAGGTTGCCACCGACCTGGGCCTGTCCGAGCGCATCATTGGCCTTACCGTTGTCGCCATCTGCACCTCCCTGCCTGAGCTGGCCGCCGCGCTGATTGCCGCCCTGCGCGGCGAACGGGAAATCGCAGTGGGTACGGTGATCGGCAGCAACCTGTTCAACCTGCTGGCTGTATTGGGCCTGACCGCACTCGTCACGCCCGAGCCGCTGTCGATCTCACCCAATGCGCTGTCTTTCGACCTGCCAGTGATGCTCGGCGTTGCGGCACTGAGCCTGCCGGTGTTTTATTCCGGCTATCGCGTCACCCGTGCCGAAGGCCTGGTATTCCTTTGCCTGTACCTGGCCTACGGCCTGCACGTAGCAGCCTTTACCATGGGGATGCCGCTGGCTGGTCGACTTGAACATTTGATGCTGTTCTATGTACTGCCGGTGCTCGCCATGGTGCTGCTGTTCACCACCGTGCGCGCCTGGCGTCGCCAACACTAAGGAAAACAACATGGCTGATAGCAACAAGACCGGCGAACAGATTCGCCGCCAGGTAATGGGCGATGCATTCGTCGACCGCGCACTGGGCAATGCCACCGACTTTACCCAGCCGCTACAGGACTTTGTCAATGAACATGCCTGGGGCAGCGTATGGGCCCGCGAGGGTCTACCACTGAAGACCCGCAGCCTGATTACCCTGGCCACGCTGACGGCACTCAAGTGCCCGCAAGAGCTCAAGGGGCATGTGCGCGGGGCCTTGAACAACGGCTGTACGGTGGAAGAGATTCGCGAGGCGTTGCTGCATTGCGCAGTGTATGCAGGAGTGCCGGCGGCGATTGATGCCTTCAGGGCGGCACAGGAAGTGATCGACAGCTATCAGTAGTTTGCCTGTACCGGCCTCTTCGCGGGCAAACCCGCCAAGAGGCCGGCACTGTCTTACCTGGCCTGGCGAGCCTTCTTCATCTTGAAGGCCACCCACAGCACCAGGATCCACCCCGGGATCAGCATCACCGAAATGCGGATCGGTGGAGTCAGGTACATCACCACCAGAATCAGCACGATGAACGCCAGGCACAGGTAGTTGGTCAACGGGTGCCCCCAGCTCTTGTAGAACGGGGTAATGCCGGCGGCCAGCTTGGCCTTGCGGAATTTCAGGTGGGTAATACTGATGCTCGCCCAGTTGATGACCAATGCCGACACTGCCAGGGCCATCAGCAAGCCAAAGGCCTCACCCGGCATCAGGTAGTTGATCACCACGCACAGGCCGGTCGCAAAGGCCGAAACACCCAATGCAGTCAGCGGCACGCCGCTGCGGCTCACTTTCAGCAATTGACGCGGCGCGTCACCCTGGCTGGCCAGGCCGAACAGCATGCGGCTGTTGGCATAGACACAGCTGTTGTACACCGACAGCGCGGCCGTCAGCACCACGATGTTGAGGATGGTCGCCACCAGGTCGCTGTCCAGCTCGTGGAAGATCATCACGAACGGGCTGCCGCCCTGCACCACCTTCTGCCACGGGTACAGCGACAGCAGTACCGCCAGGGCCCCGATGTAGAAGATCAGGATGCGGTAAACCACCTGGTTGGTGGCCTTGGGAATGCTCTGGCGAGGGTTGTCAGCCTCGGCAGCGGTGATGCCCACCAGCTCCAGGCCACCGAACGAGAACATGATCACCGCCAACGCCATCACCAGGCCAGTGACACCGTTAGGGAAGAAGCCGCCGTACTGCCACAGGTTGGCCACGCTGGCATCCGGGCCGCCATGGCCGCTGCTGAGCAGCCAGGCGCCAAAGCCGATCATGCTGACGATAGCCACCACCTTGACCAGGGCGAACCAGAACTCCATCTCGCCGTAGACCTTTACCTGGGTCAGGTTGATGAGGTTGATCACCACGAAGAAGATCGCTGCCGTGGCCCAGGTTGGGAACTCTGGCCACCAGTACTGCACGTAGATGCCCACCGCAGTCAGTTCGGCCATGCCGACCAGCACGTACACCACCCAGTAGTTCCAGCCCGACACGAAGCCGGCGAACTCGCTCCAGTACTGGTGGGCGAAGTGGCTGAAGCTGCCGGCAACCGGCTCTTCCACCACCATTTCGCCCAACTGGCGCATGATCAGGAAAGCCATCAGGCCGGCGATGGCATAGCCCAGCAGGACGGAAGGGCCTGCCAGCTGGATGGTCTGGGCGATGCCCAGGAACAAACCGGTGCCGATGGCCCCGCCCAGCGCGATCAGCTGGATATGGCGATTCTTCAGCCCGCGCTGTAACCGCTCGGGCGTGCTCTGGTCTTGCATGAAGTGTCCTTTAGCTCAGTGAGGCTGTGTTTTTTGTGTTGTTTGCAGTCAAGGATCTAGATCCATCCGCCCCACTGCAAGATGAAAATGCCGATATTGGTGGTGATCGCCGCCATTAGCGTGGTAATCACGATGATCGACGCTGCCAACTCATGGTTACCATTGGCCGCTCGCGCCATCACATAGCTGGCGGCGGCGGTCGGGCTGCCGATGTACAGGAACAGGATACCCAGCTCCGCACCCCGGAAACCGCACAACCATGCACCGAGGGTACCGAGCAGTGGCAGCCAGACCATCTTCACCAGGCTGGCATCGATGGCCAGCCTGCCACTGTCGCGCAACGCCGCCAGCGACAGTGTGCCGCCAATGCAGATGAGCGCCAGCGGCAGGGTCATCTGCGCCAGGTAGTCGCCCGAGGTCAGCAGCCAGTTGGGCAGCGGCACCTGGCCGTAAGCCATGGGCGTGGCTACCAATACGCTGATGATCAACGGGTTGCTGAAAATGCTCTTGCAGATGCTCCACGGGTCGGACTTGAGGTCCGGGCTGTACACCGCCAGTACCACTGCCGACAGCGAGTTGTACATGAGGATGACCAGGCCGGCGAGCACCGCCCCCAAGGAAATACCATAGTCGCCGTACAGGCTGGCGGCCAAGGCCAGGCCGATCACGCCGTTGTTGCCGCGAAACGCGCCCTGGGTATAGATGCCCCGCTCTGCCAGCGGGCTGCGCCAGATGGCCAGGCCCCAGGCGATGGCGAAGCCGACCAGGGTGGCGACGACGAAGTAGAGGATGACACCCGGTTTTACCGCAGAGGCCAGGTCGGCGTGGTAGATGCCGAGGAACAGCAGCGCCGGCATGCAGACGTTGAACACCAGCTGCGAGGCGACCCGATTGAAATTGTCGTCGATCAGGTGGATGCGTTTGAGCAGTACGCCCATGAACAGCATGGCGAAGACCGGTGCCGTGATGTTCAGCGTCTGGATAAGAAGGGCGAGCATGCGCAAGCGATCCTGGAGGGGGTTGCCGTTAGGGGGCTAATGATACGCCAACGGCCGCTAGTTGCGGGGATCAGGATACGATAAAGAGACGTTTCAGACAGTACCGGCCCTATCGCCGGCAAGCCAGCTCCCACAGGTATTGCACAGATACCGAAACCTGCGGGGTCTCTGTGGGAGCTGGCTTGCCGGCGATGAGGCCGGTACAGGCGGAATGAATCAGCGCCGAACTGGCCGCTTCTGCAGTTTGCGCTGCAAGGTCCGCCGGTGCATGCCCAGCGCCCGTGCAGTGGCCGAGATGTTGCCCTCGTGCTCATTCAACACGCGCTGGATGTGCTCCCACTGCAGGCGGTCGACCGACATCGGGTTTTCCGGCACCAGGGTATCCAGGTCGGTGTGCTCCGACAGCAGCGCCGCCAGCACATCATCGGCATCGGCCGGCTTGCACAGGTAATTGCAGGCGCCACGCTTCACCGCCTCCACCGCCGTGGCAATGCTTGAGTACCCGGTCAGGATCACCACGCGCATTTCCGGGTCCAGCTCCAGCAGCTTGGGCAGCAGCACCAGGCCCGAGTCGCCGTCCATCTTCAGGTCCAGCGTGGCGTAGTCCGGCAGGTCCTGCTGGGCCAGGATCAAGCCCTCCTCGGCAGAACTGGCAGTGCTCACGCGGAAACCGCGGCGGCTCATGGCCCGGGCCATGACCCGGGTGAAGGTGGCATCGTCATCCACCAGCAGCAGGTGCGGCAGCTCTTCGCTTTCGACCTGGTTTTCTTCGCTCATCATTCATCTCCTCGCTTGCCATAGGGCAGGCGCAGTTCGGTCAGGGTGCCACCCTGTTCATGACTATAGAGTTTCACCGAACCGCCCGCACGGGTCACGCTGGCCTTGCTCAAGAACAGGCCAAGGCCGAAGCCTTTGCCTTTGGTGGTAATGAAGGGTTTGCCGATGGCTTCGGCAATGGCCGGCGGCACGCCCGGGCCGTGGTCGCGGATGCTGATGACGATGTCGTGGGCGTCCCAGTCCAGGCGCACTTCCAGGTCATCGGGGCAGGCATCGGCGGCATTGTTCAACAGGTTCAGCAACGCCTGGGTCAGGTCCGGTGGCGGTGTCAGGCGCGGCACTTTGCCGTCGCGCAGGCGCTGGAAGCGGTAACTGGCTTCCGGGCGCATCAGGTGCCAGCGGTTCAGCGCCTCGTCCAGCCAGGCGGTCACGTCCTGCTCCACGATCGCCAGGCGGCGGTTGGCTTCGGCGGCGCGCACCAGCTGCTGCAAAGTCTCTTTACACAGTTTTACCTGGTCCTGAAGGATCTGCAGGTCTTCTTGCAGCAACGGGTCGGCGTGGTCCTGGCGCATTTCATTCAGTAGCACGCTCATGGTCGCCAACGGCGTGCCCAGTTCATGGGCGGCGCCAGCGGCCTGGGTGGCCACGGCCAGTAGCTGCTCGTCTCGCAGGCTTTCTTCCCTGCGCTCGGAACGCAGTTGCTCCTGGCGGCGCAGCTCTTCGGCCATGCGCGCAGCAAAGAAGGTGATCACCGCTGCGGCCAGGGCAATACTGAGCCACATGCCGTACACCTGCATCTTGTCCCGCGCCATCGGCAGGCCTTCGAGCGGGTAGAACTGCACCAGCAGCAGGCTGTAGGCCGTCAGGGCAATGCCCGAAAGAATCAGCGAATACAGCCACGGCAAGGTCACCGCAGCAATCGCCAGCGGTACCAGGTAATACGACACAAACGGGTTGGTCGAGCCACCGGAGTAATACAGCAAGGCACTGTGGATCAGCAGGTCGCAAGCCAGCTGCAGGGCATATTCCATTTCGGTGACCGGCAGCGACAGGCGCAGGCGCAGCGCCGTGAAGGCGCACAGCAGCGAGGACAAGGCCAAGGTGCCAGCCAGCGACAGCCAAGGTAAAGGCAGCAGTTCGGTCCAGTAGGCAACGCCCACGGAGCCTGCCTGGGCAGCCAGGACCAGGACCCGAATGACAGTCAGGCGCCAGAGGTTCTGGCGGGTAGCAGACAGCGGTTGTACGGCGGCGAGCATGAGCTCTCCTGATGAGTGCTCCAGAAAAATCGGCTGGAGTATACCGAAGCCGGGCGCCTCGCTGCAGCGATGCGGCAAAGCGCCACACTTTGTCACAGGTTCATGATGGCACTTTTGAACCCACTACACTGTTGCCGGTCAGATGGGCCATGCGTGGAATGGATGACCAGACCCCACGCCTTTTATTGCCAAGGAGTACCACATGCAAATCCCTCGTCGCGGCGCCGCCCTTGTCCTGTCTTGCGGCCTGCTCGCCAGCCTGCCGGTGCTGGCTGCCGATGAACCGCGTTACAACCAGGTATCGCTGCGTGCCGAAGTCAGCAAGGAAGTGGCGCGTGACCTGATGGTCGTGACCCTGTACAGCGAAGCGCAGAACACCGACCCGGGCAAGCTCGCCAAGCAGATCACCGAAACCATGAACAAGGCCGTGCAGCAGTCGCGCCAGGTCAAGGATGTGAAGATCAGCCAGGGTAGCCGCAACAGCTACCCGGTCTATGACAGCAAGGGCCAGAAGATCACCGGCTGGCGCGAGCGCGCCGAGCTGCGCCTGGAAAGCGCCAACTTCCCGGCCCTGTCCCAGCTTACCGCCGACCTGCTGCAAGAACTGAAAATGGGCGGCATGGACTTCTCCATTGCCCCGGCCACACGCAAGGCCAGCGAGGATGCACTGCTCAAGGACGCAGTCGATGCCTTCAAGGCGCGTGCGCAACTGGCCACCGAGGCGCTGGGCGGCAAGGGCTACAAAGTGGTCAGCCTGAACCTCAACAGCAGCGGCTACCCGCGCCCGTACCTGCGTAGCGCACCGATGGCCATGAAGGCCATGGGGGCTGACGAGGCGGCGCCAGCGCCGGATATCGAGGCGGGTACCAGTGAAGTGAGCATGAATGCCGATGGCTTGATCGAAGTGCAGATGCCTTAACAGATCCACGCAACACCTGTGGGAGCGGGCGTGCCCGCGAAAAAGACACCGCGGTGCATGGCACGGGCTTCGCCCATGTTCGCGGGCTTGCCCGCTCCCACAGGGACCGCATCAACCAAAATAAGCGCTTTCAGACCTTTCCTACGCACTACAACGGTGCTTCCTACATTTAATCCCGCCTCGAAACATCCTGCAAAATGCCATCATTTTGCCTGCGCAAACGTTTAACTTCGTCGAAAGTTACAACGATGCGACATCCATGTACGGTCGTACCACTTTTCTGGCGCCAACTATCCTTCTACCTGTTGCATTGGGAACATCCCCTGCATAAGTATCCGCAGGTCGGCTCACGAGGCCACCTCATCCGAAAAATGACAACAATGAGGCCACCATGCTCAAACACGCAGTCATTCCGTTCCTGCTGGGTGCAGGCTTGCTCACCGGCGCACCGTCGGCGCTTGCCGCGTCCAACCTGGTGTTCTGCTCCGAAGGCAGCCCGGCCGGTTTCGACCCGGGGCAGTACACCACCGGGACCGACTTCGACGCCTCGGCCGAGACCATGTTCAACCGCCTGACCCAGTTCGAACGTGGCGGTACAGCAGTCATCCCGGGCCTGGCGACCAAGTGGGAAGTGTCCGACGATGGCAAGACCTACACCTTCCACCTGCGTGAAGGCGTCAAGTTCCACACCACCGACTACTTCAAACCCTCCCGCCCCTTCAACGCCGACGACGTGCTGTTCACCTTCAACCGCATGCTCGACAAGGACCACCCGTTCCGCAAGGCCTACCCCACCGAGTTCCCGTACTTCACCGACATGGGCATGGACAAGAACATCGCCAAGGTGGAGAAACTCGACGAGCACACGGTGAAATTCACCCTCAACGAAGTCGACGCCGCGTTCATCCAGAATCTGGCCATGAGCTTCGCCTCGATCCAGTCCGCCGAATACGCCGACCAGTTGCTGAATAACGGCAAGGCGGCCGACATCAACCAGAAGCCGATCGGTACCGGCCCGTTCGTGTTCAGCAAGTATCAGAAAGACGCGCAGATCCGCTTCAAGGGCAACAAGGACTACTGGCAACCCGATGACGTGAAGATCGACAACCTGATCTTCGCCATCACCACCGATGCCTCGGTGCGCATGCAGAAGCTGAAGAAGAACGAGTGCCAGGTCACCCTGTTCCCCCGCCCGGCCGATATCGAGCCGCTAAAGGCCGACAAGAACCTGCAAATGCCACAGCAGGCCGGCTTCAACCTCGGCTACATCGCCTACAACGTGATGGAGAAGATCAAGGGCAGTAATGAGGCCAACCCGATGGCCCAGCTGAAAGTGCGCCAGGCGCTGGACATGGCGGTGGACAAGAAGAAGATCATCGAGTCGGTCTATCAGGGCGCCGGCCAGTTGGCCGTCAACGCCATGCCACCGACCCAGTGGTCGTATGACAACAGCATCAAGGATGCGCCATACGACCCCGAGAAGGCCAGGCAGTTGCTCAAGGAAGCCGGCATCAAGGAAGGCACCGAAATCACTCTGTGGGCCATGCCCGTGCAACGCCCGTACAACCCCAATGCCAAGCTGATGGCCGAAATGCTCCAGTCCGACTGGGCCAAGATCGGCATCAAGGCAAAAATCGTCAGCTACGAATGGGGCGAGTACATCAAACGCTCCAAAGGCGGCGAACAGGGCGCCATGCTGATTGGCTGGAGCGGCGACAACGGCGACCCGGACAACTGGCTGGGCACGCTCTACGGCTGCGATGCGGTCGATGGCAACAACTTCTCCAAATGGTGCTACAAGCCCTACGACGACCTGATCAAGCAGGCCAAGGCCACCTCCGACCAGGCCAAGCGCACCGAGCTGTACCAGAAGGCACAGCACATCCTCAAGGAGCAGGTGCCGATCACCCCGATCGCCCACTCCACCGTTTACCAGCCCATGAGCGCCAAGGTGAAGGACTTCAAGATCAGCCCGTTTGCGCTGAACGCCTTCTACGGCGTCAGCGTGGACAAATAGGGTAACTGCGGCACCCGCGCAATAGCGGGTGCCTTCCCCCATCACCTCTTCATGTCGTCCTGCGGCTACCCGCCGCGGGTTGGGTGAACTGTTGCCGCCATTCGTACCCGAGGCGGTGCAAACAGACGAAAAAGGATTCGCCATGCGCCACGCTACCTGCCTGTCAGCCCTGTTGGCCCTGGGCCTGATCAGCCAATCCCCTGCCTCGCTGGCCAACAGCCTGGTGTTCTGCTCCGAAGGCAGCCCTGCCGGTTTCGACACGGCCCAGTACACCAGCGCCACCGACAACGACGCCGCCGAACCGATCTACAACCGCCTGGTGGAGTTCGAGCGCGGCGGCACCGCCGTACACCCTGCCCTGGCAACGCGCTGGGAGGTATCGGACGATGGCCTGCACTACACCTTCCACCTGCGCGAAGGGGTGAAGTTCCACAGCAACAAGGCCTTTACCCCGAGCCGTGACTTCAACGCCGACGACGTGCTGTTCACGTTCAATCGCATGCTCGACAAGGGCCATCCGTTCCGCAAGGCCTACCCCGCCGAATTTCCCTATTTCATCAGCATGGGCCTGGACAAGAACATCGCCCACGTCGAGAAAATCGACCCGATGACCGTGGCATTCACCCTGAACACGGTCGATGCCGCGTTCATCCAGAACCTGGCCATGAGTTTCGCCTCCATCCTCTCTGCCGAATACGCCGACCAGCTGATGGTCAGCGGCCGCCCCAGTGACATCAACCATTGGCCCATCGGCACCGGGCCGTTCGTGTTCCAGCGCTACCAGAAGGATTCGCAGATACGCTTCAAGGGCAACAAGGATTACTGGGCACCGAATGAAGTGAAGATCGACAACCTGGTGTTCTCGATCAACATCGACCCCTCTGTGCGTATCCAGAAGCTGCGCCGCAACGAATGCCAGGTCACCCTGCACCCACGCCCGGCCGACCTGCCGGCACTCAAGGTCGACAGCAAGCTGCAGGTTTTGCAGCAGCCGGGCTTCAACCTCGGCTACATCGCCTACAACACCCAGCACCCGCCATTCGACCGCCTGGAAGTACGCCAGGCGATGGACATGGCGGTGAACAAGGCAGCCATCATCCAGGCGGTGTATCAGGACTCTGGCCAACTGGCGGTCAACGCCATGCCGCCCACCCAGTGGTCCTATGACGAAAGCCTCAAGGACGCACCCTACGACCCGGAAAAGGCCAAACAGCTGCTCCAGCAGGCCGGGGTCAAGCCTGGCACCGAAGTCACTTTGTGGGCCATGCCCGTACAGCGCCCGTACAACCCCAACGCCAAGCTGATGGCTGAAATGCTCCAGGCCGACTGGAACAAGCTCGGTTTCCAGGTGCGCATCGTCAGCTACGAGTGGGGTGAATACCTCAAGCGCATGAAAAGCGGCGAGCACGACATCGCCCTGATCGGCTGGACCGGTGACAACGGCGACCCGGACAACTGGCTGGGCACCCTCTACAGCTGCGATGCCATCGGCAGCAACAACTACTCGCTGTGGTGCGACCCGCAATACGACAGCCTGGTCAAGCAAGCCAAGCAGGTTACCGACCGCACCCAGCGCACCGCCCTGTACCAGCAGGCCCAGCAGCGGCTGAAGCAACAGGTGCCGATTACCCCGGTTGCGCATTCCACGGTTAACCAACCGCTCAGCGTCAAGGTTTCCCAGTTCAAGGTCAGCCCGTTTGGGCGCAATGATTTTTCCGGTGTGAGTGTTGATTAAGCGTTAGCCAGTCCCGGCCAACACAACACCCCCGATTTAGCCCGGCGATCCCGCGGCAACCCTGGCAACACCGCAACAACCATCCGGCCCACAAGGCCGGCAATAACTAGAAAAGAATGGGAGCTTCAACCTTGAGAGTATTCACCTTGACCGCACTGGCTTTATCCATCAGTGCCTTATCCACCGTGGCCCAGGCCGACCCGCAAAGCCAGGAATACATTCCCCTCACCCTCAAAGCCAGCAGCGAGCAGGCACAAGCCAGCGGCTTCATTGACGGCCAGAGCCTGTCCGGTACCACCCGCAACTGGTACGCCCGCGAGCGTGCCGCCCGCGCCCCGCTGTGGCGCTACTACAAAAGCGATGGCACCCGCCACGCCACCCACAGCCGCGAAAACTGGCTGCAGGGCAACATCCTCAACTACAGCTCCGGCTTCACCCAAGGCACCGTGGGCATTGCCGTCGAGGCCGCCGGCTACAACGCCATCGCCCTGCAACAGAGCCGCCAGGCCGTCGCTGGCCCCAACAACCGCACGCTCACCCACAGCGATGGCGACCCCATCGGCCAGTGGAGCAAACTGGGCCTGGGCAATATCAAGGCGCGCGTGTCCAACACCACCCTTACCCTCGGCCGTCAGTCGGTGGACACGCCGATGATCGCCTACATCGGCAACCGCGCCCTGCCGTCGAGTTTCCAGGGTGCGTTCCTGCACAGCGCCGAGTTCGACAACCTCAGCTTCGACGCGGGCACCTTCGACCGCGTCTCGCCACGTACCGAGCAAAGCCTCAGCAAATTCCGCAGCGAATACAGCGCCACCGGCGTGGAAACCGACCGCGCCAGTACCGCCGGCATCAACTACCAGCCGTTCAAGAGCCTGAGCACCAGCCTGTACGCCACCAAGGTCGACGACTTCTGGAACCAGTACTACTTCGGCGCCAACCACATGCTGGGCGACAGCGCAGTACTCAGCCTGAGCACCGGCCTGAACTACTACAAGACCGTGGACGCCGGCAGCCAGAAAATGGGCAAGATCGACAACGACGTCTACAGCCTGTCGCTCGACCTGACCCACCAGGCCCACACCCTCGGCGCCTCCTGGCAGCAGGTCAACGGCAACGAGTACTTCGACTACCTGCACGAGACCAACGGCATCTACCTGGCCAACTCGCTACTGTCGGACTTCAACGGCCCCAACGAAAAATCGCTGAAGATTTCCTACGTGCTGAACATGGCGCCCTATGGCGTGCCGGGCCTGAAGTTCAACCTGTACAACGCCCGTGGCTGGGGTATCGACGGTACCCATTACCGTGGCACGGCCTACGACGTGAAGGGCCTGGACGGCGAAAACCACTATGAGTGGGGCATCGGCACCAGCTATGCGGTGCAAAGCGGGCCGCTCAAAGACACCAGCATCCGCGCCACCTATACCGCGCACCGCGCCAGCAAGGCACAAGGTGACGGCAGCCTCGACGAGTTCCGGGTGGTGACCACCATTCCATTCAACATTCTCTGACCGTTAGCGCCACGGCCCGTTTCGCTGCGGGCCGTGGCAGCTACGCTGGAATCAATGCAAGCCGGGAGTCCGTGACCCATGCAGAGCGCTTTCATCAAATCGATACCGTTACGCCTTGCCCTTGCCGCGCTGGTGCTGAGCAGCGCCACGCAGCTGGCGGCCAAACCGCTGGTGGTGTGTACCGAGGCAAGCCCGGAAGGGTTCGACGTTGTGCAGTACACCACCGGCGTCACGTTCGATGCCACCGCCGAAACGCTGTTCAACCGCCTGGTCGACTTCAAGCCAGGTACCACCGACATCGAGCCGGCCCTGGCCGAACGCTGGGACATTTCCCCAGACGGCCTGACCTACACCTTCCACTTGCGACAGGGCGTCAAATTCCACAGCACCGACTACTTCACCCCCACGCGCACGTTCAACGCCGACGATGTGCTATGGAGCCTGCGCCGTCAGCTCGACCCTGCGCACCCTTGGCATGACAAGACCAGTGTCGGTTACCCGTATTTCGAAAGCATGGCCTTCAAGAGCCTGCTCAAGTCGGTGGACAAGACCGACGACCACACCGTGGTGATCACCCTCACCCGGGCCGAAGCACCGTTCCTGCGCGACATGGCCATGGGCTTCACGTCGATCTATTCCGCCGAATACGGCGACCAGTTGCTCAAGGCCGGTAAAACCGCCGAGCTGAACAGCAAGCCGATCGGCACCGGCCCGTTCATCTTCCAGCGCTACAACAAGGACGCCCAGGTCCGCTTCAAACCCAACCCGGATTACTTCCGCGGCAAGCCGCCGGCCGATGCCCTGATTTTCGCCATCGCCACCGACAGCAACGTGCGCCTGCAGAAACTGCGCGCCAACGAGTGCCAGATCGCGCTGTACCCCAAGCCGGAAGACGTACCGGCGATCACGGCCGACCCCAGGCTCAAGGTGGCCGAGACCGAAGCGCTGGTCACGGGCTACATCGCCATGAATACCGAGCACAAATACCTCAGCGATGTGCGCGTGCGCAAAGCCATCGACATGGCCTTCGACCGCCAGGCCCACGTTGACCAGCTTTTTGGCAAAGGCAATGCGCTGGTCGGCGTGAACCCTTATCCACCGACCATGATCGGTTACAACACCCGTAACCAGAACCCGCCACGCGACCTCGACAAGGCGCGCGCGCTGCTCAAGGAAGCTGGCGTTCCGCAGGGTACGGTGATCACGCTGTTCACCCGCAACGGCGGCGGCATGACCAATCCCAACCCGCGGCTGTCCGCCGAAATGCTGCAGGCTGACCTGAAGCAGATCGGCCTGAAGCTGGATATTCGCGTAATGGAATGGGCCGAAATGCTGCGCCGCGCCAAAAAGGGCGAAGCCGACCTGGTGTCCACCGGCTGGGCCGGCGACAACGGCGACCCCGATAACTTCCTCACCCCGCTGCTGAGCTGCGAAGCGGCGAAGAACGGCGAAAACTACGCCCGCTGGTGCAACCCGAAATTCCAGGAGTTGATCACCCGCGCCCGCGAAGTGATCAATGACGAGGAACGTGCAAGGCTCTATAGCGAGGCATTGAAGGTGTACGATGACGACCAACCCTGGATCAGCATGGCCCACCCCAAGGTGTTCGTGGCCATGCGTGACAACGTGGAGGGCTACGTGATCAGCCCTCTGACCAAAAATAACTTCGCCACCACCAAGGTGAAGTAGAACAACAACGACCGCCGGCAACCCACACGGGAACCGGCGGCACTGCCGTGGCGTGCTGCTGGCCGCACGGTCTGAAGAGGTAACCCCGACAATGTTGAGCTTTATTGCCCGGCGCCTGGGCCTGTTGATACCGACCTTTTTCGGCATCACCTTGCTGACCTTCGCGCTCATACGCCTGATCCCCGGCGACCCGGTGGAAGTGATGATGGGCGAGCGCAGGGTCGACCCTGAAATGCATGCCCAGGCCATGGAACGCCTGGGCCTGAACAAGCCACTGCCGGTCCAGTACCTGGACTACGTGGGCAAGCTCGCCCAAGGTGACCTGGGTGAATCGCTGCGTACCCGCGAAAGCGTGTGGAGCGAGTTTCTCACCTTGTTCCCGGCCACCCTGGAACTGGCCTTCGCCGCCCTGCTGTTCGCCGGCATCGTCGGCCTGCTGGCCGGGGTAATCGCCGCGCTCAAGCGCGGTTCGCTGTTCGACCATGGGGTGATGGGTATTTCCCTGGCCGGCTACTCGATGCCGATCTTCTGGTGGGGCCTGATCCTGATCATGTTCTTCTCGGTGAGCCTGGGCTGGACCCCGGTGTCCGGGCGCATCGACCTGCTCTACGACATCGAGCCGAAAACCGGCTTCATGCTTATCGACACGCTGCTCAGCGACGAAGAAGGCGCGTTCAAGGACGCGGTGATGCACCTGATATTGCCGGCCATCGTGCTCGGCACCATCCCGCTGGCGGTCATCGCCCGCATGACCCGCTCGTCGATGCTCGAAGTATTGCGCGAAGACTACATCCGCACCGCCCGCGCCAAAGGCCTGTCGCCAGCGCGCGTGGTGTTCGTGCATGGCCTGCGCAATGCCTTGATCCCGGTGCTGACCGTGTTCGGCCTGCAAGTCGGCACATTGCTGGCCGGTGCGGTGCTGACCGAAACCATCTTTTCCTGGCCGGGCATCGGCAAATGGCTGATCGAAGCCATCGGCGCCCGTGACTACCCCGTGGTCCAGAACGGCATCCTGTTGATCGCCTGCCTGGTGATCCTGGTCAACTTCGTCGTGGACATTCTCTACGGCCTGGCCAACCCACGCATCCGTCATCAGCGCTGAGGCCCTTGCCATGACTAGCCCGATTCCCAAACCCGTGTCGCCGGCCAGCCCGGTGGACCAGAGCCTGCTCTACCCCTCGCCGTACAAAGAATTCTGGCAAGCCTTCGCGCGCAACAAAGGCGCTGTGATGGGCCTGGCCTTCATGAGCCTGGTGGTGTTCTGCGCGCTGTTTGCACCGTGGGTCGCCCCGCATGACCCCAGCGAGCAGTACCGCGACTTCCTGCTGACACCGCCCGTGTGGCTGGAGGGCGGCACCTGGCAGTTCATCCTCGGCACCGACGAGCTGGGCCGCGACCTGCTTTCGCGCTTGATCCAGGGCGCGCGGCTGTCGCTGCTGATCGGCCTGTCGTCAGTGGTGATGTCGCTGATCCCGGGCATCCTGCTGGGCCTGCTGGCCGGCTTTTTCCCGCAGTTGCTCGGCCCGTCGATCATGCGCCTGATGGACGTGATGCTGGCCCTGCCCTCGCTGCTGCTGGCGGTGGCCATCGTTGCCATCCTCGGCCCAGGCCTGATCAACACCGTCATTGCCATTGCCATCGTTTCCCTCCCCTCCTACGTGCGCCTGACCCGCGCCGCCGTGATGGGCGAGCTGAACCGCGACTACGTGACCGCAGCACGCCTGGCCGGTGCCGGGCTACCACGGCTGATGTTCGTCACCGTGCTGCCCAACTGCATGGCACCGCTGATCGTGCAGGCAACCCTCAGCTTCTCCTCGGCGATCCTCGACGCGGCCGCCCTGGGCTTCCTCGGCCTCGGTGTGCAACCGCCGACCCCGGAGTGGGGCACCATGCTGGCTTCGGCCCGTGACTACATCGAGCGCGCCTGGTGGGTGGTGAGCCTGCCTGGCCTGACCATTCTGCTCAGTGTGCTGGCAATCAACCTGATGGGCGACGGCCTGCGCGATGCGCTGGACCCGAAACTCAAGAACGCCGCCTGAGGAGAACGCCATGTCACTGTTGCAGATCAACAACCTGAACGTGCGCTTCGGCGACGCCACGGCGGTACCGGTGGTCGACGGCCTGGACCTGACGGTAGAAGCCGGCGAAATCCTGGCCATCGTCGGCGAATCCGGGTCGGGCAAATCGGTCACCATGATGGCCTTGATGGGCCTGATCGACGCCCCCGGGCGCATCACCGCCGACGCCCTCACCTTCGATGGCACCGACATGCTCAAGCTCAGCGGCCGCCAGCGACGCAAGGTGGTGGGCAAGGACATCGCCATGGTCTTCCAGGACCCGATGACCGCACTCAACCCCAGCTACACCGTGGGCTACCAGATCGAGGAAGTGCTGCGCCAGCACCTGGGCCTGAAGGGCAAGGCCGCGCGCCAGCGTGCCCTGGAGCTGCTGAAAAAAGTCGAGATCCCGGCTGCGGAGAGCCGCCTGGATGCCTACCCGCACCAGCTGTCCGGCGGTATGAGCCAACGTGTGGCGATTGCCATGGCCATTGCCGGCGAGCCCAAACTGCTGATCGCCGACGAACCGACCACCGCACTGGACGTGACCATCCAGGCGCAGATCATGGAACTGCTGGTCAACCTGCAGAAGGAGCGCAACATGGCGCTCATTCTGATCACCCACGACCTCGCCGTGGTCGCCGAAACAGCCAGGCGCGTGTGCGTGATGTACGCCGGCCAGGCGGTGGAAGTAGGCCAGGTGCCGGAGCTGTTCGACGTACCCGCCCACCCTTACAGCGAAGCCTTGCTGGCGGCCATCCCCGAGCACAGCATCGGCGCCGAACGCCTGGCCACCCTACCCGGCATCGTCCCCGGCCGTTACGACCGCCCTGTCGGCTGCCTGTTGTCGCCGCGCTGCCCCTATGTGCAGGACAACTGCCGCCACCAACGGCCGCCCCTTGATCCCCAGGCGTACAGCCTGGTGCGCTGCTTCTACCCGCTGAACCAGGAGGTGGCGTAATGACCGTCGTTCTATCCGCCCGGGAGCTGACCCGGCATTACGAAGTCTCCCGCGGGCTGTTCAAAGGCCATGCGTTGGTCCGTGCGCTGAATGGTGTGTCGTTCGAGCTGGAAGCCGGCAAGACCCTGGCCGTGGTTGGCGAGTCCGGCTGTGGCAAATCGACCCTGGCCCGCGCACTCACCCTGATCGAAGAGCCGTCTTCCGGGTCGCTGCAAATCGCCGGCACCGAGGTGAAAGGCGCCAGCAAGGCTGAGCGCAAGCAACTGCGCCGCGACGTGCAGATGGTGTTCCAGAGCCCCTACGCTTCGCTCAACCCACGGCAGAAGATTGGCGACCAGCTGGCCGAGCCCCTGCTGATCAACACGTCACTGAGCAAGGCCGAACGGCGCGACAAAGTGCAGAAGATGATGGAGCAGGTGGGCCTGCGCCCCGAGCACTACCAGCGCTATCCGCACATGTTCTCGGGTGGCCAGCGCCAGCGTATCGCCCTTGCCCGGGCGATGATGCTGCAGCCAAAAGTGCTGGTAGCGGACGAGCCGACTTCGGCACTGGACGTGTCGATCCAGGCGCAGGTACTGAACCTGTTCATGGACTTGCAGAAGGAATTCAACACTGCCTACGTGTTCATCTCGCACAACCTGGCGGTGGTGCGGCATGTGGCCGATCAGGTGCTGGTGATGTATCTGGGGCGGCCGGTAGAGATGGGGCCTAAAGAGGATATCTACGAGAAGCCGTTGCATCCCTATACCCAGGCGTTGCTGTCGGCAACTCCCGCTATTCACCCGGACCCGCTGAAGCCGAAGATCCGCATTGCCGGCGAGTTACCCAACCCGCTGAACCCGCCTGACGGGTGCGCGTTTCACAAGCGTTGCCCGCATGCGACCGAGCGGTGTGCCAAGGAAGTGCCGGCGCTGCGCCAGGTGAGTACCCGGCAGGTGGCTTGTCACTATGCCGAGCAGTTTCTCTAGCTAGATCGGTGTCGCCTTCATCGCCGGCAAGCCAGCTCCCACAGGTACTCCACAGCCCTCAAGGCCTGTGCCAGGCCTGTGGGAGCTGGCTTGCCGGCGATGGGCCGCAGAGCGGCCCCAGGTTCTCAATGCATGAAGAACCAGATCAGGATAATCACTGGAATCGGTACCCCAATCATCCACAGCAGTATCGAGCGCATGGCCTTTCTCCTTGTTCGTTGTTAATTAAAACCAGTGCAGCGCCCATGCCAGCTGTATCAAAAAATTACTTTTAAATAATTCAAAGGCTTAGCCTCAGAACCGCTTGATCAAACCGTGCAAAATGCCAGATCCACACCCTTGCACCTGGGTGTTCTGCAATGCACTATCAGTTTCATGACCGCCACCACCCTCCCCGACGGCCCCGAGCAAACCCCGCTCACCGCCGACACCGTGCTGCGCTACCACTTGTGCTGGAAGCACCGCGACCTCGACGGCGTCATCGCGCTTTACCACCCCGACGTCCAGTACCACGACTTCTTCCAGAACCGCGTGCTCGGCTACCGCGAACTGCATGACTACGTGCGCGCCTGCCTGCCCCATGAAGCCGGCGAAGACATCGTCCACAGCGACCGCATCCGCGTCGATGGCTGCACCGCATTCATCCAGTACCAGGTCACGGTCCAGGGTGGCGATGGCCTGGTGGCGTTCCAGTCCAGCGAAGCGATCACCGTCAAGGATGGCCTGATCTGGCGGGTCAACGAATACGCCACGCTGGTTCGCCAGAACAGCAGCGGGCACGCCAGTGCCGGCCCGCGCCCTGCCACCAGCCGCCTGGGGTTGTCACCACGGCAACTGTCGACCATGGCCCAGGACCTGGAACACTACTTCCAGCGCCAGCGCCCCTACCTGGACCCGGAGCTGGACCTCCAACAGGTTGCCGACGCCAGTGGTTACAGCCGCAACCAGATTTCCTACCTGCTCAACCAGGTGCTTGGGCAAAGCTTCTACCGCTACGTCAACCAGGCGCGCTTGCAACACCTGATGGCCAGCCTGGACGACGACAGCGTCGAGGCAACGATTGACGAGTTGGCGTTCAGCGCCGGCTTCAACTCACTGTCAGCGTTCTACAAGTGCTTCCGGGAGCACACCGGCCTCACGCCCAAGGCATACCTGAAGCAAATTTCCCTGCGTGCACGCACGTAAGACAGCCGCCCGCACACCCCACTAGGATCGCCCACAGACCTTGACGGATGTGGAGCCCGACCCGATGCAACCCCTGCGCACGCTCAGCCTGTGGATGGACCAGCTCGACGAGCCACTGTGCGCTCGCCCGGCCCTGCGTGAAGACCTGGTTGCGGACGTGTGCATCATCGGTGCCGGCTACACCGGCCTGTGGACTGCCTACTACCTCAAGCGCCAGGCCCCGCAGCTGAACATCGCGGTGATCGACGCCAACATCGCCGGTTTCGGCGCCTCCGGGCGCAACGGCGGCTGGCTGATGGGCAACCTGCTGGGCGAAGACCGCCTGCTGGCCACCCTGTCGCCACAACAGCGCCGCGCCAGCATCGACCTGCTGCACGGCATTCCCGATGAAGTACAGCGTGTGCTGCAACGCGAAGGCATCGACTGCGACTACCGCAAGGGCGGCGTGCTGTACTGCGCCGCACGCTACCCAGAGCAGGAACGCAGCCTGCGCGCTTACCTGGACGATCTGTATCGCCAAGGCATGACCGAAGACGACTACCGCTGGCTGCGCCCCGAGCAACTGGACGCCCAACTGCGGGTCAGCAATGCCTTTGGCGCCATCTACAGCCCGCACACCGCGACCATCCAGCCGGCCAGACTCGTGCGCGGCTTGGCTCGGACAGTGGAGGCGATGGGCGTGCCGATCTATGAAAACACGCCGGCCATCGATTGGCAGCCCGGCGAGGTGCGCACGCCGCTGGCACGGATTCGCTGCCAGTGGGTAGTGCCTGCCGTGGAAGGTTACGCTGCCAGCCTGCCGCCACTGGGCAAACATCAGTTGCCGGTACAGAGCCTGCTGGTGGCCACCGAGCCGCTGCCGGAGTCGACCTGGGAGCAGATCGGCCTGAGCCAAGGCCAGGCCTTCAGCGAAAGCAGCCGCCAGGTCACCTATGGCCAGCGCACCGCCGACAACCGCCTGGTATTCGGTGCCCGCGGAGGCTATCGCTTCGGCGGCCGACTGCGCGAAAACTTCAACCTCGACGCGCATGAAATCGAACTGCGCCGTTACCTGTTCAGCGAGCTTTTCCCGCAACTGAAACACGTACGCATCACCCACTCCTGGGGTGGCAACCTGGGCATGGCCCGACGCTTCCGCCCGCATATGCTGTGCGACCGCCAGCGTGGCATTGCCCTGGCTGGCGGCTACGGCGGCGAAGGTGTCGGCGCCACCAACCTGGGCGGGCGCACGCTTGCAGCGCTTATCCTCAACCAGCACAACGAACTGACCGCGCAGCCCTGGGTGCTCGACAACCGCCCGGTTTCCAGCCTGGCCAGCTGGCCACCCGAACCCTGCCGCTGGCTGGGCTACAACGCCATCATCCAAAGCTTCGTCCACGAGGACCGGACCCTCGCCAACCCCGCCAGCGCGCCCTGGAGGCGGCGCCTGGCCAGCTCGCTTGCGGACTTCATGGAAGGCTTCATGCACTGACTTTCCTTTCCCCTACACAGGATCCACCGGTCATGAGCATCACCCAGTTCAAGAACACTGACAGCGCCGTGCTCGACAGCAGCAACCCGGTCGCGGTACCGCTTGGCGAACCCGTAGCCGTGACGTCGGTCACCTGCGTGGAGCGCAGCGACGGCGTGGAAACCGGCATCTGGGAATGCACCCCCGGGCGCTGGCGCCGGCAGATCGTGCAGCAGGAGTTCTGCCATTTCATCAAGGGCCGCTGCACCTTCACCCCCGACGGTGGCGAACCTCTGGTCATAGAAGCCGGAGACGCATTGATGCTACCGGCCAACAGCACTGGCACCTGGGACATCCAGGAGACCGTGCGCAAGACCTACGTCCTTATCTTCTGATCCGCTGATCGCCTGCCTTCGATAACAACAGACAAAGCAAGGTAACCCCGACATGCGCACGCTCCTTCTTGCACCCCTGATGCTGGCCGCCAGCGTGGCCGGCGCCGCCGAAACAGTGAAGATCTACAACTGGTCCAGCTATGTCGCCCCCGACACGCTGAAGAACTTCCAGCAAGCCAGCGGCATCGTGCCCACCTATGACGTGTACGACAGCAACGAAACCCTCGACGGCAAGCTGATGACCGGTAACTCCGGCTACGACGTGGTGTTCCCCTCCAACCACTTCATGGCCCGGCAAATCCAGGGCAAGGCCCTGAAGCGCCTGGACAAGTCGCAGTTGCCCAACTGGCAAAACCTCAACCCGGTGCTGCTCAAAGCGCTGGAAGTGAACGACCCAGGCAACCAGTACGGGTTCCCTTACCTGTGGGGCAGTACCGGCATCGGCTACAACATCGACAAGGTCAAGGCGGTGCTCGGCGACAATGCGCCGGTTGATTCGTGGGACCTCATCTTCAAGCCCGAGTACATGAGCAAGCTGAAAAGCTGCGGCGTTGCCGTGCTGGATAACGGCCCTGAACTGCTGCCGATTGCCTTGCACTACCTGGGCCTGCCACACCATAGCCAGAACCCGGCGGACTACGACAAGGCCAAGGCATTGCTGATGCAGGTACGCCCGTACATCAGCTACTTCCACTCATCGAAGTACACCGGCGACCTGGCCAATGGCGACATTTGCGTGGTGGTGGGCTTCTCGGGGGATGTGTTGCAAGCGAAGAACCGTGCCGAAGAAGCGAAGAACGGGGTGAAGGTGGGCTACTCGATCCCCAAGGAAGGCGCGCCCATGTGGTTCGACATGGTGGCCATGCCGGCCGATGCACCGGATGAAAAAGCCGGGTATGCCTACATGAACTACCTGCTGCAACCGGACGTGATGGCCAACATCAGCAACCATGTGCAGTACGCCAACGGCAACCTGAAGGCGGACGGGCTGGTGGACCCGGCGATGAAGGGTAATACGATGATTTACCCGAGCGAGGATGTGATGGGCAAGCTGTATGCGCTGGAAGCGATGCCGGCGAAGATCGACCGCATTCGCACGCGGATCTGGACCAGTATCAAAGCCGGGAATTGAAAAGGGGCCGCTTGGCGGCCCCATTCTCAATTATTAGTGATGTTCGCGGGTAGCGCGGAACTTGATGTCCGGCCAGCGCTCTTCCATCAGCGACAGGTTGACCCGGGTCGGGGCCAGGTAGGTCAGGTGACCACCACCGTCGATGGCCAGGTTTTCCATGGCCTTGGTCTGGAATTCCTCAAGCTTCTTCTTGTCGTCGCAGCTGATCCAGCGGGCCGACCACACGGTGATCGGCTCGTAGGCGCACTCGACCTTGTACTCTTCCTTCAGGCGGCTGGCGACCACGTCGAACTGCAGCACACCGACCGCACCCAGGATGATGTCGTTGCTGCGCTCCGGGAAGAACACCTGGGTGGCACCTTCTTCAGCCAGCTGCTGCAAGCCTTGGCGCAGCTGCTTGGACTTCAGTGGGTCCTTGAGGCGCACGCGACGGAACAGCTCCGGGGCGAAGTGCGGGATACCGGTGAAGCCCAGCGCTTCACCCTCGGTGAAGGTGTCACCGATCTGGATGGTGCCGTGGTTGTGCAGGCCGATGATGTCACCGGCAAAGGCCTCTTCCAGCTGTTCACGCTCGGAGGAGAAGAAGGTCAGCGCATCGCCGATACGCAGGTCCTTGTTCAGGCGCACATGGCGCATCTTCATGCCCTTCTCGTACTTGCCCGAGCAGATGCGCATGAAGGCGATACGGTCGCGGTGTTTCGGGTCCATGTTCGCCTGGATCTTGAACACGAAGCCGGTGAACTTCTCTTCCACAGGCTCGACGGTACGCTCGTGGGCAACGCGGCCCAGCGGGCGCGGCGCCCAGTCGACCACGGCGTCGAGCACGTGATCCACACCGAAGTTGCCCAGTGCCGTACCGAAGAACACCGGGGTCAGCTGACCGTTGATGAACTCTTCCTGGTTGAACTCATGGCAGGCACCCTGCACCAGCTCCAGCTGCTCGACAAACGAATCGTACTGGTCACCCAGGTGTGCGCGGGCTTCGTCCGAGTCCAGCTTCTGGATGATCTTGGCTTCGGTGCGCTCATGGCCGTGGCCAGGGGTGTACACCACGATGTAGTCGCCGGTGAGGTGGTACACGCCTTTGAAGTCGCGGTAGCAACCAATCGGCCAGGTGATCGGCGCGGCCTTGATCTTCAGTACGGCTTCGATCTCGTCCAGCAGTTCGATCGGGTCACGGATGTCACGGTCGAGTTTGTTGATGAAGCTGACGATCGGCGTGTCGCGCAGGCGGCACACGTCCATCAGGGCGATGGTACGCGGCTCAACCCCTTTACCGCCGTCGAGCACCATCAGCGCCGAGTCCACTGCGGTCAGGGTGCGGTAGGTGTCTTCCGAGAAGTCTTCGTGGCCGGGGGTGTCGAGCAGGTTGATCATGTGCTCGCGGTATGGGAACTGCATCACCGAGGTGGTGATGGAGATGCCGCGCTGCTTCTCCATTTCCATCCAGTCGGAGGTGGCGTGGCGGTCGGACTTGCGCGACTTCACGGTACCGGCGACGGCAATGGCCTTGCCCATCAGCAGCAGCTTCTCGGTGATGGTGGTTTTACCGGCGTCGGGGTGGGAAATGATTGCGAAAGTGCGGCGCTTCGCGACTTCGGCGGCCTGGTTGGTCATGGGAAATCGCCTGACTGGGGGATTAAAAAGGGGCGATATCATACCTGAAGTTGGGCCTGGACCAAAATCTAGTGAACCAGCGGCACCTGTTCCGGCCTCATCGCCGGCAAGCCAGCTCCCACAAAGACCTCTACAGCATTAACGCCTTGCGCAGTACCTGTGGGAGCTGAGTAGCAACCTATTCATCAGGCAATCGCTTTATCACGACAAATGGCCAAAGCGCAGTGATATCAACGCCTGTGCCGCATTAAGCTGCTGTTTTTTCTCGCCAAAAATTCAAGACCCCAGTGATTAACGCTGGCCAAATGCCGCCTCAGATGGGAACCTTTACACCCACGGAGACGTCCACTCCCCTGCAACCCGCTTCGGTTGGGGACTGGTTTCATCAGCATTTTCGGGCCCGACGGGGTTCGGCTCATGGCCTGATCGCAGCCTTCGGCGTGTATCAAGCTGCTACTCGCGAACACACCATTCGCCGCCAGCACTGGCCGGCAAAAAAGAAGTGTGCTCGCCGACAACACAAGGAGTCCGCCTGTGGCTAAACGCTACGGAAAAGGGCTGTTGGGATGCGCCACCGTGCTCGTCATCCTGGCCCTGCTGATCCACTGGATCGGCATCGACACGATCACGCGTTATCGCGATGATCTTGGGTTCTACCTGCAAGCGCACCTGGTACTGGTGCTGGCTTCGATGGCGGCGGCGTTAGCCGTGGGCATCCCCGCCGGCATTGCGCTCAGTCGACCGCACCGGGTCGACAAAGCCGAGCGCTTCATGCAGTTCTTCAACGTTGGCAACACCATCCCTCCCCTGGCCGTTCTGGCCATCGCGCTCAGTATCCTGGGCATTGGCGCCGGGCCTGCGATCTTCGCACTGTTCCTCGCCTCTCTTCTGCCCATCGTGCGCAACACCTACGAAGGCCTGAAAAACGTCCCCGCCTCGCTCAAGGAAGCCGCCACCGGCATCGGCATGACCCCGCGCCAGCAACTGTGGCAGGTGGAACTGCCCAATGCCGTGCCGATCATCGTCGGGGGTGTACGCGTGGCCTTGGCATTGAACGTGGGCACCGCGCCGCTGGCATTCCTGATCGGCGCCAACAGCCTGGGCAGCCTGATCTTCCCCGGCATCGCCCTGAACAACCAGCCACAGCTGCTGCTGGGCGCCGCGTGCACCGCGCTGCTGGCCCTGGTGCTGGACGCAGCGGTGAGTTTCTCCAGCAAGCGCTGGCTGGAACGTGGCCTGGCCCAATAAGGATAGGGAACGTATGAAGAAAAGAATCGCCTTGCTGCTGGGCGCGGCCCTGCTGTTCGCAGGATTTGCCCAGGCAGCGGAAAAACCGCTGGTGCGCATCGGCGCGCGGGTGTTCACCGAACAGACCGTGCTCGCCGAAATCACCGCGCAATACCTGCGTGCCAATGGCTTCGACGTGCGCGTCACCACCGGCCTTGGCAGCAACATCGCACGCCAGGCCCAGGAGACCGGCCAGCTCGACCTGATGTGGGAATACACCGGCGTGTCGCTGGTGTCGTATAACCACATCGACGAGCGCATGCCCAACGCCGAAGCCACTTTCGCCAGGGTAAAGGCACTGGATGCCAGGAAGGACCTGATCTGGCTGACCCCGTCGAAGTTCAGCAACACCTATGCGCTGGGCCTGCCCCGGCAAGTGGCCGAAGCCTACCCGCAGGTGAACACCATCAGCGACCTCAACAAGGTGCTGCGTGACGAAAGCCAGCGTACCCACCTGGTGGCGCTGGACACCGAGTTCGCCAACCGCCCCGACGGCCTGGTCGGCCTGCGCGAGATGTACGGCCTGCCACTGGACCGGCGCAACATCCGCCAGATGGACGGCGGCCTCGTCTACACGGCCATGCGCAACAACCAGGTGTTCGCCGGCCTGGTGTACACCACCGATGGCCGCCTGAACGCCTTCGACCTCAAGCTGCTGAAAGACGACAAGCACTACTTCCCGGACTACACCGCCGCCCCGGTGGTGCGCAAAGCCGTGCTCGACGCCAACCCGCAACTGGCCGGCCTGCTCAAGCCGCTGGCCGAGCAGCTGGATGACGAAACCATGCGCCAGCTCAACGCCAAGGTCGACGTCGAGCACCAGAACCCGACCGCCGTTGCCGCCGCCTTCCTGCGTGAGCACCCACTGAACAGCGAGGGCCAGCCATGAACCTGATCGATACCTTCAGCCACCTGGACTGGGCCCAGGTGCTGCAACTGACCTGGCAGCACATCATGCTGGTGGGCATCGCTGTAGGCCTGGCGATCCTCGTCGGGGTGCCGCTGGGCATTCTGATGACGCGCTTCCCGGCCCTCGCTGGCCCATTGCAGGCCAGCGCCACGGTGCTGCTGACCATCCCCTCCATCGCCCTGTTCGGCCTTCTGCTGCCGTTCTACTCCAAATTCGGCCAAGGCCTTGGACCACTCCCGGCGATCACTGCCGTGTTCCTCTATTCGCTGCTGCCGATCATGCGTAACACCTACCTGGCCCTGACCAACGTCGAGCCCGGCATCCGTGAAGCCGCACGCGGCATCGGCATGACCTTCGGCCAGCGCCTGCGCATGGTCGAGCTGCCCATCGCCGTGCCGGTGATCCTCGCCGGCGTGCGCACCGCCGTGGTCATGAACATCGGCGTCATGACCATTGCCGCCACCATCGGAGCCGGCGGCCTGGGTGTGCTCATCCTCACCTCCATCAGCCGCAGCGACATGTCGATGCTGCTGGTCGGCGCCGTGCTGGTCAGCCTGCTGGCGATCATTGCCGACCTGCTCCTGCAAACCCTGCAACGTGCCCTGACTCCAGAAGGACTGCGCTCATGATCGAACTGAAGAACCTCAGCAAAACCTTCAACGTCAACGGCAAGGACGTGAAAGCCGTCGACGCGGTAAACCTCACCGTCAACGAAGGGGAAATCTGCGTGTTCCTCGGCCCCTCGGGCTGCGGCAAAAGCACCACGCTGAAAATGATCAACCGCCTGATCACGCCCACCTCGGGCCAGGTGTTCATCAATGGCGAGGACACCACCGGGCTGGACGAAGTGACCCTGCGCCGGCACATCGGCTATGTGATCCAGCAGATCGGTTTGTTCCCCAACATGACCATCGAAGAGAACATCACCGTGGTCCCGCGCCTGCTCGGCTGGGACAAGCAAAAGTGCCACGAGCGTGCGCGCGAGCTGATGCACATGATCAAGCTCGAGCCCAAGCAGTACCTGCAGCGCTACCCGCGCGAGCTGTCTGGTGGCCAGCAGCAGCGCATCGGCGTGATTCGCGCCTTGGCGGCAGAAGCGCCGGTACTGCTGATGGACGAGCCGTTCGGCGCGGTCGACCCGATCAACCGCGAAATGATCCAGAACGAGTTCTTCGAGATGCAGCGGGCGCTGAACAAGACGGTGATCATGGTCAGCCACGACATCGACGAGGCGATCAAGCTGGGCGACAAGATCGCCATCTTCCGTGCCGGCAAACTGTTGCAGCTGGACCACCCGGACACCCTGCTGGCGCACCCGGCAGATGACTTTGTCAGCAACTTCGTTGGCCAGGACAGCACCCTCAAACGCCTATTGCTGGTACGTGCCGAGGATGCGGCGGACAACGCGCCGTCGGTGAGCCCGGAAACGCCGGTCAGCGATGCACTGGAACTGCTGGATGAACACGACCGCCGCTATGTGGTGGTGACCGATGCGCAGAACAAGGCGCTGGGGTATGTGCGCCGGCGCGACATACACCGCCAGCAAGGCACCTGTGGTGACTTCCTGCGGCCGTTCAATGCCACGGCGTCGCATGATGAGCATTTGCGCATCCTGCTGTCGCGGATGTACGAATTTAATAGGGCGTGGTTGCCGGTGCTGGATGCCGAGCAGGTGTTCTTGGGCGAGGTGACGCAGGAGTCGATTGCGGCTTACCTGAGTTCGGGGCGGTCGCGTGGGGCGAAGACCAGCATTGTCTCGCCCGCTGAGGCGGTGGTTTCGTAATCGCTGGGGGCGCTTTGCGCCCCTTCGCAGGCAAGCCAACTCCCACAAGTACAGCGCAAACCTTGAGATTGGCGCTGTACCTGTGGGAGCTGGCTTGCCTGCGATGGGCCGCAAGGCGGCCCCGGCGATCTCAGATCAGAACCCTACACTGGCCTGCACATAGAAGGTCCGCGGCTCACCCACATAAATGCCGGCATTGTTGTCGCTGGAGCGGGTAAAGTACTGCTTGTCGAACAGGTTCTTCACCCCCGCCGCCAACTTCAGGTTGGACATCTCTGGCCCGAACTCATACCCGCCACGGGCATGCCATGTCACGTAACCCGGAATATCGCCATACTGTCCATCCGCACTCGGCTCGGTGATGTAGTCACCGTTGAAGCTGCCATCGGCGTTGATCCCGGTGCCCGGCGCACGCTGCTTGGATTGGGCGTAGGCATCCAGGTTCCAGGTCCAGCGGTTGACCGCGTAGCGCACGCCGGCAGTGGCCACCTGACGTGAATAGAACGGCAAGTCACGGCCCTTGAAGCCCGGAATCTCACCTTCATAGGTTGCACGGGTAAAGGTGTAGCCACCGCTCACCGACAAGCCATCCAGGCGCGGGTCCAGCCCGGCCAGGTCATAGCGCACAGAAGCCTCGATCCCTTGGTGCTTGGTCGCACCCAGGTTGGTCCAGCCCACGTCGTTGCTGATGTATTGCAGTTCGTCATCAAAGTCGATGTAGAACGCCGTCAGCTCACCGGCAAAACCGCCATCGTCATAACGCGTGCCGATTTCGTAGGTCTTGGCCTTTTCCGGCTCCAGGCCATTGGCCGTGCTGTTGCCTGTCCCGCCCTGCCCCAGCTGGAAGTACTGCAAACTGCCGAACGAAGTTTCGTAGTTGGCGAACACTTTCCACGCGTCGGAGATGTGGTACATCACGCTCAGCGCCGGCAGCGGCTCGTTGCTGGTGATGCTGCGTTTCTTCTCCGCCACCGGGCGGTTGTTGGCATCCAGCACCGGGCGGTCGCGCCAGTCAGTGTTGATGTGCTCAAAGCGGATGCCCGGAGTGATGGTCCAGTTGCCCACGTCGATCTTGTCGTCGATGTAGTAGGCGCTGGCCTCGGTGCCACCGCTGCGGTCCTGGAACACATGGCCGTCGGAGGTCGGGGTCACGGTGGGCACGTTGTCGATCAGCGCCAGGCGCGTCGACTGCTCACGCATCGCTTCCTTCAGGTAGCGATAACCCACGCTGACTTCCTGGGTGGTCGGGCCGGCAAAGAAGATGCGCGACACACGCGGCTCGATGGCGAAGGTGTGATAGTTGCGCGGGTACGACGACAGGGTCTTCATGTCACGCGAAGCGATGGCACTGCCACGGAAGCTGTCGGTGTAATAAGTCAGCACTTCGAACTGGGTGGCATCGTCGAGCTGGCGTTGCCATTTGAACGACACGTCCTTGCGCCGACCGGCGAAGTAGTCGTAGTCGCGCAGCGACTGGTACGGGTTGCTGTCGTACTGGGCCTGGGTCAGGCCACCGGGCATGTCGGCGCGGCCATCGTAGTAGTGGAAGTTGAGCCAGAACTCGTCGACATCGGTCGGCGCCCAGTGGGTCTTGAGGATAACGTCGTCGATGTCGTTGCCGTTGTTGCTTTCACGGTAGCCGTTGCCGTTGACGCCGGTGTACAGCAGTGCCACACCCATGCCGTTGTCTGCCGTGCCGCCGACGAAGGCCGACTCGGTGTGCTTCCAGCCGCCGTGCTGGGAGGTTTCCAGGGTGGTGGACAGCTCTGCCGAGGCCTTTTCCGGAATTGCCCGGGTGACGAAGTTGATCACCCCGCCCACGTTCTGCGGGCCATAGCGTACCGAGCCTGCACCACGTACCACGTCGATGCTGTCGAGGTTGCCCGAGGAAATCGGCGCCATCGACAGCTGCGGCTGGCCATACGGCGCGAACGCGGCCGGGATGCCGTCGATCAACACGGTGGAGCGCGGCGACAGGCGTGAGGTGAGGCCGCGCACGCCCACGTTCAGCGACAAGTCGCTGCCGCCAGTGCCGTTGGAGTCCTGCACCTGCACACCCGGGATGCCGCGCAGCACATCGCGCACGTTCATCGCGCCCTTCTCTACCATCGCCTCGCGGCGCACCACGGTGCGCGCGCCGGGGTGGTTCTGCACCACGCTCTGCTGCGCATCGCCCAGCCAGTCACCGACTACCTTGATGTCGGTGGGCGCCAGCTCCAGGCTGCCACTGCCCAGGTCAAGGGTAGTCGGCAGCGGCTTTACCACGACGGTGTCCTGGGACATCTCGAAGGTCAGCCCGCTGCCTTGCAGCAACTGTTGCAGCGCCTGCACCGGCGCCAGGTTGCCGGACACCGCCGGAGCCTGCTTGCCAGCCACCAACTCGGGGCTGAAAAACAGTTGCAGGTTGGTCTGCTGGCCAAGCTGGCTCAGCGCCGAACCCAGCGGCTGGGCCTGGATCTGGATGGTGTTGCCGGCCTGTGCAGCCTGGCTGTTGACGGCCACGGCACCGACCGCCAGGGCCAGCGCCAGGGCGCGGAAGCGTGGGAAAGGCTTGTTGTTGTTCACGTCGTCGAAACATCCTGAATGCGGAATAAACGCCAACCGCGTGCAAATGGAAATGCTTGGCAGTTGCAGCTGGCGAGGAAGACGAACGAGTGGAAAAAAACCTGAATCTATTTCGCAATTATTTCGCGAGAGCCGTCTTCATGGGCCTTGATGGCCACCGGCAGGATGCTCGGCAAGGCCCGCAGCAGAGCGTCAGTATCGTCAGTGCTGAAGGTGCTGGACAGGCGCATCCGGGCGACTTTCCCAGGGGCAACCCGTAGCGGCTGGCTGCGATAACGCGAGGCTTCGGCCACCACCTCGGCCAGGGTCGCGTTATCGAACACCAGTTTGCCCTGACGCCAGGCCGTTACGGCAGCCGCGTTGACTGCATAAGGTGCGGCAACCACGCCTTGTGCATCGATATGCGAACCCTGGCCGGCCGTTAGCTGCGCCAGCGAAGTCCCCTTGCCCTGCACGCGCACCGAGCCCTGCTCCACTGCCACCCGGGTGCTGGCCGGGTCCAGACGTACATCAAAGCGGGTACCGGTTACGGTCACGCTGCCTTGGGCAGTATCGACCACGAACGGCCTGGCGCTGTCGTGGGCGACGCTGAACATCACCTCACCGGCGCTCAGGCGGATATGCCGCTGGCCGGCGCTGAAATCGACCTGCACCTGTGTGTTGCCATTGAGTTCCAGGTGCGTGCCATCCGGCAGCTCAACCTGGCGGCGCTCGTTAAAGGCAGTCTGCAGGCTGCCCTGATGGTTCAGTTGCTGATAATGCCAGCCCCCCCAGCCCAGGCCCAACGCCAACACCGCCACGCTGGCGGCCAAGGCCTGACGCACGAAACGCCGACGTGGCAGTTGCTGCACCGGGTCTGGCTGGCACAGCGCTTCAAGGCGCTGACGTGGAATGAAGGTGGCGGCCTGCCACACGCGGTTGAGGTGTTCGTACTCTTCCCGGTGGCGCTCGTCGCTCACCAGCCAGGCGCGCAACTGGGTCTGCAACCCGGCATCCCGAGGCGCATCCTGCACGCGGGCAAACCATGCGGCCGCCTGCTCGCGGACGGTATCGGTACCGTGCTGTTTCATCGAAAAGGTCTCCTGACGCTTCATGCCGACACATCCAGATGCTCACGCAAATGCCGGAGCGTGCGGATCATATACTTTTCGACCATGTTCTTGCTCAGCCCCATGCGCTCGGCGATTTCGGCCTGGGTCAGGCCTTCGAGCTTCTGCCAGATGAACACCTGCCGGCAGTTGAGCGGCAACTGGGCCAGTGCCCGCTCGACGCTGTCGGCCAGCTCCAGGGCTTGCACGTAGGCCTCCGGGTCGCCACTGCCGCCACTGCCCTCGTCGAAGGTTTCCAGTTCCAGGGCCTGGCGGCGGTCTTCGCGGCGGAAGCCATCCACGGCAATGTTGCGTGCGGTCTGGTGCAGATAGGCGCGCGGCTGCTCAACCTGTTCGCGCGGGTTTTCCAGTACCCGGACAAAGGCATCGTGGGTGAGGTCCTCGGCCTGCTGACGACTGCGCAGTTTGCGCGTCCAGGTGCCGATCAGCTCATGGTAATGGTCGAGGAAGCCTTTGTGTCCGGACACGGTCGGGGGTCATCAGGGAGGCAGATAAGGGTGCGAATAGTAATGTTTCTCATCAAAACCAGCAAATCCGCCAGTCGGTAACAAAAAATTTATGCGCGATTTCCTGTACGTGGGTACCAGGAAAATGTGGCCATAAATATGAACACCTGAAGCCCTTTCGCGGGCACGCCCGCTCCCACACAAAGCGCGCGATGCCTGTGGGAGCGGGCGCGCCCGCGAAGGAGCCAATACGGTCTATTCCACAATATTTAACGCTTGAAACATCGTGGGGAACATCAGCCGGTCACATGGGTCGGTTATTCAAATGGCTGGTCGTCGATCCACGCCGATCACGCCCGGATTACCTGTTGATTCTGCATTCTTCACGCCCTAAAGTGCGCGCCGAACGTCCATGCTGGAAACGATCCATCCGGCTCAAGTACTGAGTAGGCGAACCAAAGTGGGGATACGGAGGACGTTCAGTTTGCAGCCACTTATTCTTTCAGTTTGCCCATGGAGTCCCTGAGCATGTCGATCCAGGTCGAAGACTATTTCGCGCGTGACACCTTCCAGAAAATGAAGGCGTTCGCCGACAAGCAGGAAACCCCGTTCGTACTCATCGATACCCAGATGATCAGCCAGGCCTATGACGACCTGCGCGCCGGTTTCGAATTCGCCAAGGTGTACTACGCGGTCAAGGCCAACCCGGCCGTCGAAATCATCGACCTGCTCAAAGAGAAAGGTTCGAGCTTCGACATCGCCTCGATCTACGAGCTGGACAAAGTGCTGGGCCGTGGCGTCAGCGCCGACCGTATCAGCTACGGCAACACCATCAAGAAGTCCAAGGACATCCGCTACTTCTACGAGAAGGGCGTGCGCCTGTACGCCACCGACTCCGAAGCCGACCTGCGCAACATCGCCAAGGCCGCACCGGGCTCGAAAGTGTACGTGCGTATCCTGACTGAAGGCTCGACCACGGCTGACTGGCCGCTGTCCCGCAAGTTCGGCTGCCAGACCGACATGGCCATGGACCTGCTGATCCTCGCCCGCGACCTGGGCCTGGTGCCTTACGGCATCTCGTTCCACGTGGGCTCGCAGCAGCGCGACATCAGCGTGTGGGATGCTGCCATTGCCAAGGTCAAGGTGATCTTCGAGCGCCTGAAGGAAGAAGACGGCATCGAGCTGAAGCTGATCAACATGGGTGGCGGCTTCCCGGCCAACTACATCACCCGTACCAACAGCCTGGAAACCTACGCTGAAGAAATCATCCGCTTCCTGAAGGAAGACTTCGGTGACGAGCTGCCGGAAATCATCCTGGAGCCAGGCCGTTCGCTGATTGCCAACGCCGGTATCCTGGTCAGCGAAGTGGTGCTGGTGGCGCGCAAGTCGCGTACCGCCGTCGAGCGCTGGATCTACACCGACGTGGGCAAGTTCTCCGGCCTGATCGAAACCATGGACGAAGCCATCAAGTTCCCGATCTGGACCGAGAAGAAAGGCGAAGCCGAAGAAGTGGTCATCGCCGGCCCAACCTGCGACAGCGCCGACATCATGTACGAAAACTACAAGTACGGCCTGCCGCTGAACCTGGCCATCGGTGACCGCCTGTACTGGCTGTCGACCGGCGCCTACACCACCAGCTACAGCGCGGTGGAATTCAACGGCTTCCCGCCGCTGAAGGCTTACTACCTGTAATGCAAAACGGGGCCGCGAGGCCCCGTTTTCATTTGTGCTTTCCTGTACCGGCCCTATCGCCGGCACAGGCAACCTTAGTCCCCGCGCCGTTCGATTTCCTCGGCATACCTTGCCGCAAAGGCCATCAACACCGGTCCTGCTTTCTGCAAAGTCACCAACGCAGCGCGCAGGAAATTCATGTTCCCCTCAACCCGCGCCCGCTCCAGCCACTGCCCGGCCTCCGCCATTTGCCCACGCTCGACCAGCACCAGCGCCAGGCTGAACATCCCGCGAAAATCGCCCGCCTCGGCCGAGCGCCGATACCAGCGCACTGCCCGCGCCGGGCTGGGTGCCGTGGCAATGCCCTGCTCCAGGTAACGCCCATACAGGTTCATCGACTTGGCATGCCCCATCTGCGCAGCCTTCTCGTAGCACATCAGGGCCTGCCCCTGATCGGCCGGCACCCCACGTCCGGTGGCCAACAGGTTGCCCAGGTTGTACAGGCCCCAGTCCAGTCCCGCGTCGGCGGCACGCGCATAGTGGATGGCCGCCTGCGTCAGGCTCGGCTCACCGCCCCAACCATGCTCCAGGCAACGCCCGAGCATGTTGTGCGCCATGGCACTGCCACCCTGTGCGGCGATGCCAAACCAACGCCGGGCCACGGTGGCATCTTCTTCGATACCGCGGCCATCCAGCAGGATCTGGCCTAGCAGCAACTGCGCCTCGACCGCGCCCTGCCCCGCCGCCGCCAGAATCGCTTGCGCGGCCTTGCCGGGGCTTTCCTCCAGCATGGCCTGCAAACCGGCCACATCCACCACTTCCTCACGTCGCAACTGGTAGGACACGGCTCAGACCTCGGCCCAGCGGCGCAGCAGGTTGTGGTAGGTGCCGGTCAGTTGCAGCAGCGACGGATGGTCCGGCACATCGGCAGTCAATTGCTGGATAGCGTTATCCATCTCGAACAACAGCGTCCGCTGGCTGTCCTCACGCACCAGGCTCTGGGTCCAGAAAAATGCGGCGTAACGCTGGCCACGGGTTACCGGGTTTACCTTGTGCAGGCTGGTACCGGGGTACAGCACCAGGTCACCGGCGGCCAACTTGACCTGCTGCACGCCGTAAGTGTCCTGGATCACCAGCTCGCCACCGTCGTAGCTGTCCGGGTCGCTGAGGAACAGCGTGGAAGACAGGTCGGTACGCACCCGCTCCGGGCTGCCCTTGGGCTGGCGCAGGGCGTTGTCGATGTGGAAGCCGAAATTGCCGCCTTCGCGGTAGCAGTTGATCAGCGGCGGGAACACCTTGTGTGGCAAGGCCGCCGACATGAAGCGCGGGGTTTTCCACAGCCGGTCGATCAGCGCGCTGCCAATCTCCTTGGCCAGCGGGTGCCCTTCCGGCAACTGCAGGTTGTGCTTGGCCTTGGCCGACTGGTAGCCAGCCGTAGCCTTGCCATCAGCCCAGTCGGCCTGCTCCAGCGCCTCGCGGATACGGGCCAGCTCATCAGCGTCGAACAGGCCTGGGATGTGAAGCAGCATGGCAGCAGCACCGTTAGGAAGTGTAAAGGCGCCAATGATATTGATTCCCTTTTGCGCTGCACAAGCCCCATTCGCCGCTTAAGACGTTTCAGCTGTATGAAACCGTAAAGGCAAATTGTAAAGATTGTAAATTCTTCACGAATGGTAACGACTCTCAATTGTGAGTCACAATTGCTTACATTAAGATCCGCCGCCTCAACACCTTGGGGAAGGTCCTTAGCAATGCGCCAGTCCGTACCATCTGCAGTGAGCTCACCACGCCTGATCGTGTCTGCCATCGGTGTCGCCCTTAGCGCCACGTCGGTCTACGCCGCCGACCCGGCCGCGAACAGCGCCATTACCCTCGACGCCACCAGCGTCAATGGCAAGGCTGAACAAGCCAGCACCGATTACAAGGTCGAAAAGGCCTCCTCGCAGAAGTACACCGCGCCGCTGGTAGACACCCCGCGCTCGGTTACCGTGATCCCGCAGCAAGTGATCAAGGACACCAATGCCTTGACCCTGCAGGACGCACTGCGCACTGTGCCGGGCATTACCTTCGGTGCCGGCGAAGGCGGCAACCCGCAAGGCGACCGCCCGTTCATCCGTGGCTTCGACGCCCAGGGCGATACCTACCTGGACGGCGTGCGTGATACTGGCGCGCAAACCCGCGAAATCTTCGCCATCGAATCGGTGGAAGTGGCCAAAGGCCCTAACTCGGCCATCGGTGGCCGTGGCGCTGCCGGCGGTACCATCAACCTGGTGAGCAAGCGTGCGCATCTGGGTAACTCGCTGGACGGTGCTTGGACCTGGGGCAGCGACCAGACCCAGCGCTACACCTTCGATGGCAACTACCAGTTCAGCGATACCGTTGCCGGCCGCCTGAACCTGATGACCCACGAAAGCAACGTCGCCGGCCGCGACAAGGTCAACTACGACCGCTGGGGTATCGCCCCGTCGCTGGCATTCGGCCTGGGCACGCCGACCCGCGTCAACCTTGACTACTACCACCTGGAAAGCGACGACCTGCCGGATTCGGGCATTCCGTACACCATCCCGACCAATGGCAGCGGCGGGCGCACCTCGGCGCACCCGAGCAAACCGGATGACGGCGGCGACAGCGACAACTTCTACGGCCTGACCGGTCGCGACTTCCGCAAGACCCGCGTGGACATCGCCACCTTCGCCATCGAGCACGACCTGACCGACGCGCTGACCATCAAGAACACCCTGCGTCACGGCAACAGCATGCAGGACTACATCCTGACCCAGCCTGACGACAGCAAGGGCAACGTCAACAACGGCAGCGTATGGCGCCGGGCCAACACCCGTGTGGGCAACACCGCTACCACCACCAACCAGACCGACCTGTTTGGCGAGTTCTACGTCGGTGGCCTGAAGAACAGCTTCTCCACCGGTATCGAACTGAGCCGCGAAGAAAGCGAGCGCTCCAGCTACACCGTTGACACCGACACCGTCCCAGGCGGCAGCGCCAACACCAACTGCACCCCGGGCATGATCGGCGCCACCAGCGGCTACAACTGCACCTCGCTGAGCAACCCGAACCCGGATGATCCGTGGAACGGCACCATCTCGCGCAACTACGCTGGCACCACCACCAACAGCAAGACCCGTGCGATCTACGTGTTCGATACCCTGGAGCTGACCCCCGAGTGGCTGGTCAACATGGGCCTGCGATACGACCACTTCGACACCGACTACAAAACCTACAACGCCGCTGGCACCACCACTGCCAAAGGCAACGACGTCAGCGAGTTCGTGACCGGCCAACTGGGTCTGGTGTGGAAGCCGGCCGAAAACGGCAGCATCTACGTGTCCTACGCCACCTCGGCTACGCCACCAGGCGCCATGCTCGGCGAAGGTACCGAAGGCAACCCGCTGGGTGGCACACCTGACCGCAACGGGAATCTGCTGGCCAGCGATATGGAGCCGGAAGAAACCACCAACTACGAGATCGGCACCAAGTGGAACCTGCTTGACGAGCGCCTGTCTCTGGCTGCGGCGCTGTTCCGCACCGAGAAAGAAAACGCCCGGGTACAGGTCAACACCAACACCTACGAGAACGTCGGTGAAACCCGCGTGCAAGGTATTGAACTGTCTGCCAGCGGCAAGCTGACCGACAAATGGCAGGTGTTCGCCGGCTACACCTACATGCAGGCCCGCCAGATCGACGGCGGCCCGCTGGGCAAGGCCAACGACGGCAACCAGCTGCCGAACACGCCGAACAACAGCGCCAGCCTGTGGACCACTTACGCGATCACACCAAAGCTGACCATCGGTGGTGGTGCGTTCTACGTGGATGACGTGTACGGCAGCGTGGCCAACACCACCATGGTCGACAGCTATGTACGCTACGACGCCATGGCCGCCTACAAGCTGACCAAGAACGTCGACCTGCAGCTGAACGTGCAGAACCTGACCAACGAGGTGTATTACGACAAGGCCTTCTCCACCCACTTCGCCAACCAGGCGGCCGGGCGGACTGCACTGTTGACCACCAGCGTTCACTTCTAAAGCAGCAACCCAAAGCCCCGTTCATTCCAGTGAGCGGGGCTTTTGCGTATCAAGGCATAATGCACGCCGCGCAGGTAGCGGCAGCAACACAAGGTGAGAGACGTGGTGAAGAAGACGCTGTTCCAATTGCACTGGTTCTTTGGCATCACCGCTGGCCTGGTGCTGGCCTTGATGGGCATCACCGGGGCCTTGTATTCGTTCCAGGAAGAACTGCTGCGCGCATTCAATGCCGATGTGCTCAAGGTAGAGGTGCGCGCCGAAGGCGTGCTGCCGCCAGCCGAACTGGTGCAGCGTGTAGAGGCCCAGCAACACGACAAGGTGTCAATGCTGTGGGTCGACGTGCGTGAAGGTAACGCCGCACGGGTCTTCTTCATGCCGCCACCGGGCGAACGCCGTGGCGAGCTGCGCTATGCCGACCCTTATACCGGCGAACTCAAGGGCGAAGTGGCCGGGCAAGGCTTCTTCAACCTCATGCTCAACCTGCACCGCTTCCTGGCCATGGGCGACACCGGCCGGCAGATTACCGGTGCCTGCACCCTGATGCTGGTGTTCTTCTGCCTCTCCGGCCTGTACCTGCGCTGGCCGCGCAAGGCGCTGGACTGGCGCACCTGGCTGACCTTCGACTGGGCCAAGAAAGGCCGAGCCTTCAACTGGGACCTGCACGCTGTCGCCGGTACCTGGTGCCTGCTGTTCTATCTGCTGTTCGCCTTGACCGGGCTGTTCTGGTCCTATGAATGGTACCGCGAAGGCCTGAACAAACTGCTGGCCGACGCGCCGGCCGCCGGCCAGCAACAAAAACGCGGCGAAGGCCGTGGCCGCCACGGGCCGCAGAAAGTCGACAAGAACGCCCCGCCGCTGGTGGTCGACTACGACGCAATCTGGGCCAACCTCAAAAACGCTGCCGGCCCAGGCCTGGCCATGTATAACCTGCGCCTGCCGCCAGCGGGTGGCCAGCCTGCCAACCTGTTCTACTTGCTGGACAACGCCGATCACCCGCGCGCCTTCAACACCCTGGTGCTGGACCCAGCCACCGGACAGGTGAAAAACCACGACCGTTACACCGACAAGTCCTTCAAGGCCCAGCTGCTGCAGAGCGTCTACGCCCTGCACGTTGGCGAATACTTCGGCCTGCCGGGCCGCATCATCGTCACCATCGCCAGCCTGACCATGCCGCTGTTCTTCGTCACCGGCTGGCTGCTGTACCTCGACCGCCGCCGCAAGAAGCGCCAGGTGCGCGAGGCACGAGGCAACGTTGCCAGCAACGATGGCAGCGGCGAAAGCTGGCTGATCGGTTTTGCCAGCCAAAGCGGCTTTGCCGAGCAACTGGCCTGGCAGAGCGCCGGGCAGCTGCAAGCAGCGGGCATGCCGGTACAGGTGCGCGCCCTGGCCGAACTGGGTGAAAACGACCTTCGCCAAGCCCGCCGCGCGCTGTTCGTGGTCAGCACCTTCGGCGACGGCGAAGCCCCCGACAGCGCCCGCGCCTTCGAGCGCAAGGTACTTGGCCAACCTTGGGCGCTGAACAACCTCAGCTACGCTGTACTCGCCCTCGGCGACCGCCAGTATCCGCACTTCTGCGGCTTCGCCCGCCGCTTGCAGGCATGGCTGGGTGAGCGCGGCGCCAGCAGCGCGTTCAGCCCGGTGGAAGTGGACAATGCCGACCAGGCAGCGCTGCAGCAGTGGCAGCAAGAACTGGCGCAACTAACCGGCGCCCAGCCGGTGGCCGCCTGGCAGCCGCCGAGCTTTGGCAACTGGTCACTGGTGCGCCGCGAACTGTTGAACCCTGGCAGCCAAGGGCAGCCGGTGTACCTGCTTGGCTTGCAACCGCAAGCGCCTGCCAGCTGGGAGGCCGGCGACCTGGTGGAGATCCTGCCACTCAATGGCCAGCCCCGTGTCGACGCTTTCCTCAATGGCCTGGCGCTAGACGCCAGTGCCAAGGTGCAGGTGAATGGCCTGAGCGAAACCCTGGCCCAGGCCCTCGCTGGCCGCCAGTTGCCGGCACGCCGTGATCACTTGATCGGCTTGCAGCCGCAGGCGTTGATCGATGCACTGGTGCCGATCGGCAGCCGCGAATACTCCATCGCCTCGATCGCCAGCGATGGCGTGCTGGAGCTGATCGTGCGCCAGGAACGCCATGCCGATGGCCACCTGGGCCTGGGCTCGGGCTGGCTGACCGAGTACCTGCCGCTGAACGGCACCTTGAGCCTGCGCCTGCGGCGTAACAGCGGCTTCCACCTGCCGGAAAGTGCCGCACCGATGATTCTGATCGGTAACGGCACCGGCCTGGCCGGCCTGCGTAGCCTGATCCGGGCGCGGGTGAATGCTGGCGAGCAGCGTAACTGGCTGCTGTTCGGCGAGCGTAACCGGGCGCATGACCTGCTGTGTGGCGATGAGCTGCAAGGTTGGCTGGATAGTGGCGATTTGGCACGGCTGGACTTGGCGTTTTCGCGGGATCAGGCCGAGAAGGTGTATGTGCAGGATGTGTTGCTGCAGCAGGCCGAGGCGTTCAAGCGCTGGGTGGCTGACGGCGCATGCGTGTACGTCTGCGGCAGCCTGCAAGGCATGGCTGCGGGGGTGGATGCAGCGCTCAACGGTATGCTTGGGGAGGCCGCTGTGCAGCAGTTGATCGAAGATGGGCGGTATCGACGGGATGTTTACTGATCAATCATTGATGTAGCCAGTACCGGCCCTATCGCCGGCAAGCCAGCTCCCACAGGTACCCTACTGCCCTCGGGCCGGGTGCTGTACCTGTTGGAGCTGGCTTGCCGGCGATAGGGCCGGTACAGGTTGTCAGTGCAGCTCGAAGGTATCGGCATCCAGGTTGGCCGGGAACTTGGCCCGGTAAGCCGCCAGCTCCGCCGCACTCAACACGGCTGTAAACACCCCGTCCGCTTCCCCGGCACTGAGCAGGCTCTCGCCCTGGAAGTCCAGCACCTGGCTGTCCCCCGAATAGGCAAAGCCTTTACCATCCGTACCCACCCGGTTCACCGCCGCCACATAGCACAGGTTCTCGATCCCCCGCGCCGGCAGCAGCCGGTTCCAGTGCTGGCGGCGCGCAGCCGGCCAGTTGGCGGTGTACAGCAGCAGGTCGGTGTCCTGGGCATCGCGGCTCCACACTGGGAAGCGCAGGTCGTAGCAGATCAGTGGGCGAATTCGCCAGCCCTTGAGCTCGAACTGGACCTGCCGCTCGCCCGGGGTGTAGTGCTTGTGCTCACCGGCCATGCGGAACAGGTGGCGCTTGTCGTAATGCAGGATTTCGCCGTCCGGCCGCGCCCACAGCAGGCGGTTGCGGTGGCTGCCGTCAGCGGCCTGGATGATCACGCTACCGGTAATCACCGCGTTACATTTCTTCGCCTGGGCCTTCAGCCACTTGTAGGTCGGGCCGTTCTCCGGCTCGCACAGGCTTTCCGATTGCATCGAAAAACCAGTGGTGAACATTTCCGGCAGGATTACCAGGTCCACCTCGCCCACCTGCTCCAGCAGCACCTCGAAGTGCGCATAGTTGGCCTCGCGGTCGTGCCAGGCCAGGGTGGTTTGCACCAGGGCTACTTTCAGGTTCGGCAGTGTGCTCAGATCGCGCATAGTCGTTCCGCTGCCTGACGCAGCGTCTCCTCTCGTTTGGCAAAGCACAGGCGAACCAGGCGTTGCTCGGGGATGGGATGCTGGTAGAACACCGACACCGGAATGGTCGCCACGCCGTGCTCACGGGTGAGCCACAGCGACATGTCGACATCGTTCAGGTCCGGGCGGATCTGCGAGTAGTCCACCAGCTGGAAATAGGTGCCCGTCGTGCGGGTGAAGCTGAACCGTGAACCGTCCAGCAAGCCGCAGAACAGGTCCCGCTTGGCCTGGTAGAAGGCCGGCAGTTCATCGATGTGCTCGGGGTGCTCGGCCATGAAGTCGGCCAGCGCGCACTGCAATGGCGTCACGCCGCAGAAGTTGACGTACTGGTGCACCTTGCGCAGCTCCGCACTCAGCGCCGGAGGGGCGATCACGTAGCCGGTCTTCCAGCCGGTCACGTGGTAGGTCTTGCCGAACGAGCTGACCACGAAGGCGCGTTGGTACAACTGCTCATGGGCCAGCACGCTGGCGTGGCGCACGCCGTCGTACACCAGGTGCTCGTAGACTTCATCGCTGACCAGGTAAATATCGCGGTCGGCAATAAGCTTTGCCAGCTGGTCAAGGTCGTCGCGGGTGATCAGCGCGCCGCTGGGGTTGTGCGGCGAGTTGAGGATGACCATGCGCGTGCGCGGGCTCAAGGCATCGCTGAACTTCTGCCAGTCGATGCGGAAGTCGCCGTCGCTGAGTTGCACATGCACGCAGCGGCCACCGGCCAGTTCCACGGACGGCTCGTAGCTGTCGTAGCAAGGGTCGAAGACGATGACCTCGTCACCCGCATGCACCACAGCCTGAATGGCACAGAAAATCGCCTCGGTGGCACCGGGGGTGATGGTCACTTCCTGGTCCGCATCCACCTTGGCGCCATACAGGCGCTCGACCTTGGCTGCCACCTGCTGGCGCAGGGCCGGCAGGCCGGTCATCGGCGAATACTGGTTATGCCCGGCAGCCACATGCCGGCCCACTGCATCGAGCAGAGCCCGAGGGCCGTTGAAGTCGGGAAAACCCTGAGACAGGTTGAGCGCGCCGGTTTGCACGGCGAGCTGGGACATGGTGGTGAAGATGGTCGTGCCGACATTCGGCAGTTTGCTGCGGATCATGGAGCCCTCTTTCCTGGGGTGTATCCGGCACGGGGTGGAGTCCGAGCATAGCGGATCGAGCGGTCAGGAAAAAGATTGAAACATTAGGGGCATTGCTTTGGATCAAAGGGCCTCTTCGCGGCTAAAGCCGCTCCCACAGGGACACCACAGATTTCGAAAACTGTGCAGTACCTGTGGGAGCGGGTTTACCCGCGAAGAGGCTGACGCGGAATCAGCGCTTGTCGCGGCGCTTCTTCTCGGCCTTCTTGTGGTGCGACATCAGGCGGCGCTTCTTGTTGACCTGGCGGTCGGTGAGGGTGTTCTTCTTGCCCTCGTACGGGTTCTCACCGCCCTTGTACTCGATGCGGATCGGCGTACCGACCAGCTTCAGCACGCGGCGGTAGGTGTTCTCCAGGTAACGCGAGTACGACTTTGGAATCTTCTCGGTCTGGTTACCGTGAATCACGATCAGCGGCGGGTTGGCCCCCCCCAGGTGGGCATAGCGCAGCTTGATGCGGCGACCGTTCACCAGCGGTGGCTGGTGCTCGCTCACGGCGTCTTCCAGGATCTGCGTCAGGCGGCTGGTCGGCCAACGGGTTACCGCCGACTTGAACGCGGCCTGCACCGACTTGTACAGGTTGCCCACGCCAGTGCCATGCAAGGCAGAAATGAAGTGAATGTCGGCGAAGTCAACGAAGAACAGCCGGCGCTCCAGCTCGGTCTTCACGTAGTCGCGTTCGCCCGGCTGCATGCCATCCCACTTGTTCAGTGCGATGACGATGGCACGGCCCGCTTCCAGGGCAAAGCCCAGCAGGTTCAGGTCGTGGTCCACCACACCTTCGCGGGCGTCCATGACGAAGATCACCACGTTGGCGTCCTTGATCGCCTGCAGCGTCTTCACCACCGAGAACTTCTCGACTTCCTCGTGGATCTTGCCGCGCTTGCGCACACCGGCGGTGTCGATGAAGGTGTACTTCTCGTCATCGCGTTCGAACGGGATGTAGATACTGTCACGGGTGGTACCCGGCTGGTCATAGACCACCACGCGCTCTTCACCGAGCATGCGGTTGACCAGGGTGGATTTACCCACGTTCGGGCGGCCGATGATGGCGATCTTGATGCCATCTTTCTCGCTCGGGCCTGGGATGCGCACGGCCTCTTCGCCTTCGGCGACTTCGGCGTCCAGGGCTTCTTCGACCTGGTCGCGCGGCAGGTGGCCAAGCACGGCCTCCATCAGCGCGTTGATGCCACGGCCCTGGGAGCCCGCCACCGGAATGGCGTTGCCCATGCCCAGCGGCGAGAACTCGGCGCGGGCGACGTCGGCGTCGATGTTGTCAATCTTGTTGGCGACCAGAATCGCCTCTTTGTTGCGCTTGCGCAGGTGCTCGGCAATCATCTGGTCGGCGGCGGTCATGCCGGCGCGGGCATCGACCAGGAACAGCACGTAGTCGGCTTCTTCAATGGCCATGAGCGACTGCTCGGCCATTTTCTCGTCCATGCCCACTTCGTCACCGGTGATACCGCCGGTGTCGATCAGGATGAAGGAACGACCCTGCCAGCTGGCATCGCCATACTGGCGGTCACGGGTCAGGCCCGACAAGTCACCGACGATGGCATCGCGGGTTTTGGTCAGGCGGTTGAACATGGTGGATTTGCCGACGTTCGGGCGGCCCACCAGGGCAATTACGGGAACCATCGGCTCTCCACTCTCGAATTCTTGAAAATGCAAAGGCCGCTGCAAGGCAGCGGCCGGAGTACGGGCGGCGTGTCCTACGCCGCGGCTTGAAGCCCGCCAAGGCTTCAAGCATAGCTTCAGCGGATGGTCAGTGCCTCGAGCTTGCCGCTGTTGCCGAAGACGTAGATGGTGTCACCGACCACAAGTGGGCGGGCGCGCAGGCCATCGCTGTCGATACGCTCACGGCCTACGAAGCGGCCGTCTACCTGGCTCAGCAGGTGCAAGTAACCTTCAAAGTCACCCACTGCCACGTAGCTGCTGAACACTTCAGGTGCGGTCAACTGGCGGCGAGCCATGCTGTCGTTGCTCCACAGGGCGCTGGAGGAGCGTTCATCCACGCCTTCCACGGTACCCGATGCTTCGCTGACGTAGACGTTACCGAAGCCCTGGGCAACGCCCACATAGCTGGAAGCATCACGCTGCCACAGCTCGCGACCGCTTTCCAGGTCCAGGCCCGCTACACGGCCTTGGTAGGTGCTGACGTACAGGGTACCACCAGACAGCAGCAAGCCGCCGTCGATATCAACCACACGGTCCAGCTCGGAGCGGCCCTTGGGGATGGCCACACGGCTTTCCCACACGGGTACGCCATTGTTGATGTCCACCGCTACCACTTTACCGGTGGACAGGCCGGCGACGGCCAGGCGGTTGGTGGCGATCGGCGCGCCGGTGCCACGCAGGGTCAGCACGGCCGGGGAGTTTTCGTAGATCCAGCGGCGGTCGCCAGTAGCGGCATCCAGGCCAATCAGGCGGTCGTCCTGGGTTTGCACCACCACCACATCACCGTTGTTGGCAGGCGGGGCCAGCACTTCGCTGGTCACGCGGGAGCGCCAACGCTCTTCACCGGTGCTGGAATCCAGGGCAATCACTTCACCCTTGAGGGTGCCGAGCATGACCAGGCCGTAGCCCACGCCAACTGCGCCGGAAACCTGCAGCTCCAGGTCCTTCTTCCACACGACATCGCCAGTGATGCGGTCCAGGGCGAACACTTCGCCGTTGACGTCGGAGGCGTAGATACGGTCGTTCTCGATGGCCGGCACCAGGGTGTTGTAGGTCTCACCCTGGCCGTCACCGATCGAACGGCTCCACTGCTTCTTCAGCACCACTTCCTCGGTGAACTTGGTCAGCTCGGCCGGAGGCAGTTCCTTCTTGCTGTTGCTGCTGCAACCTGCGGCCAGTACGGCCAGGGTCAGCACTGCTGCATGTTTCCAACCGATCACTTACGCGTCCCCTTTAGCCAGGTCATCCAGCTTCAATTGCAGGCCACCGACTGCCGCGTCATCGGACAGCGCAGCCTTGGCTTTTTCGTAAGCGCTGTGTGCATCGGCGGCACGGCCCAGTTGCACCAGCAGGTCACCTTTCAACTCTTCACGGCTGGCCAGGAAGGCTTTGTCGGCGTCGCCGTCAAGCAGCTTGAGGGCGTCTTCGGCCTTGTTCTGGGCGGCCAGCACGCGAGCCAGGCGCTGGCGCGAAATCTCGCCCAAGGTCACGTCGGCCGGCTTGTCCAGCACGCTTTTCAGCTCGGCAGCGGCGTCGTCGAGCTTGCCGCTCTCGACTGCCACCTTGGCCACGAACAGGCTGCCGTACTGGGCGTAAGCAGTACCGCCGAACTCGCTCTTGAGCTTGCCGGCCAGTTCCGCGACCTTGGAGGCGTCTGGCTGGCCAGTCGGCGTCAGGCTGGTCTCAAGCAACGCCTGGTACAACTGCGAGGCACCTTGCGACTGGTTGTTCTGGTACTTGTGCCAGGTATTCCAGCCCAATACCACCACGCCGGCCAGCAATGCGCCGGTCAGCAGCGGCTTGCCGTTGCGGTTCCACCAGTCCTTGACGCCTGCCAGATCATCATCATCGGTACTCGACACCCCAATACTCCTTTTCGCCTATTCGTTATTGAACCGCGTTACGCCTGCGCGATCGCGGTTTCCAGGTGCTCTGCCAGAGCATCCCAGGCAATGTTCTGTTGTTCGCCCTGGCCACGCAGGGGCTTCAAGCCGATTTCTTGCTTGGCCAGCTCGTCATCGCCCAGGATCAGGGCGAACAGCGCGCCACTCTTGTCGGCTTTCTTGAACTGGCTCTTGAAGCTGCCACCACCGGCGTTTACCGCCAGGCGCAGGCCCGGCAGGCGGTCACGCAGGCCTTCGGACAGGCGCAGCCCAGCCAGTTCGGCCTGCTCGCCAAAGGCGCACAGGTAGACGTCGATCTGGCGGCTGATGGACTCCGGCACCTTGCCGAGGGTTTCCAGCAGCAGGATCAGGCGCTCGATACCCATGGCGAAACCAACGCCGGTGGTCGGCTTGCCGCCCATCTGCTCGACCAGGCCGTCGTAGCGGCCGCCGGCACACACGGTGCCCTGGGCGCCCAACTTGTCGGTGACCCACTCGAACACGGTCTTGCTGTAGTAGTCCAGGCCACGTACCAGCTTGGTGTTGATCACGAACGGAATGCCGGCTGCGTCCAGGCGGGCCTTCAGGCCTTCGAAGTGCACGCGGGACGCTTCGTCCAGGTAGTCTTCCAGCTTCGGCGCCCCCACCAGGACGGCCTGGGTGTTCTGGTCCTTGCTGTCGAGAATGCGCAGCGGGTTGCTCTTCAGGCGGCGCTGGCTGTCTTCGTCCAGCTGCTCCAGGCGCGCCGAGAGGAACTCGACCAGCGCGTCACGGTAGCGTGCACGGGCCTCACTGGTACCCAGGCTGTTGAGCTCCAGCTTGACCGCGTCCTGGATGCCCAGCAGGCCCCACAGGCGCCAGGTCAGCATGATCAGCTCGGCATCGATGTCCGGGCCGTCCAGGTTGAACACTTCCACGCCAATCTGGTGGAACTGGCGGTAGCGGCCTTTCTGCGGGCGCTCGTGGCGGAACATCTGGCCGATGTACCACAGTTTCTGCACCTGGCCATTGCCGGTGATGCCATGCTCCAGCACGGCACGCACGCAGGCGGCGGTGCCTTCAGGGCGCAAGGTCAGCGAATCGCCGTTGCGGTCCTCGAAGGTGTACATCTCTTTTTCGACAATATCGGTCACTTCACCGATCGAGCGCTTGAACAGCTCGGTGAACTCGACGATCGGCGTACGGATCTGGCTGTACCCGTAGGTGTCCAGCAGCCCGGCCACGGTGCCTTCGAAGTAGCGCCACAGTGGCGACTGTTCTGGCAGGATGTCGTTCATGCCACGGATGGCTTGCAGCGATTTGCTCACGAATAGTCCTTACGAATTCTGTGTGTCAGCCACGGGCGATCAGCGCCGCGTCGGCTTCGGCCTTTTCGGCCGCTTTCTGGCGGATGAGTTTTTCCAGCTCATCGACCAGGTTGTCATTGGTCAGCTTCTGCGCAGGCTTGCCATCGATGTAGATCAGGTTCGGTGTACCGCCGGTCAACCCTACATGGGCTTCCTTGGCTTCGCCCGGGCCGTTGACCACGCAACCGATCACTGCCACGTCCAGCGGCACCAGCAGGTCTTCAAGGCGCCCTTCCAGCTCGTTCATGGTCTTGACCACATCGAAGTTCTGCCGCGAGCAGCTCGGGCAGGCGATGAAGTTGATGCCACGCGAGCGCAGGTGCAGCGACTTGAGGATGTCGTAGCCGACTTTCACTTCTTCGACAGGGTCGGCCGCCAACGAGATACGGATGGTATCGCCAATGCCTTCGGCCAGCAGCATACCGAGGCCGACGGCGGATTTCACCGTCCCCGAACGCAGGCCACCGGCTTCGGTTATCCCTAAGTGCAGCGGCTGCACGATCTGCTTGGCCAGCAGGCGGTAGGCTTCGACGGCCATGAACACGTCGGAGGCCTTGACGCTGACCTTGAAGTCCTGGAAGTCCAGGCGGTCGAGGTGCTCGACGTGGCGCAGGGCCGACTCGACCAATGCGGCCGGGGTCGGCTCGCCGTACTTCTTCTGCAGGTCTTTTTCCAGGGAGCCGGCGTTGACCCCGATACGGATCGGGATGCCACGGTCGCGGGCGGCATCGACCACGGCGCGTACACGGTCTTCACGGCCGATGTTGCCGGGGTTGATGCGCAGGCAATCCACGCCCAGTTCGGCCACACGCAGGGCAATCTTGTAATCGAAGTGGATGTCGGCAACCAGCGGCACACTGACCAGCTGCTTGATCTTGCCGAACGCCTCGGCGGCGTCCATGTCCGGCACCGAAACGCGCACGATGTCCACGCCGGCATCGACCAGGCGCTGGATTTGCGCCACCGTGGCGGCCACATCGTTGGTGTCGGTGTTGGTCATGCTCTGCACCGCGATGGGCGCATCACCACCCACCGGCACATTGCCGACCCAGATTTTGCGGGATTCGCGACGTTTGATCGGAGATTCGCCGTGCATGACTTACTGTCCCAACTTCAGGCGAGCGGTCTCGCCACTGGTGAACGGGGCAACATCGACGGCCTGGCCGTTGTAGCTGACCTGGGCACCACGGGCAAAGCCCAGGCGCACCGCGAACGGCGGCTTGCCGGTCAGTTCGAGGTTGTCCCCCTTGCGCTTGATGGCGCTGAACAGCACCTTGCCGTTGCCATCGGACACCTGGGTCCAGCAATCGGCGGTGAACTGGATGGCAACCTTGGCGCTGCCAGCCGGTACTGCGGCTGGCTCGGTGGCGGCCACGACCGGCGCCGGTGCGGCAGGTGCAACAGCGGCCGGTGCCGGGGTAGCCGCCGGTGCTACCGGGGTAGCCACTGCAGCAGGTGCAGGTTGCGCGGGCGCTGGCTGGGCCGGTGTCGGCGCTGGCACTGCAGCAAGGGTTGGCGCCGGGCTTGCCGGGGCCTGTTCAGCGGCGGCGGCGGGCTGTTCGGCAGCGCCCTGCTCCAGCGCCAGCGGTGCGCTTTCGGCTTGCTGGCCAGCGGATACAGCCTGGTCTTCAGGCTCATCGAGCGGGTGAATCTGGGTGGTGCCGTCGGCGCTTTCGACTTCGACGTGCTCCAAAGCAATCTTGGCCAGGTCTTTGCCACGCAGGCTGCCCTGGTCCTGCCACCAGACGAAGCCGCCACCGACCACAGCCACCAGCAACAGCAGGCTGACACCGCGCAGGATGTTGTGCGACAGGCGCACCGGCTCTTCGATACGGCCCAGCGAGTGCACCTCGCTGCCTTTGGCGTGGGTGCCGGTGTAGCGGTCGAAGGCCTCTACCAAGGCGGCCTGGTCGAGTTCCATCAATTTGGCATAGGCGCGGATGTAGCCACGGGCAAAGGTATGCCCGGGCAGCTTGTCGAAGGCGCCGGTTTCCACGTGGTTCAACGAACTGACAGTGAGGTTGAGCTTGCGGGCCACCTCGGCTTGAGACCAGTCCCGTTTCTCACGGGCCAGGCGCAAAAGCTCACCGGGGTTCTGGCCAGGCGCTACTGCTACTTCGGGATGCGCGGCGTTCATCGTTGCTCCGACAGGTATTGCTGATATTCCGGCGTACCGGGATAAAGTCGTTGTAATTGCTGGCCCATCTCGGCCAGTGTGCCCTGCTCGTCGAACACCCGGGCAAGGCGGCTGCCCAGCAGCAGGCTACGGGCATCGTGGTCGCTCAACTGGCTGAAACGATCGTAGTAGTCCCGGGCCGGCACATAATGCCTGTTTTCGTAGGACAACTCAGCCATTTCCAGCAACGCTTTCGGTTGCCGCTGGTTGAGTTGCAACGCTTTCAGCAGATAAGCATGCGCCTGGTCGCGGCGATCGAGCTTCAGGGCAGTCAGGCCCAGGTTCTCGTACACGCGTGAGCGCTCAGGATACAGGGTATCGGCGCTGGCCAGGCGAAACATCTGCTCGGCCTCGGCAAATCGCCCCTGAGCATAAAGGAAACTGCCGTAATTGTTGCGCATTCGCGTGTCGCCGGCGCGGGCTTGCAAGGCCTTGCGAAAGTGGGCTTCAGCGAGCGCCGGCTCACCTTCTGCCTGGAACACCAGCGCCAGGGCCGCGTGCGCGTCGGCATCAGTGCTGTCGAGGGCCAGGGCCTTGCCCAGTGGCGCCTTGGCCTGCTCGGTCAAACCCTGTTGCAAATACCCCAGGCCCAGTTGCACATAAGCCCGCCCCGCCTCCGCCCTGCCCTGGCGGCTGGCCAGGGGGTCGCTCGCACCGCCCGACACACAGCCGGCCAGCAGCGAGAGCGCAAGGATCGACAGCGCGGCGCGCAGGCTCATGGGCAAGGTCCCGGTCAGTGGCTGGCGGCGCTGTCTTGCAGCTCGACGTCTGCGGAAAGCTGGCGCACGGCAATATAGCGCTCGCTACGGCGGGTGCGGTCGTTGACCTGGCCGACCAGCTGACCGCAGGCAGCATCGATATCGTCACCACGGGTGGTGCGCGTGGTGACGTTGAAGCCACCGTGGTGCAGCAGGTCCTGGAAGCGACGAATGGCGTTGTTGCTTGGCCGCTCGTAGCCCGAATGCGGGAACGGGTTGAACGGGATCAGGTTGATCTTGCACGGCACGTCGCGCAGCAACTCGATCATCTGTGCGGCATGCTCAGGCTGGTCGTTGACGTCCTTGAGCAGGGTGTACTCGACAGTAAGCACGCGCTTGCCACCCAGGGTGGACATGTAGCCCATGCACGATTCCAGCAGCACTTTCAGCGGGTACTTCTTGTTGATCGGTACCAGCTTGTTGCGCAGCTCGTCGTTCGGTGCGTGCAGCGACAGGGCCAGCGACACGTCGATGTGCTTGGCCAGTTCGTCGATCATCGGCACCACGCCCGAGGTGGACAGGGTGACGCGACGCTTGGAAATGCCATAGCCCAGGTCATCCATCATGATTTTCATGGCGGCGATGACGTTGTCGAAGTTCAGCAAGGGCTCGCCCATGCCCATCATCACCACGTTGGTAATCGCGCGGTCGACTTTGGCAGGGACGGTCCCGAAGGATTTGTTGGCAAGCCACACCTGGCCGATCACTTCGGCGGCAGTGAGGTTGCTGTTGAAGCCTTGCTTGCCGGTGGAGCAGAAACTGCAGTCCAGGGCACAGCCGGCTTGCGACGATACGCACAAGGTGCCGCGGTCGTCGGTAGGAATGTAGACGGTCTCGACGCAGCTGCCGGAGGCAACGCGGATCACCCACTTGCGGGTACCGTCGGCGGAAATGTCTTCACTGACCACTTCCGGAGGCCGAATCTCGGCAACGGCCTCGAGCTTTTCGCGCAAGACCTTGCCTACGTTGGTCATGGCCGCAAAGTCGGACACGCCAAAATGGTGAATCCATTTCATCACCTGGCCGGCACGGAAGCGTTTTTCCCCGATCGAGTCGAAGAATTGTTCCATTTCCGGCTGGGTCAGACCCAACAGGTTGATTTTGCCAGTAGATGTCGTCATGGATTCACCCTCACCCGTAAGCTTTCGCTTAGCGAGTGGTTACCTCGGTAGCAGCGAAGAAGTAAGCGATTTCGCGAGCAGCAGCAGCTTCGGAGTCCGAACCGTGAACGGCGTTGGCGTCGATCGACTCGGCGAAGTCAGCACGGATGGTGCCGGCAGCAGCTTCTTTAGGGTTGGTAGCGCCCATCAGCTCACGGTTCAGAGCGATGGCGTTTTCGCCTTCCAGAACCTGAACAACAACCGGGCCGGAAGTCATGAAGGCAACCAGGTCACCGAAGAAGCCGCGAGCGCTGTGCTCAGCGTAGAAGCCTTCGGCTTCGGCTTTGGACAGTTGCTTGATTTTCGAGGCAACGATTTTCAGGCCGGCTTCTTCGAAGCGAGTGGTGATCTTGCCGATGACGTTTTTGGCAACGGCGTCAGGCTTGATGATCGAGAAAGTACGTTGAACAGCCATGGAAAACTCCAGAATATGAGTGACACGAAAAATTAAACCCGCGAATTATACGCGGGTTCCGGGGGATTGCCTAACCTGCAAGTGACGCTTAGTCGGCTTCGTCGATCCAGGCAGCCTGGATGGCCTCGAGCACTTTCTCACCGCCGCGTGACGGATCGTCGCTGAACTCTGGCAATGCCAGCACCCAGCGGTGCAGGTCTACGAAATTCACATAACGAGGATCGACCTCAGGCTTGCTTTCTGCAAGCTGAATGGCGATCTCAAGTACATCAATCCATTTCAGGCTCATGGTGCAAACCTCAGTGCGGCGCTTCAGCGGCGTGGTTGAGCGAGTACTTGGGGATCTCGATGGTCAGGTCTTCGTCAGCGACGACCACCTGGCAACCAAGCCGCGACTGCGCTTCCAGGCCCCAGGCCTTGTCCAGCATGTCTTCTTCCAGCTCGTCGGCTTCTTCCAGCGAGTCGAAACCCTTGCGCACGATGCAGTGGCAAGTGGTACAGGCCTTGACGCCGCCGCAGGCACTTTCCATCTCGATGTGATGGTCGTGGGCCAGTTCCAGGATGTTGGTCCCGGTCGGCACCTCCACGGTCAGCCCCTCGGGGCAGAACTTCTCATGCGGCAGGAATGTCACCAGCGGCATCGGTTACTCCTCGATCTCATTCAGGTTGCGCCCGGCCAGTGCGGCTTTGACCGTCGAATCAAGGCGACGGGCGGCAAATGCGTCGGTCACCTGCGACAGACGCTTGGTCTGTTGCTCGATGGCTGCGCCATCGGTGCCGGCCAGCAAATCACGTAGTTCTTGCATCTGGAATTCGATGGCTTCGCGCTCGTCACTGCTGAGCAGGCGCTCACCGTCGGCGTCCAGAGCGCCCTGTACCGCTTCAAGCAGGCGCTCGCCGTCCACCTGGTGCTCGCGCAGCTGGCGGGCGTGCTTGTCGGAACCTGCGTGCTCGAAGGAATCCTTCAGCATGCGGGCGATTTCGCCGTCGGTCAGGCCGTAGGACGGTTTGACCTGGATGCTGGCTTCCACGCCCGAGCCCAGTTCGCGGGCGGCAACGCTGAGCAGGCCGTCGGCATCCACCTGGAAGGTGACGCGGATTTTCGCCGCACCGGCAACCATGGCCGGAATGCCGCGCAGTTCGAAACGGGCCAGCGAGCGGCAGTCGCTGATCAGCTCGCGCTCGCCCTGCAGGACGTGGATCATCATGGCCGTCTGGCCATCTTTATAAGTGGTGAACTCCTGGGCACGCGCCACCGGAATGGTGGTGTTGCGCGGGATCACCTTCTCCATCAGCCCGCCCATGGTCTCAAGACCCAGCGACAGCGGGATGACATCGAGCAGCAGCAGTTCGCCACCTTCGCGGCGGTTGCCGGCCAGGGTGTCGGCCTGAATGGCGGCACCGATGGCCACCACCTGGTCAGGGTCGATCGAGGTCAGCGGGGTACGGCCGAACAGCGCGCCCACGGCTTCACGCACTCGCGGAACGCGGGTCGAGCCACCCACCATGACCACCGCACTGACTTCTTCCAGCTCCACGCCACTGTCGCGCACGGCGCGGCGGCAGGCCTTGAGGCTGCGGGCAACCAGCGGCTCGATCATGGCTTCGAAGGCGGCGCGGCTCAGTTCGCCCTGCCAGGCGCCATGGCTGACGCTGACCACATCGGCGTCGGTCAGGGCTTCCTTGGCGGCGCATGCTGTTTGCAGCAACGCACGCTGGGTGGCCGGGTCCAGGTCGGACGACAGGCCAGCCTGCTCGATGATCCAGCCGGCAATGGCGTGGTCGAAATCGTCGCCGCCCAAGGCAGTATCGCCACCAGTGGCCAGCACTTCGAACACGCCAGCGGTCAGGCGCAGGATGGAGATATCGAAGGTACCGCCGCCCAGGTCATAGATGGCCACCACGCCTTCGGCGTTCTGGTCCAGGCCATAGGCCACGGCTGCCGCGGTCGGCTCATTGAGCAGGCGCAGCACGTTCAGGCCTGCCAGGCGCGCAGCGTCCTTGGTGGCCTGGCGCTGGGCGTCGTCAAAATAGGCCGGCACGGTGATCACCGCGCCTACCAGCTCACCACCCAGGGTCGCTTCGGCGCGCTCGCGCAGCACCTTGAGGATATCGGCGGACACTTCCACCGGGCTTTTCGGCCCCTGCACCGTGTCGATGAACGGCATGTGCGACTCGCCACCCACAAAGCGGTATGGCAGCTGCTCGCCCAGTTGCTTGACGTCGGCCAGGCCGCGCCCCATCAGGCGCTTGACCGACAGCACGGTGTTCAGCGGGTCGCTGGAAGCGGCATCACGTGCGGCCTGCCCCACTTCGTTGCGCCCTTCAAGGTAGCGCACCGCGGACGGCAGAATGACGTTACCCTGCGCATCAGGCAGGGGCTCGCTACGGCCGCTGCGCAATGCGGCGACCAGAGAGTTGGTGGTACCCAGGTCGATCCCCACCGCCAGGCGGCGCTGGTGCGGCTGAGGGCTTTGACCGGGTTCGGCAATCTGCAGTAGGGCCATGCTTATCTGAATACCTTAGGTGCCATCACGGGCGACACCGGGTTAATCGTCGAGGCGCTCTTCCAGTTGGCGCACTTCTTGGGCGAGCTTGTCGAGGAACTGCATGCGGCGCATCAGGCGCTCGGCCTTTTCGCGCTCGCCTGGGGCATCCCAGCAGGCGGCAAAGTCCTCGTTCAGGGTGTCCTGGGCAGCCTTCAGGCGCCGCTTGAACACACCCACGCCGTCAAGGTCGGCTTCGTCCTGCAACTCTTCGAGCTCTTCGCGCCACTGCATCTGCTGCAACAGGAAGTCCGGGTCGTGGACCGTGACTTCCTGAGGCACTTCATGGCCGCTGATGGCCAGCAGGTAGCGGGCGCGACGCGGCGCACTGCGCAGTGTCTGGTAAGCGTCGTTGAGGGCTGCGGACTTTTCCAGCGCTACACGCTGCTCACGCTCGGAGGCGTCGGCAAAGCGGTCGGGATGGACTTCGCGGGCCAACTCGCGGTAGCGAGTGGCCAGCTTGTCGAGGTCCAGGCGGAAGCTTGGCTGGAGGTCAAACAATGCGTAATGACAAGGAGTACCCACAGCCAGCCTCAAACGTTGAAGCTTTCGCCGCAGCCACACTCACCGCGCACGTTGGGGTTGTTGAACTTGAAGCCTTCGTTCAACCCTTCCTTGACGAAATCCAGCTCGGTGCCGTCGAGGTAGACCAGGCTCTTGGGATCGATGATCACCTTCACGCCATGGTTCTCGAACACCTGGTCTTCGTCCGCCAGTTCGTCAACGAACTCCAGCACGTAGGCCAGGCCCGAGCAACCGGTGGTGCGCACGCCCAGGCGAATGCCCTCACCCTTGCCGCGCCCGTCGAGGGAGCGGCGAATGTGGTTGGCGGCGGCTTCTGTCATGCTGATAGCCATCAGGACTCCTTACCTCGCAACAGGCGGCTTAGATCAAGCCTTTCTTCTGCTTGTAATCGCGTACGGCTGCCTTGATGGCGTCCTCAGCGAGTACCGAGCAGTGGATCTTGACCGGCGGCAACGCCAGTTCTTCGGCCAGCTGGGTGTTCTTGATGGTCTCGGCCTCGTCCAGGGTCTTGCCCTTCATCCACTCGGTGGCGAGGGAGCTGGAAGCGATGGCCGAACCGCAGCCGTAGGTCTTGAACTTGGCGTCTTCAATAACGCCCTGCTCGTTGACCTTGATTTGCAGACGCATTACGTCACCGCACGCCGGGGCGCCGACCATGCCGGTGCCAACGTCTGGGTCTTCGGCATTCATCTTGCCGACGTTGCGTGGGTTTTCGTAGTGGTCGATGACCTTTTCACTGTATGCCATGGTGCAATTCCTTCCTCATCAGGGAGCCGCTCTTGCCGGCGACTGCTTAGTGGGCGGCCCACTCGATCTTGGAGATGTCAACGCCGTCTTTGTACATGTCCCACAGCGGCGACAGCTCACGCAGTTTGTTGACGGCCTCGCAGACTTTCTGCGCGGCGTAGTCGACTTCTTCTTCGGTGGTGAAACGGCCGAAGGAGAAGCGGATCGAGCTGTGCGCCAGCTCGTCGTTGCGGCCCAGGGCGCGCAGTACGTACGAAGGTTCGAGCGACGCGGAGGTGCAGGCCGAACCGGACGAAACGGCGATGTCCTTCAGCGACATCAGCAGCGATTCGCCTTCGACGTAGTTGAAGCTCAGGTTCAGGTTGTGCGGTACGCGGGCAGTCTGGCTGCCGTTGACGTACAGCTCTTCAAGGTCCGAAACCTGCTTGAAGAAGCGGTCGCTCAGGGCCTTGATGCGCACGTTTTCTGCGGCCATTTCCTGCTTGGCGATGGCGAAGGCTTCGCCCATGCCGACAATCTGGTGAGTTGGCAGGGTGCCCGAACGCATGCCGCGCTCATGGCCACCGCCGTGAATGATGGCTTCCAGGCGTACACGCGGCTTGCGGCTGACGTACAGCGCGCCGATACCTTTAGGGCCGTAGACCTTGTGCGCCGAGAACGACATCAGGTCGACTTTCAGTTTTTGCAGGTCGATTTCGACCTTGCCGGCCGACTGGGCGGCATCGACGTGGAACAGGACGCCGCGCGAGCGGGTCAGTTCACCGATGGCGGCGATGTCGTTGATCGAGCCGACTTCGTTGTTCACGTGCATCAGCGAGACCAGGATGGTGTCGTCGCGCAGCACCGCTTCTACCATGGCCGGGGTGACGATGCCGTCTTCGCCTGGCTCAAGGTAGGTGACTTCGAAACCTTCACGCTCCAGCTGGCGAGCGGTATCCAGGACCGCCTTGTGCTCGATCTTGGAGGTGATGATGTGCTTGCCCTTGGTCTGATAGAAGTGCGCGACGCCTTTCAGTGCGAGGTTGTCGGACTCGGTGGCACCGCTGGTCCAGACGATTTCGCGCGGATCGGCGTTAATCAGCTCGGCAACCTGGCGACGACCGTTCTCGACCGCTTCCTCGGCCTTCCAGCCGAAGACGTGGGAGCGCGAAGCCGGGTTACCGAAGTTCCCGTCGACCAGCAGGCAGTCGGCCATCTTCTGGGCCACGCGTGGGTCGACCGGAGTGGTCGCGGAGTAATCGAGGTAGATCGGCAACTTCATTTGTCTCTCCTATCAGGCGGTGGCGTCGCTCATCGTCCCTGGGGGATCAATCGACGGCGGACGTCTCAATCTTGTCCAGCTGGGCGGTTCGGCCTGCGACACGTCGCAAGTCCTGGCGCTGGGCGACTTCCTGCACCTCACGGCGCATGACGAGGTCGGCCAGGCTGATGCCGCTGAGGAATTCATGGATCTGCTGGCTGAGGTCGCACCACAGGTGGTGGGTCAGGCAGGTATCACCGGCATGGCAGTCCCCGAGGCCCTGGCAACGGGTAGCATCGACCGATTCGTTGACCGCATCGATGACCTGGGCCACCTGGATGGTTTCCATGCCCCGCGACAGCTGGTAGCCACCGCCTGGACCGCGCACGCTGGAAACCAGGCTGCTGCGGCGCAGCTTGGCGAACAGCTGTTCCAGATAAGAGAGGGAAATGCCCTGGCGCTCGGAAATATCGGCCAAAGACACCGGCCCATGCTGCGCGTGCAACGCCAGGTCAAGCATGGCGGTCACGGCGTATCGGCCTTTGGTAGTCAGTCGCATGGCTATTGGGTACCACGGGAGTTTCGGGATGTGTGCGAGTATGCGATTCCCGAGCATTTAAGTCAACTATAAGACCTAGTGCTTTAGTCGGGTTTGCATCGGGGAGGCGGGCGCGAGTGTAGCAGACGAGGGGCGTGAGCACACGCCCCGTATGTCACTATGATTTCAGTGCGGCGCAATCAATGCGACTGAGTGTCGCGCTGGGCCACCTTGGCCTCCTCGGCAAAATCATCTTCCGGCAGGGCTGGCAGCTCCTTGGCACAGTAGTCGCTACCCATCTTGGTCAGGGCGCCACACATACCCTCCAGCCGCTCGTCGACCGCTTGCAAGTGGTCGAGCATCTGGCCGATGGCACGCGCCACCGGGTCGGGCATGTCGCCACTGACGCCGTAGGCATCGAAGCCGATCTTCTCGGCCATGGCCTTGCGCTTGGCCTCGACTTCGTTGTCTTCGCTCTTGACGATGATCCGCCCCGGGATGCCCACCGCCGTGGCTCCCGCTGGCACCGCCTTGGTCACCACTGCATTCGAACCAATCTTGGCGCCGGCACCGACCGTGAACGGGCCCAGCACTTTAGCCCCCGCCCCTACCACCACGCCGTTCTCCAGGGTGGGGTGGCGCTTGCCTTTGTTCCAGCTGGTGCCGCCCAGGGTCACGCCCTGATAAAGCGTGACGTCGTCGCCGATTTCGGCGGTTTCGCCAATGACGATACCCATGCCGTGGTCAATGAAGAAGCGCCGGCCAATGGTGGCGCCCGGGTGGATCTCGATACCGGTCAGCCAGCGGCCGAAGTTGGACACCAGCCGGGCCAGCCACTTGAAATCACGCTTCCACAAGGCGTTGCCGAGGCGGTGCAACCAGATGGCATGCATGCCGGGGTAGCAGGTGAGCACCTCGAAGGCATTGCGCGCAGCCGGGTCACGGTGGAAAACGCTTTGAATATCTTCACGCAGGCGTTCGAACATCTGTCAGTCCTTCCGTTTATGCGGCTCACCCCGGACCACTTTCTGGGTCTCGGTAAGGATGCCGCGCAAAATGCTCATTTCCGAACGCTCGACCGCCACCCGCCCATACAGCCGGCGCAAGCGCGGCATCAGGTGCTTGGGTTTTTCCGGGTCGAGGAAGCCGATGCCCACCAGGGTTTTTTCCAGGTGGTCGTAGAACAGCTCCATTTCGTCCATGGTCGCCAGCTCGCTGGCGTCAACCTTCTCGACTTTTTCCGGCGCTGCACCGCCAGCCAGCCAGGCCATGCGCACCTCATAGGAGAGCACCTGCACGGCAGCGGCCAGGTTCAGCGAACTGAAGTCGGGGTTGGAGGGAATGTGCACGTGGAAGTGACATCGCTGCAGTTCTTCGTTGGTCAGGCCGGCGTGTTCGCGCCCGAACACCAGGGCGATTTCTTCGCCACCATTGGCATGCTCCACCGCCTTGGCACCGCACTCGCGCGGGCCGATCAACGGCCACGGGATGCTGCGCTCGCGGGCGCTGGTGCCCATCACCAGGTTGCAGCCGACCAGCGCCTGTTCAAGGCTGTCGACCACCTGGGCGTTATCCAGCACATCGTCGGCGCCCGAGGCACGGGCACTGGCATCCACGGCGGGGAATTCTTTCGGCTGCACCAGCACCAGACGCGACAAGCCCATGTTTTTCATGGCACGCGCAGCGCCGCCGATGTTGCCGGGGTGGCTGGTATTGACCAGAACAACACGAATATTTTGCAGCAAGGTGTTGTGCTCACAGATGCAGGAATCAGGGCCTTCGATCTTACAGAACCGACAGACGTAACGCCATGAAAGCAAATGTGACACTTCTGCCGCCAAAGTTTTCTGCTAGAATGATCGGCTTTCTTCTTTAACATCTCCAGGTGACCCGCCCATGCAGCCTATGCTGAATATCGCCCTGCGCGCCGCTCGCAGCGCCAGTGAACTGATCTTCCGCTCCATCGAACGCCTGGATAGCATCAAGGTGGACGAGAAAGAGGCTAAGGACTACGTTTCCGAGGTTGATCGCGCCGCCGAGCAAAGCATCGTCAACGCCCTGCGCAAGGCCTACCCGAACCACTCCATCCAGGGCGAGGAAACCGGCCTGCACGCGGGTAGCGGCGAAGAAGGCAAGGATTACCTGTGGATCATCGACCCGCTGGACGGCACCACCAACTTCCTGCGTGGCATCCCGCACTTCGCCGTCAGCATCGCCTGCAAATACCGTGGCCGCCTTGAGCACGCCGTGATCGTCGACCCGGTTCGCCAGGAAGAATTCACCGCCAGCCGTGGCCGTGGCGCCCAACTCAATGGCCGCCGCCTGCGCGTCAGCTCGCGCACCAGCCTGGAAGGCGCCCTGCTGGGTACCGGCTTCCCGTTCCGTGACAACCAGATGGCTGACATGGACAACTACCTGGGCATGTTCCGCGCCCTGACCGGCCAGACCGCCGGCATCCGCCGCGCCGGCTCCGCCAGCCTGGACCTGGCCTACGTGGCCGCCGGCCGCTTCGACGCCTTCTGGGAGTCGGGCCTGTCCGAGTGGGACATGGCAGCTGGCGTGCTGCTGATCCAGGAAGCCGGTGGCCTGGTGAGCGACTTCAACGGTGGCCACGACTTCCTCGACAAGGGCCACATCGTTGCAGGCAACATCAAGTGCTTCAAGGCAGTCCTGACGGCTATCCAGCCGCACCTGCCAGAGAGCATGAAGCGCTAAGCGCGGATCGCCTGAAAACAAAAAGCACCCCGCGGGGTGCTTTTTTTGTACCTGACAGTTTTACTGCCCTGCTTCGCTCAGGATCAGCTTGCCATTCTTGTCCACTGGAATGGTCGACCCCGGCTCACGGTCCATCTTCACCTTGCCGACCTGATCGCCAAGGGTGTAGGTCACGTTGTAGCCCACCACCTTCTCACTGATGTCATTCACCGTGTTGCAGCGGGTTTGCGTGGTGGTGTAGGTGTCACGCTCCTGCATGCCTTCCTGCACCTTGTTACCGGCATAACCACCACCGACCGCACCGGCCACGGTGGCGATCTTCTTGCCGGTGCCGCCGCCAATCTGGTTACCCAGCAAACCACCGGCAATTGCACCCACCACAGTACCGGCGATCTGGTGCTGGTCCTTGACCGGTGCCTGACGCGTCACGGCAACGTCCTTGCAGACTTCGCGCGGGGTTTTTACCTGTTGTTTGATCGGCTGCACGTCGGTGACCTGCGCATACTCAGGCCCCTTGTTGACCAAGCTGTAGGTCGCCACAGCACCTCCGGCAGTTACACCGACAGCACCCAGTACCGCACCCACCAGCATTGATTTGTTCACATGAACCTCCTGATCATACCCGCGGGGGTTAGCCCGCCTTCTCCCAGCCTTGGAGCAAAAAAAAAGGCGCGAGTTCAATACTCGCGCCTTTCGGGCAGCCAAACGGCGTGAGACAAGCCTTTATGGGCGCTCGTCCACACCTTCCGCCTTGGTCGGCGGGATCAGGTCTTCGCTGTTCAGATTCAGCCAGATCAGCACCACGTTGGCGATGTAGATCGACGAGTAGGTACCGGCCATGACGCCGATGAACAGGGCCAGCGAGAAGCCGAACAGGTTATCGCCACCGAAGAACAGCAGTGCGGCAATGGCCAGCAAGGTCGAAACCGAGGTGGCGATGGTACGCAGCAGGGTCTGGGTGGTGGAAACGTTGATGTTTTCGATCAACGAGGCCTTGCGCATGACGCGGAAGTTCTCACGCACCCGGTCGAATACCACGATGGTGTCGTTCAGCGAGTAACCGATGATCGCCAGCACCGCTGCCAGCACCGTCAGGTCGAAGGTGATCTGGAAGAACGACAGGATACCCAGGGTGACCACCACGTCGTGAATCAGCGAGATGATCGCACCCACGGCGAACTTCCACTGGAAGCGGAAGGCCAGGTAGATGAGGATGCCGCCCAAGGCCAGGAGCATGCCCATGCCGCCCTGGTCGCGCAGCTCTTCACCCACCTGCGGGCCGACGAACTCGACACGCTTGAGGGTGGCCGGGTTATCACCGCCCGCCTTTTGCAGGGCAGCAGCTACCTTGTTACCCAGTTGCGGGTCATCGCCCGGCATACGCACCAGCAGGTCGGTGGTAGCGCCGAAGCTCTGCACCACCGCCTCGTGGAAGCCGGAATCGACCAGCTCGGCACGCACCGCCTTGAGGTCGGCCGGGCGCTCGTAGGTCAGCTCGATCAGCGTACCGCCGGTGAAGTCCAGGCCGAAGTTGAGGCCTTTCTGCCACCAGCTGAACAGCGCCAGCACGGTGAGGAGCACGGTAATGGCGAACGCGACATTGCGCACGCCCATGAAGTTGATGGTTTTCATCGCAGCTCCCTCAAACCCACAGCTTCTTGATGTCACGCCCGCCGCAGGTCAGGTTGACCATTGCACGGGTCACCATGACGGCGGTGAACATCGAGGTGAAAATCCCGAGGGACATGGTGACCGCAAAGCCTTTGACCGGGCCGGTACCCATGGCGAACAGGATGCCGCCCACCAGCAGGCTGGTCAGGTTGGCGTCGATGATCGCGGTGTAGGCGCGGTTGAAGCCTTCGTGGATGGCGCGCTGTACCGACATGCCGGCTTTCAGCTCTTCGCGGATACGCGAGAAGATCAGCACGTTGGCGTCTACCGCCATACCCATGGTCAACACGATACCGGCAATACCCGGCAGGGTCAGGGTGGCGCCCAGCAGCGACATCAGGGCCAGCAGCAGCACCATGTTGCCCGCCAGGGCGATGGTGGCGATCACGCCGAAGCCGCGGTAGATGGCGATGATGAACAGCGAGACGAACAGCATGCCCCATAGCGACGCATCGATACCCTTGGTGATGTTGTCGGCACCCAGGCTTGGGCCAATGGTACGTTCTTCAGCGAAGTACATCGGCGCGGCCAGACCACCGGCACGCAGCAGCAGGGCCAGTTCGGACGATTCGCCCTGACCGTTCAGGCCGGTGATGCGGAACTGGCTGCCCAGCGGCGACTGGATGGTCGCCAGACTGATGATTTTCTTTTCTTCCACGAAGCTTTGTACGGCAACGTCCTTCTCGACACCGTCGACCGTCTGCTTCACGTAGCGGGTGACCGGCTTCTGCTCGATGAAGATCACCGCCATGCTGCGGCCAACGTTGCTACGGGTAGCGCGGCTCATCAGCTCGCCACCGTGGCCATCCAGGCGGATGTTCACTTGTGGGCGGCCGTGCTCGTCAAAGCTGGCCTGGGCGTCGGTTACCTGGTCACCAGTGATGATCAGGCCGCGCTCAACAGGGGCGGAGCGGCCGCCTTCGCGGAACTCGAACACCTCGGTAGTGGCCTTGGACGCGCCTGGCTCGGCACCGAAGCGGAACTCCAGGTTGGCGGTTTTACCGAGAATACGCTTGGCTTCGGCAGTGTCCTGCACGCCTGGCAGCTCGACCACGATACGGTTGGCGCCCTGGCGCTGTACCAGCGGCTCGGCCACGCCCAGCTCGTTCACGCGGTTGCGCACGGTGGTGAGGTTCTGCTTGATCGAGTATTCGCGGATTTCGGCAACTTTTGCCTGGGTCAGCGCCAGACGCAGCACCGCAAGCTCGTTGCGCTCGGTGGTGGTCAGGTCGAAATCATTGAAATTCTTGCGGATCAGGGCACGTGCCTGTTCGCGGGTAGCATCGTCAGCGAAGCCCAGCATGATGCCGCCATCCTGCTGAGGCAGGCTGCGGTAGCGGACGCGCTCTTTGCGCAGCAAGGTCTTGACCTCGCCTTCGTAGACTTTCATGCGGGCCGTCATGGCCTTGTCCATGTCCACTTCCAGCAGGAAGTGCACACCACCGGACAGGTCCAGGCCCAGCTTCATCGGGCTTGCACCCAGGTTACGCAGCCATTGCGGGGTAGTCTGGGCCAGGTTCAGGGCCACGACGTAATCATCGCCCAGCGCCTTGCGCACGACATCCTTGGCCGGCAGTTGGTCTTCCTGGTTGGTCAGGCGGATCAGCCCGCTGCCCTTCTCGCCCAGGCTTGCGCCCTTGACGGCGATCTTGGCATCGACCAGCGCCTTGCTGACGCGATCGAGGTCGGCCTGGTTCACCTGCAGCGCCGAGCTGGCACCGCTGATCTGCACCGCCGGGTCATCCGGGTAGAGGTTGGGAGCGGAATAAATGAAACCGACCACCAGTACCAGCACGATCAGTGCATATTTCCACAGAGGGTATTTGTTCAGCATCACGCCGCCCGTTCAAGACGCGGGGCGCGTTGCGCGCCCCGACTGGAAAATAAAACCGGTAACTCAGATAGCCTTGAGCGTACCTTTTGGCAGGGTTGCCGCGATGGCGCCCTTCTGGAACTTCAGCTCGACAGTGTCGGACACTTCCAGTACCACGAAGTCATCGGAAACCTTGACGATCTTGCCGGCGATGCCGCCGCTGGTGACAACTTCGTCACCTTTTTGCAAGTTGCTCAGCAGGTTCTTCTGCTCTTTGGCGCGCTTGGCCTGCGGGCGCCAGATCATCAGGTAGAAGATGACCAGGAAACCGACCAGGAAAATCCACTCGAAGCCGGTACCGGCTGGGCCGGCGGCAGGTGCTGCTGCGTCCGCGTAGGCGGCGGGGATCAAGAAGCTCATTGGGCACTCCTAATGTAAATTTTCTAATAATGTGTGCGAACAGTCAGTCCAAAGGCGGCACAGGCAGCCCGCGCTTGGCGTAGAAGGCGTCGACAAAGGCGGCCAATTTACCCTGTTGAATAGCCTCGCGTAAACCGGCCATCAAGCGCTGGTAATGGCGCAAGTTGTGGATGGTATTCAGCATGCTGCTCAGCATTTCGCCGCACTTGTCCAGGTGATGCAGATAGGCGCGGGAGAAGTTGGTGCAGGTGTAGCAGTCACAGGTCGGATCCAGCGGCGATTCATCGTGGCGATGGAACGCATTGCGGATCTTGATCACCCCTGTATCGACGAACAGATGGCCGTTGCGCGCATTACGCGTCGGCATCACGCAGTCGAACATGTCGACGCCGCGGCGCACACCCTCAACGAGATCTTCCGGTTTGCCTACCCCCATAAGGTAACGAGGTTTGTCAGCAGGCATCTGGCCCGGCAGGTAATCCAGCACCTTGATCATTTCGTGCTTGGGTTCGCCCACCGACAGGCCGCCGATGGCCAGGCCGTCGAAACCGATGTTTTCCAGGCCTTCCAGCGAGCGCATGCGCAAGTCCTGGTACATGCCGCCCTGGACGATACCGAACAGTGCCGCGGTATTGTCGGCGTGGGCGTTCTTCGAGCGCTGGGCCCAGCGCAGCGACAGCTCCATGGAGGTGCGCGCCACGTCGTGCTCGGCCGGGTACGGGGTGCACTCGTCGAAGATCATCACCACGTCCGAGCCCAGGTCACGTTGCACCTGCATCGACTCTTCCGGGCCCATGAACACCTTCGAGCCATCGACTGGCGAGGCGAAGGTCACGCCCTCTTCCTTGATCTTGCGCATGGCACCCAGGCTGAACACCTGGAAGCCACCGGAGTCGGTGAGGATCGGGCCTTTCCACTGCATGAAATCGTGCAGGCCGTTGTGCTTCTTGATCACCTCGGTGCCCGGGCGCAGCCACAGGTGGAAGGTGTTGCCCAGGATCATCTCGGCGCCAATGGCCTCGATATCGCGTGGCAGCATGCCCTTGACCGTACCGTAGGTGCCCACTGGCATGAACGCCGGGGTTTCCACGGTGCCACGAGGGAAGGTGATGCGACCACGACGGGCCTTGCCGTCGGTGGCCAGCAGTTCGAAGGACATTCGACAGGTGCGACTCATGCTTGATCCTCGGGGCCGCGCGGCGCCGGATTGCGGGTGATGAACATGGCATCACCGTAACTGAAGAAGCGGTACCCGTTCTCGACCGCCGCCGCGTAGGCGGCCATGGTTTCGGGGTAGCCGGCGAAGGCCGAGACCAGCATCAGCAGCGTGGACTCCGGCAGGTGGAAGTTGGTCACCAGGGCGTCGACCACATGGAACGGCCGGCCTGGGTAGATGAAGATGTCGGTGTCGCCGCTGAAGGCCTTGAGCACACCGTCACGTGCCGCGCTTTCCAGCGAACGCACGCTGGTGGTGCCGACCGCGATCACCCGGCCGCCACGTGCGCGGCAGGCCTCAATGGCATCGACCACATCCTGGCCCACTTCGAGCCACTCTTTATGCATGTGGTGGTCTTCGATCTTGTCGACCCGCACCGGCTGGAAGGTGCCCGCGCCCACGTGCAGGGTCACGAAGGCCCGCTCCACGCCCTTGGCGGCGATCTTTTCCAGCAGCGCCTCGTCGAAGTGCAGGCCCGCTGTGGGCGCTGCAACCGCACCGGCACGCTGGGCATACACGGTCTGGTAACGCTCACGGTCGGCACCCTCGTCCGGGCGGTCGATATAGGGCGGCAGCGGCATATGGCCGACGCGGTCGAGCAGTGGCAGCACCTCTTCGGTGAAGCGCAGCTCGAACAGCGTGTCGTGGCGCCCGACCATTTCGGCCTCGCCACCACCATCGATGAGGATGACCGCGCCTTCTTTCGGCGCCTTGCTGGCACGTACATGGGCCAGCACCCGGTGGCTGTCGAGCACACGCTCCACCAGCACTTCCAGCTTGCCGCCGGAGGCTTTCTGGCCAAACAACCGCGCCGGGATCACCCGGGTGTTGTTGAACACCATCAGGTCGCCGGGGCGCAGGTGGTCGAGCAAGTCGGGGAATTGCCGGTGCGACAGCGCGCCGGTCGGCCCATCGAGCACCAGCAGACGGCTGCCATGGCGCTCGGCCAACGGGTGGCGGGCGATCAGGGAATCAGGGAGTTCGAAGGAGAAATCGGCGACGCGCATGATGATGTTCGGTTCGGCAGGGCCGGGAAGTTTAGCCCAATGTGTGAAAATTGACCATGAAAGCCGATTGACCGACTAGCGGCAGCTCTCTATACTGCGCGCCACACGCCCTGATGGCGGAATTGGTAGACGCGGCGGATTCAAAATCCGTTTTCGAAAGGAGTGGGAGTTCGAGTCTCCCTCGGGGCACCAAGATCCGGAAAAAACCGACCTTATGGTCGGTTTTTTTTCGCCTGCTGATTGGGCATCGGCACAGCCGTCCCCTCCTTTACTCAACAGAAAATTACACATAACGTAACTTTCTGTGCACCCTAACCGTTAGGGATCATGGTTGCCGCCCGCTCACGCTAGCCAGTATGAGTGGATGCAACGTCAGCATGAAGCTGAAGGCCAAGCGCTCTGGTCACCTTCAGGATGGTGGCGAAGCTTGGGTTCCCTTCGCCGGACAACGCCTTGTACAGGCTTTCACGTCCAAGCCCGGTATCACGCGCCAATTGAGCCATACCTTTTGCACGCGCAATGTTGCCGAGCGCCTTGGCGATAAAAGCCGCATCATCGCCCGCCTCTTCAATGCAAGCTTCGAGGTAAAGCGCCATGTCCTCATCCGTCTTGAGGTGTTCGGCACTGTCCCATTTTTTCAGTTTGAAGCTACTCATGGATGCCTCCTGAGGATGGTCTTCATGGCTCAAGTGTATCCCATGGGATACGCACTATGAGCCGACCATCCCCGTCGCGCAATCAACGAACGTTGCCAATCATGACCAAGCCACCCCAACCTGTGCGTGCTTAGGCCTCAGAAATCCGCCCGCAGGGTAACGGTGTAGTTACGCGGATCACCGTAGTAGTTCGCCGCATACAGCCAACCGATGCTGGAGAAGTACTTCTTGTCGAACAGGTTGTTGCCGTTCAACGACACGCTGAAGTTCTTGTTGATCTGGTAAGCCACCCGAGCGTTCCAGATCGCATAACCGGCCTGTTCGATCTTCCCTACCCCGTCTGTCCCACCAAAGTTACCGTGGTAGTTGCGGCTCTGGATGTTGGCGCCAGCACCCACGGTCCATGGGTCCAGTTCGCCAGGCAGGTTGTAGTCCGCCCAGAAGCGCAGCAGGTGCTTGGGCGTGTAGGTGTTGAAGGTGCCGCCGGCCTGCGACTCGCCATCGGCCGGGTCGTTGCGGTACTCGGTGTGGGTGTAGGTGTAGCCGGCAAACAGCTGCATGCGGTCCAGCACTTCACCGCTGATCTCCGCATCGAAGCCCTGGGTGCGCACTTTGCCGCCGGCCACGTAGCAGTTTTCGCCACCGTCAGTACCGCACTCGGCAGCCTGGGCGCGGTTCTCCTGGTCAACCTGGAACAGCGCGAAGCTGGTATTCACGCGACCATCGAACAGCTCACCCTTCAGGCCCAGCTCATAGTTGGCGCCTTCGATGGGCTTGAGCGGGGCGTTGTCCACGCTCAGCTCGGTCTGCGGCTTGAAGATGTCGGCGTAGCTCACGTAGGCCGACCACTGGTCGTTCAACGCGTAGATCAGGCCGCCATAAGGCGTGAACTCGCCGCTTTCACGCGAGTGGGCCGGGGTTGGCGACACGCCGTTGAAGCGGTGCAGTTCATAGTCATAGGTGTAGTTGCTAGTGCGCCCGCCCACTACCAGGGTCAAAGGGTCGGCCAGCTTGTAGCGCGTGACCGCGTACAGCCCGTTCTGGCGGATCTTGCCCTTGGAAGTGCCGGGGTAGGTGTTTGTAGTGCCGTTGCCCAGCAGTTGATCCTGGGTCGGGCGCTGTGGCGAGACGGGGTCGTAGATGTTCATCGGGCCCAGGTTCAGGAAACCGCCTTGCAGGTCGTCGGTCTGCAGGTCACTGGCGTTGGCGCCCACCACCACTTCGTGCTCCCGGCCAAAGGCACGCCACTTGCCGGTCAGGTTGATGTCGGCGCCCTTGTTGATGTTCTCGAAGTCGTACATGTAGGCACGCGAGCGCATGCCGTCGCCGGTGGCCGGGTCCACAGCGCCACGGCCGAAGCTGTAGAGGATGTAGTTGGTTTCGCGCATGTAGCTGCCAGAAGCCTTCAGGCGCCAGTCTTCGTTGAAGTCGTGGGTGACGTCGGCAAAGTAGGTGGTCTGTTTGTTGTCCCACGTGTTCCAGTCGGCACCGGTGTAGGTGGACCGGCTGACGTTCAAGGCGCTGCCATCCTTGTTGCGCGGCAGCCCGCTGAAGAACGGCGTTGAATGCAAGTCTTCGACACTGGCTCCCGCCGCTACCGTAGTCGCGTCGCTGAGGTCGTATTCAAGGATGCCGTAGAGCACGTTCTTGCGGCTTTCGGCGGTGTCGTAGAAATAGTTCTGGTCTTCGTGCCCGGCCACCACACGGCCACGAAGCGAGCCGTCGGCATTGAGCGGGGCGCCGGCATCGACGGTTTGACGATAAGTGTCCCAGGAGCCAGCGCTGGCAGTCACTGACAAGAATGGCTCGGCTTTCGGGCGTTTGCGCACCAGGTTGATGGCTGCGCCGGGGTTGCCGCTGCCTTGCAACAGGCCGTTGGCCCCGCGCAGGATTTCGACGCGGTCGTACAGCAGCGTGTCGGAGGTGAAGCTGCTGCCGATGGCGTAGTAGCGGCGGTCGAGTGGCACGCCGTCGTACTGGATGGTTTCCACCTCGAAACCACGGGAATAGATGTACTTGCCGCCGGACGGGCTTTGCAGGGTGGTAATGCCCGTGGTTTTTTCCAGCACTTCATCCAGGGTATCGAGGCGCTGGTCATCCATGGCCTTGCGCGTGACCACGCTGACCGATTGTGGAATGTCCTTGAGGCGGTGGGTGCCCTTGCCAATGGTCACGGCGTTGGCGGTGTAGCTGCCTGAGCCCTCGGTGGTTGCGTCATCCTGGACACCATTGATGTTCAGCGGCTCCAGGTTCAAGGCGGCACCGCCAGACGCTGCACTCAGGGGGACGGGCTGCAAGCCATAGACGTTGTTGCCCCGGCGCACGGCCTGCAAGCCGGTGCCGGCCAACAGGTGCTGCAAGCCTTCTTCGACACCATACTGGCCCTGCAACCCCGGGCTGGAGAGGCCACGGGTCAGCTCCGAGGTGTATTGCAGGGTAAACCCTCCTTCACTGGCAAACCGGGCAAGCACCTGGGCCAGGGAGCCAGACGCGATGCTGTAGGCCTGCGGCGCCTGCACAGGCGCAGCCAGGGCGTGCACGCCAACACCTTGCAGGGCGAAGGCCAGGGCGCTCAGGGCGAGTATCCGACAGTAGCTGGACACGCGTGGTTGAACCATGGCGAAGCCGGTCGTGGCGACCGGTGAAGAAGAGCGGATCATTGAGAAGTTGTCCCTATTATGTGTGGCAGTTCCACAGATAAGGACTGACGAGTTTCAAAAACGGGCCAATTCTCATTAACGTTTGCTGACCGTTACCCAGTAACGGGTGCGGTAGTCCACCTGCACCGCCAATGTGGCTGGCAGCGCGGCTAAAATGGCGTCAGTGTTTTTCAGCTGGAAAGCGCCGCTGATCAACAGATGCCCAACTTCAGGCTGGCAGCGTAGCCAGCCCGGTCGGTAGCGCCCCAGCTCGCTGAGGAATTCGCGCAGTGGCATCTCGTCGACCACAAGCTGGCCATGGGTCCACTGGCTGTCTTGTTCACGGGCTGGCGCCAAAGCGCCCTGCCCCCAGGCATCGAAGGTCAGCTGCTGCCCGGCATCAAGGGTTTGCCCTGGGCCACGGGCAGGCGTAATCCTTACCGCTCCCTGGAACACGGCCAGTTGCGTCGCGCCTTCGCGCTGGCGGACCAGGAAGCGGGTCCCCAGGGCCTCCAGCAGACCTTGCTCGGTGGAGACACGCAATGGCCGGTTAAAGGTGCTGTGGGTATCCGGGCCAGTGTCGACCAGTACTTCGCCACGGCGCAAGTTGATCAACCGTTGCTGCGCGTCGAAGTCCACGTCCACAGCGGTATCGGTGTTCATGTCCAGCAACGTGCCGTCAGCCAAGGTCATCTGTTTATGCTGGCCAACGTCGGTGGCATAAGCCGTCTGTGGCACAAGCTGGCGATAGCCGACATAACCGAGCGGCGCGACGATGGCCAGTGCCAGCATCTGCTTCATCACCTGGCGGCGCTCACGGTTCAAGGTGCCCATGGCCAGTTGCTGCGGCAGCATGCCCAACCGGGCCTGCACCCGAAGCGCCTTCTGCCAGGCCCGCTCATGCTCGGGCGCGGCCGCACGCCATCGGCTACAGGCAGCGCGCTGGGCCGGGCTGACGGCCTCGTCGAGCATCAGCATGTGCCAGTTGGCGGCTTGCCGGGCCACTTCCGGCGTGATGCGGGGTTGCTGGCTGGGCATCAGAAATCTTCGTCGAACAGGATGCAGGCTTGCAGAGCATTGGCCATGTGCCGCTTCACCGTGCGCTCGCCAATTCCCAGGCGGCGGGCTACTTCGATATAGGTCAGGCCCTCCAGCTGCACCAGCAGGAACACCGAGCGCACCACCGGTTTGAAGGTGTCGAGCAGTGCATCCAGTTGCTGCAGGGTTTCGCGCATTTCCCACTGTTCTTCGGCAGACAGCGCGAACAACTCCGGCAATTGCGCGAGCATGTCCAGGTAGGCGCGCTCCAGTGACTGGCGGCGGAAATGGTCATGGACCAGCCGCCGGCTCACCGTTGCCAGGTAGGCCCGGGGGCGCTGCAGGCTCAGGCTGGCACCCGCCTTCTGCTGGGCCTGAAGAATCCGCAAGAAGGTGTCCTGAGCCAGGTCGGCGGCTTGTGCCGAACAGCCCAGCCGGCGGTATAGCCACTGCTTGAGCCATCCATTGTGCTCCGCATAGACCTGACTCAGATCGTCGTTAATCACGGGTATCCCTCCGGGCGAGGATGGCACCTTAGATGATAACGATTATCAGATCAATTATTCCTGTGCCGACCACAGCCTCAGGCGGGTTTGGTACCGAGATCCTCAGCAAACCGAAGCAGGTACCCGTCAGGGTCCTGCACCAGGAAGTTGCGCTGGCCAATCAATACGTGAGCGCTGCGGTACCAGCGCTCTTCAACCGGGTTTCTCAGGCCATGCCCTGCTGCATTCAACGCTGCAGCCAAAGCCAATGCATCAGGGCATGCGATAGACAGGTTGATCCCGCGCCCATAGGGCGGCTCCAGCGGGCCAACGCGCCAGGGCGATTCGCTGTGCCAGTCCTGTTCCAGCATCAACTGGCTGCCGCCAAAAGACAGGAAAGCAAACTGGTCTTCAGGCCGTTCGTACTCGACCTTGAAGCCAAGTATGCCGCAGTAGAAAGCAAGGCTGCGTTCGATATCACTGACAATGAGTTCAGGCACGAGCGCATTCGATTCAACCATTCTTGAGTCCCTTCAATTCCCAAAACAAAGACAACACGGAAGGCCTAAAGCCCCTTGTCAATTTGACGCCGCCTCAATGGCTTCAAGGCCTCCAGCCATGCATGAAGCCTATTGGCCACGATATTCGCCAGCGCTTAACCTGTCACTCGTCGGATATATTCCGAAAGTATTGTTAGCGTAATGGCACTTCGCCATAGTTGCGCTCCCTTTTCACCACGCACCGTGTGACCCATGAAAACAATCGCGCCCTGCATGGCGGCAATGATGCTGCTCAGTGGGTGCAATGGAGTGCCAACCTCGTACGTTTCCGATCCCGTCTACAGCCAGGCTTTCGTGGTCACCTCCGGTGCCCCGCTGCCCATGTTGCTGATGGCCAGCGCCATCCAGTGGAACGAGGATTACGCCGTAACCGCCAAACACACCCCCTTCCTGCGCAACGTGGTCCACGAGGGCCTCGGTGATGTGGTGTTCTTCAAGCACAAGGCCAGCAACGTGCCGGATTGGCGCCAGTATGTGCCTGGCGAAGCCGTGACGGCGGTGGGTTTCAACAGTTTCATGATGCCGATGCAGGGCAAGGGCCATGCGCTGCCGTCGCTGGTGCGGCTTGAAGGCACGCCAGGCAGCGTCTTCTATTCGGTGCACGACGGCCCGATCACCAAGGGCATGTCGGGCGGGCCTGTGTTCGCCGATGACGGCAAGGTGGTCGGCATCAATGTGGCCATCATCCCCACCAGCGAGATCGATGCCGGCAAGCGCCCGGATCTGGCTGGCAAGGAGCGGATCAGCGTGTTCATGTCGTTCAACGAGATCGACAAGGAATGGCGACGCTTTCAGTACCTGACGGCGCACAAGGGCAAACCTCAGGCACCGGCTTCGGTCAAAGGCTATGTGGCGGTTGCTGCCAAGCCTTGAGCGGGTCGCGTTTATGGATGGAAAGCGGCTTAAGATGTGAGGCTGATGGCCCTTTCGCGGGCAAGCCCGCTCCCACAGATACTGCACTGCCCTCAGATGCTGTGCAGATCCTGTGGGAGCGGGCTTGCCCGCGAAGAGGCCCTGACAGCCAGCGCAAGAAGGACCTGCCATGCACCTGACCCACCGCCCCGTCCAGCCAGACGACATCCCCGTCATCTGCAACTTCCCGCAAAGCCCGGACGAACTGTTTTACCTGTTCCCCAAAGCCACCTACCCTCTCACCCCCGCCCAGTTGAGCGATGCCATCGCCCAGCGCAGCAGCTCCACGGTGGTGGAAGGCAACGGCAAGATCCTGGCCTTCGCCAACTTCTACAAGGCTGAACATGACGGAGTGTGCGCCTTGGGCAACGTGGTCGTGGCGCCCAACGCCCGAGGCCTTGGTGTAGCGCGGTATCTGGTCACCACCATGATCGCCCTCGCCCGCCAGCAATACACAGCCCGGGAAGTGTGGGTGTCATGCTTCAATCACAACACCGCGGGTTTGCTGCTTTATCCACAACTGGGCTTTGTGCCGTTTGGCATCGAGGAACGACAGGCGTGGGATGGCTCTCGGGTGGCGCTGGTAAAGATGAAGCAGCAACTCCGCTAACAGGACACGTTTGTACACACACCTCGACGAAGTGCACCGAACCATGCCCTCCCATCGGCGTCCCATCCTGCATCCCCCGCGCTTCGAGGTCCCCCCGCGTGAAAGACATCATCACCCGCAAGTACCGCCTGGTCGTGAAGACCATCGGCTACATCGGCTGGTCGCTGTTCTGGCTGCTGATCTGGGATGTGCTGGTCACCATCGATTTCATGCTGTTTTTCAACAGCAAGTTCACCCTGCCGCTGATCCCGCTGACCTTGCTGGGCTCGGCGCTGGTAGTGCTGGTGAGTTTTCGCAACAGCAGCGCCTACAACCGTTGGTGGGAAGCTCGGACGTTGTGGGGGGCGCTGGTGAACAGTTCGCGTAGCTTCGCAAGGCAGACGCTAAACCTGATCGATGACCCGGCTGATGGCCTGAACCCGGTCAAGGCCACCCTGCTGCGCCGGCACATCGCCTATGTGAACTGCCTGGCTGCACACTTGAAGGGTGAGAGTTGCCCGGATGAACTGATGGCTTTCATCCCGCCGGCTGAGTTCGAACGGCGCAACCGCTCGAACAACTTTGCCAATGACATTCTCGGTGGCTCGGCGGCCTTGCTGGCGCGGGAATACCAAGCCGGGCGGCTGGACAGCATCCGCCTGGCGCGGCTGGAATCGACGCTGGTGGACCTGTCCAATGCCCAAGGCGGCATGGAGCGGATTGCCAATACACCGCTGCCCTACCCTTACGTGTATTTTCCGCGACTGTTCATCACCCTGTTCTGCCTGATCGTGCCAGTAGGGCTGGTGGAGTCGCTGGGCTGGTTCACGCCGCTGGCTTCGACCGTGGTGGGGTTCATGTTGCTGGCCATCGAGCGGATCGGCACGGATTTGCAGAGCCCGTTCAGGTTCAGTGAGCACCAGATCCAGATGGACACCATTTGCGAGACGATCGAGCGCAACTTGGAGTCGATGCAACGGGAAGCGCAGTGTGGGGAGCTCGCTTAGCATTCGGCCTCAAGGGCCCTATCGCCGGCAAGCCAGCTCCCACAGGTACAGTGCAAACTCAAAGGATTGCGCGGTCCATGTGGGAGCTGGCTTGCCGGCGATGGGCCGCACCGCGGCCCCGGCTGTCGGTCACGCCCTCACAAAGCGCTGGCGCAACACATCACTCAACATGTCCACCAGCAACACCAGCACCAGCATGCCAATAATCACCGTGCTGGCCTGGGCCTCCTGGAACAGGCTCAACGTGGTGTACAGCATCTGCCCCAAGCCGCCCGCCCCGACAAAGCCCAGCACGCTGGCCATACGGATATTGTTTTCCCAGCGGTACAAACTGTAGGCCAGCAACTGCGGCCACACGTTGGGCAAGGTACCAAAACAGAACGCGGCCACCTGGCTGCCGCCCTGCAAGCGAATCGCTGCCGCTGGCTCTGGCGGCGCATTCTCCAGCGCCTCGGCAAACAAGCGTCCCAGAACACCGGCAGTGTGCAGCGCCAACGCGAGGGTGCCGGCATTGGGCCCAAGACCGGCCGCCAGTACTGTCAGCGCAGCCCACACCAGTTCCGGAATGGCGCGCAGGGCATTCAGCAGCAACCGCGCCGCGCCTTGCAATGGCCAACCGAATCGCCCTGCAGCCGGCAGTGCCAGCAACATCCCCATGACCATCGCCAACAAGGTGCCCAGACCAGACATGGCCAGCGTCTCCAGCGCCCCATGCCACACGGCCTTCAAGTGCCCGGCAGACAGGTCCGGATGCAGGAAACGCCCGGCGTACTCGCCCATCTGCCCCAGCCCACCGTTGCCGACCAGCGCTTGCAGGTCCAGCTCCAGGTATGCGAACGAGGCCAACACCGCCAACACGATGGCGCCCAGCAGCAACAGGTTGATGACCCGGTTCATGCCAGCCTCCAGCGCAGCAGGCGGCTGAGCAAGTCGGCCAAACTCACCAGCAGCAGGAAGGTGAGCAACATGCTGGCCACTTCCGCCCCGGCAAACATCCGCATCGACAGGTCAATCTGCTGCCCCAGCCCGCCCGCCCCCACAAACCCCATCACCACCGAGGCCCGCACCGCGCACTCCCAGCGGTACACGGTGTAGGACACCACCTCGGACGCCGCATTGGGCAGAATGCCGTAGAGAAACGCCGTCAGCCGGCCACTGCCCGCCTGCAACAAGGCATGGGCCGGGCGCTGGTCGACCGACTCGAAGATTTCGGCGTAGACCTTGCCCAGCATACCGCTGTAGGTAATGGCGATGGCCAACACACCCGCCGTCGGCCCCAGCCCCACGGCCCGCACGAACAACAGCGCCCAGACAATTTCCGGCACGCTGCGCAGGAAGATCAGCAACCCGCGCACCGGCAGGCGCAGCAAACGCGACCAAAGCCCTGCACGCCCACCACGGGAGGCAGCACGCAACGACAAGGCGCGACTGGCCAACAGCCCCGCCGGGACGGCCAGCAGCAACGCCAACGCCATGCCGGCGGTGGCCACGGCCAGGGTCAGTAGCGTGGCTTCATACAGCAACACGAGAAAATCGGCATCGTGCGCGGGTGGCCAGAAAGCGCTGGTGAAACTGACGATCTGCTGTCGGTTCTCTGCCTGCAGCAGCACCCCGGGGTTCAGTTCGCTCAACTGGATACCCGGCCACAGTATCGCCACGCCCAGCAAGGCCAGCAGCAGCCGTGGCAGCAGGGCCGGGTCGCGGGTGTCGGCCCTCAGCATCGCGGGATCTGCACCGTCAGAATCGGCCCCTGGGTTGGCGGCGAAGCCAGTTGTTCATTCGCGTACAGCGCCTCCAGCATGGTTTCGGTGACCGCTTCTGCCGGGCAATCAAACACTACCTGGCCCTCGCGGATACCGACCACCCGGGGGAAATGCGCCAGCGCCAACTCCACCGCATGCAGGCTCGCCACCAGTGTCACGCCATTGGCCTGGGCATGGCGGTTGAGCAAGGCCAGGCTGTGGTCGGCCAGCACAGGGTCCATGGCCGACACCGGCTCGTCGGTCAGCAGCACCTGTGGCCGCTGGTAAAGGGCCCGGGCAATACCCACCCGCTGTAACTGGCCACCCGACAACTGCCCGCACTGCACGAAAAGCTTGTCGGCCAGCCCGAGCTCTGCCAGCACCTGGCGCGCCCCCGGCACATCGCTGGGGTACAGAAGGTTGAGCAAGCCACGCGTTACCCCCCACTGCCCCAGTCGGCCGGCCAATACTGCCGTCACCACCCGTTGGCGCGGTGGCAAGGGCGGTGCCTGATGCACCAGGCCGACCCGCGCCCGAAGGCGCTGGCGTGCCCTGGCGGACAACGTCCAGGGCTGCTCACCAAGCAACTCCACGCGCCCGCTGCTGGGCTGGATGGCCGTAGCCATCAGGTGCAGCAAGCTCGACTTGCCCGCCCCCGACGGCCCAATGATCGCGACGCGCTCGCCCTGCTCGATGCGCAAGCTGATTGCGTCAAGCGCGCGTACCTGGCCATGGCGCAGGCCGGCACCGTGCAGGTGGATTGCCGCGTTCGAAGCAGTCACTTGAGCAGGCCAGCCTCACGCGCAGCTTGCTCGGTGCCTACATAGTTTTCAGGCTTGGTCTCGATGAAGCGGCTGGCGGCCTGCAGGTCGAGGATAGCCTTGTGCTCCGGCTTGGCCGGGTCGAGGTCGAGGAACGCTTTTTTGATCTTTTCTTTCAGCGCCGGTGCCATGTTGCCGCGCACGGTCCAGTTGTAGTCGAAGTAGGTCGGGGTAGTGGCGAACACTTTCACCTTGGCGGTATCGACCTTGCCGGCATCCACCAGTTTCTGCCACACACTGGCATTGAGCACGCCGCCATCGACTTTGCCTGCCTGCACCCAGGCCACGGTGGCGTCATGGGCGCCAGAGTAGGCCACACGGCTGAAGTACTCTTCAGGCTTGATGTTGTCCTGCTTGAGCATGAAGTAACGCGGCATCAGGCTGCCCGAGGTAGACGAGATGGAGCCGAAGGCGAACGACTTGCCCTTGAGGTCGGCCAGGCTTTTCACGTCGGGGTTGGCGGTGATGAACTTGGAGGTGAACTGCGCGTCCTGCTCACGCTGCACCAGTGGCGTGGCGGTCGGATCCTTCAGGTGCACCTGAACGAACGTGAAGCCTCCCAGCCAGGCCAGGTCCAGCCGGTCGGCGGCCAGCGACTCGACCACAGCCGGGTAATCGGCCACCGGTACGAACTTCACTTCCATGCCCAGTTGCTTGGCCAGGTACTCGCCCAACGGCTTGAACTTGCGCTGCAACTCGGTCGGTGCTTCGTCGGGGATGGCGCTGACTCGCAACACTTCAGCAGCCTGGACGACAACGGCACAGCAAGACAGCACAAGGCCGGCGGCGAGCGCCAAGGGGCGTTTGAGCATGGGTGTTCTCCGGTTCAATAGCGGGGAAATGCCGACAAATCCGTCGACTCCAAGGATTATAAGAGGCCAAGGCCCAAAGGCCAGCTTTGCTACAATCGCGCAACAATCTGACCTGCCGAGGTGCGTATGAGCGAGCCGATTCGCCTGACCCAGTACAGCCATGGTGCCGGCTGTGGCTGCAAGATTTCCCCCAAGGTGCTGGATGTGATCCTTGCCGAAAGCGGCACCCAGGCCCTGGACCCGAAGCTGTGGGTTGGCAACGCCTCGCGCGACGACGCTGCCGTGTACGCGCTGGACGACGAGCGCGGCGTGGTCTCGACCACCGACTTTTTCATGCCGATTGTCGATGACCCGTACGACTTCGGCCGCATCGCCGCCACCAACGCCATCAGCGACATCTACGCCATGGGCGGCGACCCGCTGATGGCGATTGCCATTTTGGGCTGGCCGGTCAATGTGCTGCCACCGGAAGTGGCCCGCGAAGTGATTCGTGGCGGCCGTGCGGTGTGCGCCGAAGCCGGCATTCCGCTGGCCGGCGGCCACTCCATCGACGCCCCCGAACCTATCTTCGGCCTGGCCGTGACCGGCGTGGTCAGCAAGCGCCACCTCAAGCGCAACGACACCGCCACTGCCGGCTGCCAGCTGTACCTGACCAAACCCCTGGGCATCGGCATCCTCACCACAGCCGAGAAAAAGGCCAAGTTGCGCGCACAGGACCAGGGCCTGGCCCGAGACTGGATGTGCACCCTCAATACCCCCGGCAGCCGCTTCGGCAAACTCGACGGTGTGAAGGCCATGACCGACGTCACCGGCTTTGGCCTGCTCGGCCACCTGGTGGAGCTGGCCGAAGGCAGCGGCCTTACCGCGCACCTGGACTACGCCGCCGTACCGCGCCTGCCCAGCGTCGAGCATTACCTGGCCGAAGGTTGCATCCCCGGCGGCACGCTGCGTAACTTCGAAAGCTACGGCCACAAGCTCGGCGCACTCAGCGACGACCAGAAACACCTGCTGTGCGACCCGCAAACCAGCGGCGGCCTGCTGGTGGCAGTCAGCCCTGAAGGTAAAGACGAGTTCCTGGCAGTCGCTGCCGAACTGGGCCTGCAACTGTCGCCAATCGGCAAGCTGGTCGAACGACAGAGCCACGCGGTCGAGGTGATCTGATGCGCCCCGACTGCACCGATTTCCGCCAGCTGTTCCTCGACGACGTGCCGATGATGGACATGCGGGCACCCGTCGAATTTTCCAAAGGCGCCTTTCCGGGCGTGGTCAATTTGCCGCTGATGAACGACCAGGAGCGGCAGAAGGTCGGCACCTGCTTCAAGCAGCAGGGCCAGACAGCTGCCATCGCCCTTGGCCATCAACTGGTCAGCGGCACGACCAAGCAGACGCGCATGGAGGCCTGGGTGGCGTTCACCCAGGCACACCCAGAAGGCTACCTGTACTGCTTGCGCGGCGGCTTGCGTTCGCAAATCGTGCAGGGCTGGTTGCGCGATGAGGCAGGCATCCAGTACCCGCGGGTCAAAGGCGGTTACAAGGCCATGCGGACCTTTCTGCTGGAAACCACCCAGCAGGCAGTGGCGCAATGTGATTTCGTGCTACTGGGCGGCCTTACCGGTACCGGCAAGACGGATGTACTGCATCAACTGGGCAACGTGCTCGACCTGGAAGGCCACGCCAACCATCGCGGCTCCAGCTTCGGCAAGCGCGCTACTGCGCAACCGGCGCAAATCGACTTCGAGAACCAGTTGGCTATCGATGTGCTGAAGAAGCGTGCCAGCGGGATCGAGCAATTCGTACTGGAAGATGAAGGCCGCATTGTCGGCAGTTGCACGGTGCCGCTTGAGCTTTACCAAGGCATGCAGCAATACCCGTTGGTTTGGCTGGAAGACAGCTTTGCCAACCGCGTGGAGCGTATCCTGCGTGATTATGTGGTCAACCTGAGTGCCGAGTTCGCCGCTGTGCATGGCGAGGAAGAAGGTCGCCGGTTGTTTGCCGAACGCATGCTGCAAAGCATGGCCAACATCTACAAGCGCTTGGGTGGCGAGCGATATCAGCGGTTGTCGACACTGCTGGCCCAGGCGCTGGAAGAACAGCAGCGCAGCGGCGCGGTGGAGTTGCATCGGGGCTGGATCGAAGGCTTGTTGAACGAGTATTACGACCCGATGTATGCCTACCAGCGTGCGGCGAAGGCTGAGCGTATCGAATTTGCCGGGGATGCCTTGGAAGTGCGCGAGTACCTCAAGGCCCGCGCGCTGCGCGAACCTGAAAGATAAAAGCGGGCCGCTTCGCGCCCATCGCCGGCAAGCCAGCTCCCACAGGGATCGCGCTGCAGCTAAGAGCGCTGCGATCCCTGTGGGAGCTGGCTTGCCGGCGATGAGGTCAGAACAGGCAACCTCACTGCCCTGGGCTGAGCACCCGCTCCAGCTCCGCTGCCCGGTCGCGGGTCATGTCCATCACACACGTCCCACCTTCCAACTGCGCCAGGGTCCCGCCACTGGCCTGCACATGGAACTGGCAATTGCCATCGCGGTAGGCCATCCACTTGCGCTGCACATCGCGCAAGCTTTTCTGCTGCCCAGTCTCCAGCTTGCCCATCAACTGTTTGTACACCCGGTTCAAACGCTGGTCCTGCACCTGTGTTTCAGCCTGGATACATGCACTCATGGCCACCGTACTGGAGGCCTTGTCCATGCACTGCCCGTAGGCCGGCGTGTAATCGTCCGCCACTGCCAATGGCAGCACACAAGCCAGTACCAGGCCTGTCAGATAATGCTTGGTCATGCGCCCCTCCTTGTGGGTATCAAAGCGTCTGCGGCTGCTCTGGTGGCATCAGTACGTTGCCCGGCTCGAAGCGCAACGATGGCATCTGCGTTGCCGCGTAAAGCGTCACAGCCAACGCTGCGATCAACGCTACATCAAGCCAGTTCCAACCCGGCATGTCGTTGGCGCTGCGTGCCTTCCAGCAATGCCAGGCCTGGCCTACACAAAACACCACCATAGCCGCCAGCCACAGGTAGAAACCGGCACCAAAGCCGGTGCGCTCATGAAACGCGTAGCTCTGGTTGTCCGGCAAGCGGTCAATTCCGAAGCTGCTGGCGGCCAGGTACACCGCGGCCAGCCCGGCCAGCAAAGCCAGCCTGCGGAACCGCCGATGGGCAAGGATGGCCAGGGCCAGCAGCGGGTTGGCAAACCATTGGAACAAGCCGAAGGGCATGCCCCATGGCCCGTACAGCAGCATCTGCAGGGCCGGCATGTGGCGCTCGCCGCTCATCAGCGCACCATCGAAAAACAGGGCGAGCACGTACAGCAGCAAGCTGATGCTCAGGTAGAAAACGGGCAAGGGGTTTACCTGGTGGAAGCGGGACAGGCTACGACCTTAACCCAGGCCCCGCCCCGCTTCCAAACCTTCAATAGGTGCCGCGCAGGGTCACCATGAAGTTGCGTGGTTCGCCGTACATGTTTCCATAGGTCGAGGTACCCACGGTTTCGTAGTACTTCTTGTCGAACAGGTTGTTGCCATTGAGCGTGACGTTCCAGTGATCATCGATCCGATAGTCGACCAAGGCGTTCCAGATGGCATAGCCGCTCTGGTTGAAGTCAAAGGGCACATCCCGCTCCGCAAGCGCGCCATTGCTGTCGTAGCGGTTAACCATCCCGGAAACGTAGGTAGCGCTTTGCACCTGCACGCCGCCGCCGACCTTGAAGTCGCTGAAGATGCCCGGCAGGCGATAGGTGGTGTACAGCTTGAACAGGTGCTTGGGCATTACCGTGCTCAGCGGTGTGTCGGCACTGCGGTTACGGTTGAGGTTGAAGGTGTAGCCGCCCACCAGCATCCAGTCCGGTAGCACCTCGCCGGACAGCTCCATGTCGATGCCCTTGCTCACTACCTTGCCGTTGGACACATAGCAGCAGCTACCGGAGAAGCCGGCGAAACTTGCCGGGAAGTTCGGGTCTTGTACCGCCTGGTTTTCACGGGTGGTGTAGTACAGCGCCACGCTGGCGTTGAGCGCGCCATTGAACAGCTCACCCTTGAGGCCGGTTTCGTAGGTTTTGCCGGTCATGGGTTCAAGCGGCGAACCGGTTTCTGCAGGGCCGCTGATCTGGCTGGATTGCGGTTTGTAGATTTCCGAGTAGCTGGCATAAGCCGACCATTGATCATCCAGATCGTACACCAGGCCACCGAACGGCGTGACCTTGGTACCAATGCGCTGCTCGGGGCTGGTCTTGGTCACATTGGTGGTCAGCGCATTGGTATAGGTCTGCCAGAAGTGGAAACGCTGGGCACGCGCACCAACGATCAGGTGCAGTGGCTCGGCCAGTTGCAGGCGCAGGCTGCCGTAAAGGCCATACTGGCGCTGCGAGTTGGGGCTGTAGTCGCGCTTGTAGTCACGCGCAGTGCCTGGGTTGTCGAAGGGCGAGCTGTCGGGGTCGAACACGTTGGCCGGCGAACCAGTGGCCGCGTTGGGCGCGGTACCCAGCCAACGGCTGTCAATCTTCTGGTAGTCGGCGCCGAAGACCACTTCATGGTCCAGGCCGAATGCCTGGAAGTGCCCGGAGACGTTACCGTCGTACAGGTGCTGCTCGTTTTCCTGGCGGGTCAACGTGCCGTACCAGGTCGCACCGGTATTGGTCACCGGGTTTACCGCATTGAGGGTGGTGGCATTCTTGAACAGCCCAAGGTCCCAAGTGTTGGTGTAACTGAGGTTGAGCTTCCAGTCGTCGTTGATGCGGTGGTCTACCTTGGCGAAGTATTCACGCGCGGTGGCGTCGACGTAAGACCAGTTCTTGGTCAAACCGGTATGACGCGGCAAGTTCAGATCGGCACCGTTGCTGTAACGGGGCAACGCGGTGTTGGTGCCGTTTTCGTGGGACTTGTTGTAGCGGGCACCGAAGGTGAGCATGGTGTCGTCGGTAACGTCCGCTTCAAGCACGCCATAGACCAGCGGCCGCTCGGTGGCACGGTTGTCGGTGAAATACTGGCGGTCGGTGTTGGACATCACCAAACGCCCACGCAGGCGGCCATCCCAGCCCAGCGGGCCAGACAGGTCGAACTCCTGGCGGTAGTTGTCCCAGCTGCCGGCCGACAGGGTCATCTTCAGCTGGTTGTAGGCAGTGGGCCGCTTGCGCACCATGTTGATGATGCCGCCCGGGTCGCCCGAGCCGCCATACAGCGCAGCAGTACCACGCAGCACTTCGATGTGGTCGAACTCGGCCAGCTCGAAGATGTTCGACGAATAGAACGAGCCCATCGCGGTACCCAAGGCCTGGGGTGCAGCGCCGTCGATTTGCAGGTTCTGGATGCTGAAGCCGCGCGAGAGGAAGTCCTGGGTGCGGAAGGTGGTGCTTTGGGTGACGATGCCCGGCGTCACTTTCATCGCCTGGTTGATGTCGGTCAGTTGCTGATCTTCGATCAACTGGCGCGTCACGGTCGACACCGATTGCGGCGTCTGGCGCAGGCTGGCCGGGCTCTTGGAGCCGACGCTGATCAGGCCTGGCGCATAGGAGCCGGTGTTCTCGGTACTTTCGCCCATGCCCTGCCCGGCCACGGTGGTAACACTCAGCTCCATCGCATCACCGCTCACCGCCGCCTGCGGCTCGGCCACCAGCCGGTAGCCGTTGTCGCTGCGCTCCACCCGGTAACCGCTGCCGGCCAACAGCACCGCAAAGCCACTGTCCACCGAATACAGGCCGTGCAGGCCATTGCTTTGCAGGCCGGCCAGCGCTTCGGGGGTGAAGGCCAGCGAAACGGCAGCCTGCTGGGCATAGCTGCCAAGTGCCTCGGCCAGGTTGCCGGCGGGCACATCGAAGCTACGGCGGGCGGCCTCCTCGGCCACGGCCGGCAGGGCCGCAACGGAAAGGGCCAACCCGGCACAGGACAAACGCAAGGCCAGGGCTAGCGGGCTGAGGACGGGGTGGCCAGGGAATCGGCGCATGGTGGATCGGCTCCTTGTTCTTGATCGGTTGGCCTCTTGTTTGACGGGCCAGTGCGCAGAAGCGGAACCAACTGGATCAATTTCTTTGCGGGGCGGGTTCTACCGTGGTCCACCAGCGGCCAAACCCACCGATGCGGATCGGCAGCGCTTCGGCCAGCAGGCGCAAGGCGCGCTCACTGTCATCCAGCGGCAGCACCGCCGACACCTTGATGGCCTGCATGGCCTGGCGGTCGAAACGCAGTACGCCGCGCCGTTGCTGTGACAGTGCGTCCAGCACTTGGTCGAGTGGCACGCCTTCGGCCACCAACTGGTGATGTTGCCAGGCTTGGTCCACCCGAGCCGGGTCAATGGCCGGCAGCGGGCCAAGCCCGTCGCGTGCCACCCAGGCGCGTTCACCGCGCCCGGCAACCAGTTGATCACCGGACACTGCACTGCGCGCCTCGACACGGGATTCGAGCATGGTCAGCTCGCTACGCTCGCGTCCTTGGCTGACCACGAAGCGAGTGCCCAACGCCTTGAAGCTGCCCTCGTCGGTCTGCACCACGAAAGGCCGCGCAGGGTCATGGCTCACATCCACCAACACCTGGCCATGCAGCAGGCGAATGCGCCGCTCGCCCGCGCTGAACTGCACGTCCACGGCAGAATTGCCTGCCAAGGTCAGCTGCGAGCCATCGGCCAGGGTTTCACTGTGCCACTCGGCCGGCGCAGTGTGCAGGTCAGCCAGCCAGTCCCGGGGTTGCACCCCGGCAAAAGGCAATGCACCCAGCACCGAGGCCGCCATTGCCAGGCCGAGCAAGGTGCGCCGTGCGCCCGAGCGTGGCGCCGAAGGCTGCACGCCAGCACGCAAACCCGCGCCCACCGGCCCGCGTTGCTGGCGCAGGGCCTGCATCTGGCTGATCACCCCTTGCATGCGCCGCAAGGTGGCGCCATGTCGCGGATCGGCTTGCAGCCAGGCCTGAAACTCGCGCGCTTCGTCTGCGTCCAGTTCACCTTCGCCCAGGCACAGCGCCCACTCGGCGGCCTCCTGTTCGATCCGGGAAGCGTTCACGGCTCGGCGATGTCCAGCGTGCGGTGGCAGTGAATCAGGGCCTGGGCCAGGTACTTGCGCACCATGCGAGGGGAAATATGCAGGCGTTCGGCAATCTGCGGCTGGGTCAGGTCGTCCAGGTAGTAGCCTACGAACGCTTCGCGTGCGTTTGCATGCAGGCCTTCGAGCAGGAAAGCGATTTGCTCCAGCGCTTCCAGGGTGATGAGAATACTCTCGGGGGACTGGTGCCCTTCCAGCGCCTCGGCGGCCAACGCCAGTTCGCTGAGGTAGGCCTCTTCGATCTGCTGCCGGCGTACCCGGTCGATCAGCAGGCGACGCGCCGTGGTGCTGAGGTAGGCGCGTGGCTCGCGCATGCCCAACAGGGCATCACGCGAGGCCAGGATGCGCACGAAGGTGTCCTGGGCAAGGTCGGCTGCGCTGTGCGAGCAGCGCAACTTGCGCCGTAGCCAGCTGAACAGCCAGCCGTGGTGCTCGCTGTACAGCTGTTCAAGCGGGTACGGGCTCGGTGAGTCGGCTACGGGCATGGGGCACCGGGACACAAGTGAGAATTGTTCCCGAATAGTATCTATTCGCCGTAAGACTATGCAACAGGCGGTTCCAGCAGCAGGCCGTAGAGACCCGAGTCGGACAACTCGCCGGCCACGCACCAGCGTGCCCGCAGCGTGCCTTCCAGCACGAAACCCTGGCGCTCCAGCGTGCGTGCCGAGCCTTGGTTGCGTGGGTCGATTTCGCCTTCAAGGCGGCGCATGTGCAGGGTGTGGGCGAGGTAGTCGATGAAGCAGGTCAATGCCTCGTCCATGTAGCCCCTGCCCTGCACCGCGCTGGCCAGGCAGTAGCCGATTTCGCCACGGCGGGAGACATCGTCGATGTTGAACAGCTGTACCATGCCGATGAGTTCGCCGTTGTCGCGGCGGTACATGCCGAGCTTGAGCTGGTCGCCATTGGCATAGGCTTCTCGGTCGGCGGCCAGGGCGCTTTCGGCTTCGGCCAGGTCTTGCCAGGGGGCATGGTGCCAATAACGCATGACCTCGGGGTCGGCCATGATCGCCAGCCATTGCGCGGCATCGGCATGGCGCATGGGGCGCAAGTGCAGACGCGGGCTGTCGAGGCAGAGGTCACTGGGGAAACTGCGGGGTGGGGTCACGCCGGATCTCCTGTCCATTGCTGGGGAGATGACAGTTTAACGTCAAGCGCAGGGTTCGGGCATCCCGGGGCTGCTGCGCAGCCCATCGCGACAAAGGGCCGCTCTACCGAGACCGTGCCAGCTTTCTCAGAGTGGGTACTTCTGCAGGTTCGCCATCATCTGCTGCAGCGCCTGCAGGCTGTCCTGCGGGTGCACGGCGCCGTCAAAGTCGCCAATCCGCGCCCAGTTTTCCGCCACCTGCTCCGGGGTAAAGCCTTCGCGCGGGTCAAAGCCCACCCCCAGGCTGCGCTCCCAGCGCACTTTGCCCACCCAGCCGCCACCCACTTCGAACAGTTCGCCCGTGCCCTGGCACTGCTCGCTGCCCAGGTACACCACCAGCGGGCTGACCAGTTCCGGCTTGAGCCGCTCGAAGACCTGAGGCGGGATCAGCCCTTCGGTCATGCGGGTGCCGCCGGTAGGGGCGATGGCGTTCACCAGAATGCCGTGCTTGCGCCCTTCGATTGCCAACGTGCGGGTCAGCCCGTACAAGCCAAGCTTGGCCATGCCGTAGTTGGCCTGGCCGAAATTGCCGTAGATACCAGAGGTGGAGGCGGTGAAGATCACCCGCCCCCAGTTCTGATCGCGCAGGTGTGGCCAGGCGGCACGGGTGACCTTGAAGGCCCCTTCCACATGCACCTGATAAACCTGCTCCCAGTCGCTGTCGTCCATCTTGTGGAACGTCTTGTCGCGCAGGATGCCGGCATTGTTCACCAGCACATCGACCCGGCCGAAGCTGTCGAGGGCCTGCTCGACGATGCGCGCACCCTGGCTGACCGAGTCATGGTTGGCGATGGCGGTGCCACCGGCGGCGCGGATCTCTTCTACCACCCGGTCGGCAGCCGAAGCGCTGGCACCTTCACCGTGGGTAGAGCCGCCGAGGTCGTTGACCACGACCCTGGCCCCCCGCGCGGCGAACAGCAGCGCATGGGCGCGGCCCAGGCCACCGCCAGCCCCGGTGACGATCACCACGCGATCTTGCAGACGGACAGGCTCGCTCATGCTCATGGCTCCAGGCAGGTTCAGGTCAGCCAAGTGTCCGCCGCCAGCGGCAGGCGGACAATCAAGCTCACGCAGGCTGAATGCCTGGCAATAACGCAGGGCGATGAGGCCCGGTCAGGACCACGCCACTTTCTGCGGGTAATAGCTCAGCGGCTGTTCACGAAAAGCCAGGTAGTGGCGCAGGACCTGCACAGGCGCCTCGGTGTGCGGGTAATGGCCGATGCCCTGCAACTGCACGGTATCCGGCTCCGGCACCAGTTGCCGATAACGCTCCAGCATGTGCCCGCCGGAAAGTGGGTCAACCACGCCATTGATGAAGCGCAGGGGTACGCCTTTGCGCTGCATCGCCCCGACCCAGCGTTCGCGATGCAACCTGCGCTCGGGCATGTAGCTCACCAGCTTGTGCAGGATGCGCGTGCCCCGGTTGGCGGCGATCAGGCTCCAGAAATCATCCAGGGCACTTTCGCTGGGGTGGGTGCAGGGGCCGTAGACCTGGGTCACGTTGCGCACCAGGTCGTCACGCCCGAACGAGCGCCCGACCAGCCAGCCGAACCGGCTAAGCAGCAGTTTCTGGATCAGCAGCATGCGGCAGCTTTCGGGGAACAGGCCGCTGTTGAGGAACACGCAGCTGGCTATGTCGGCACGCTGTTCGTGGTGCCGCGCCAGCAGTTCCTGGGCCACGCTGCCGCCGTAGTCATGAGCCAACAGGTGCACAGGCTGGTCGACCTGCAAGTGGCCGAGCAAGGCCTGCTGCAGGTCGGCTTGCTCCATCAGGCTGTACGCGTGATCGACCGGCTTGGCCGAGTCGCCAAAACCGAGCATGTCGCAAGCGATCACCCGAAAGCGTTGGGTCAAAGGCCCCCACAGGTAGTGCCAGTCCCAGCTGGCCGTGGGGAAGCCATGTAACAGAAGCAGGGGCTCTCCTTGCCCTGCGGTCCAGTAGCGGATGCTCTGGCCCCGGAAGTTGAAGCTTTGTCCCCGGGTACGCCAGACGCACAATGGAATTTCGGCCATAGGCATCAGAAGTAACCCGGTGAAGTGATAGGGACGGGATAGGGCAAGGCTGCGGTCATTGCATGTCACCTCGGCACATACATGTGCTCTCTATGTCGAGGCAAAGTCTAGCCAGCAGCCCACTGGCTGGAACTTGCGTTGCCAGCCAGCTTGATGACTGTGCGAGTCAGTGGCACGAACGGTCAGAGCAACAGGGCCAGCAACGGTGCCGCGAACAGGTTCAGCAAGCCGGTCAGCACCATGACCAGGCCGGCCACCGAGCCTTCCTCGCGGCCCACCTCCTGTGCCCGGCTGACCCCGGCACCGTGCGCACCGACACCAAACAGCGCACCCCGTGCCAGCGGCGTGCGCAACGGCAACCAACGCAGCAGCACGCCGCCGAACATGGCGCCGAGTACACCGGTGAACATCACGAACACCGCTGTCAGCTCTGGCACGCCACCCAGGTCATGGGCCAACGGCATGGCAAACGGTGTGGTAATCGAACGCGGCACCAGCGACAGGCTGGTCGCGCTGTCCAGCGCCAGCAGGTGCGCCAGCCCCCAGGAACTGGCGATCGAGGCACTGCTGCCAGCGACCATGCCCACCATCAGCGCCGGCCAATGGCGCGCCAGCATCGCCCGCTGCTGCCAGATGGGCACCGCGAAGGCGACGGTCACCGGGCCAAGCACGCTCATCAACCAATGGGTATTGCGCGCATATTCGGCATACGCGGTGTGCAGCGGCACCGCCACCGCCAACAACAGCACCGGTACCAGGATCAACGGCGACAGCAGGTAGCGCCCGCTGCGCCGGTACAGCCAGCGGCTGCCCAGGTAGGCCAGCAAGGTCAGGGCCAGCCAGAACAGCGGCATGGGTTCAAGGCTCATGGCGCAACCTCCAGCGGCACACCAGTTCCACGGTGAGCGCGGTCACCACCATCACCATCAGCGTGCTCACGGCGATCACCAGCAAGATGCGCCAGCCCTCCTCACGGATCAGCGAGCCGTAGTCCAGCAGGCTCATCAACGCCGGAATGAAGAACAGCAGCATCTCGGCCATCAGCCAGCCGGCGCCCAGTTGCAGCATGGCCGGCTTGAGCACACCGGACGCGAACAGTATCAGCAGCAGCGCCAGGCCCATCACGCCACCGGGGATCGGCCAATCCAACCAGGTGGCAAGCTGGCCTCCCAGCAGAAACAAGGCACAAAGAATCGCCAGCTCGACAAGCAGGCGCAGGGCTTTTTTCAACAATGCGGGTTTCATGGCGGGGGTTCCTCGACAGGCCCTCATTTTAAGATTTGGCTGCCTAGGCCAGAAGCGAATTGTTAGACTGATCGCCATTCCAGAATGGAATTCAGAGCATGGAATTCAAACAGCTGCGCAGTTTTATCGAAGTGGTCCACCGCGGTGGTTTTACCCAGGCCGCGCAAACCCTGCACATCAGTCAATCGGCCGTGAGCAAGCAGGTGGCGCAGCTGGAGCAAGATGTGGGCCAGCCGCTGCTGGAGCGTCAGGCCTCCCAGCTGCACCTGACAGCGGCCGGACGCATTGTGCTGGAGCGCGGCGAAGCCCTGCTGCGCCAACGCCAGGCGCTGCTCAACGAACTGGACGACCTCAGCCAGATGGAGCGCGGCGAACTGCGCCTGGGCTTACCGATGTTGGGCAGTGACGCCTTGTTCGCCGGGCTTTTTGCCGAGTACCGGCGACGTCACCCGAACATCGCGATCCAGTTGCTGGAAGGCGGTAGCCGCAGTGTCGAACAGGCGGTCAAGAGTGGCGAGCTGGAACTGGGTGGTAGCCTGACACCCAGCGACGAGGCGTTCGACTACCAGCCATTCTGCAACGAACCATTGGATGCCCTGTTGCCGGCGGGGCATTCATTGGCGAGCCTGGACGGGGTGGACCTGGGGCAACTGGCCGATACGCCGTTCCTGTTGTATCAACGCAGCTTTGTGCTCAACGACCGGCTGCTGAAGGCGTGCCAGCAACAGGGCTTTACCCCGAAGGAAGGCGGCCGCAGTGGCCAGGCAGATTTTTTGGCGGCGTTGGTGGCGGCAGGCCAGGGTGTGGTGTTGCTGCCCCGAGTGGTGGCAAAAGCGCTGGAGCGCCCTGGGGTGGTGCGTTTGCCGCTACGTTCGCCGGCGGATTTGCGCTGGGATATCGCCTTTATCTGGCGGCGTGGGGCCTACCTGTCACGGGCGGCGCAGGCGTGGTTGGCATTGTTGCGCGAACCTCACGCCTGACGCGCTTTTTTATGTGGCCTTAGGGTCAGGCTTTCAGTGCGATTGCCAATTCAGCCAACCACGGCTCGGCATCCGCCTCTGGAGTCACGGTCTCGCTGGCATCCAGGCGCAGCATCGGCTGCACCTCACGCACACCCAATTCGGCAAACAGCTCGCGCATCTGCTCGCCACCGCCGCAATAGGTATCACCGTAGCTGGAGTCACCCAGTGCAATCACCGCACCCGGCAGACCACGCCAGGCCGCAGGCAAGGTATCGCGAAGGGTGCTGTACAGTGGCATGAGGTTGTCCGGCAGTTCGCCCATGCCGGTGGTCGAGGTCACGGCCAGCAAGGCGTCGGGGGCAAAACCTTCAAGGTCCTGCTGGGTGGCACGTGCCGCATGCCAGGCCTCCAGGCCCGCTGCCTTGAGCAGCGTTTCAGCGTGACGGGCGACTTCTTCGGCGGTGCCATAGACCGATCCGGAAATAATGGCGACTTTCATCGGGTAGAGGATTCCGAAACTGAGTGAAAACGTAGGATACTAGCATCCAGCGCTGGCAAAAGGCCGCCTCTACCAAAGTCGCCGTCCTCAGCCCCTCTTTGCCCAATGGCCCGAACATGATCAATGCGCAATTGCTGCAATCGATGGTCGATGCGTCCAATGACGGGATCGTGGTTGCCGAACAGGAAGGCGACGACACTATCCTGATCTACGTGAACGCCGCCTTCGAACGCCTGACCGGCTACAGCCGCGATGAAATCCTCTATCAGGATTGCCGCTTTCTGCAGGCGGACGACCGTGACCAGCTTGGCCGCGCACGTATCCGCAGGGCCTTGGCCGAAGGCCGCCCCTGCCGCGAAGTGCTGCGCAATTACCGCAAGGATGGCAGCGCCTTCTGGAACGAGCTGTCGATTACCCCGGTAAGGCACGCCGCGGATCAGCGCACCTACTTCATCGGTATCCAGAAAGACGTCAGCCGCCAAGTCGAACTGGAACGGCAACTGGCGGAACTGTGCGCTCGTCCGAAACCCGACGAACGCGCTTGAACCAAGTACGCCATGCACGGTCAATCCCGATGAAGAAATCGCCACCACCGAGTTCGATCATGCAAGCAGACGCCCTCCTGACCCAGGCCGAGCTGGATTTCATCCAGAACATGCAGCATTCGCCGCAATTGAACCTGGCCGACTCCATGTCGAGCCTGCTGGTCAATGGCGACCGCCGCATCCAGAGCCTGCTCACCCGGCTGGTGGCCAACGAGCAGGTTACCTTGCAGGCCCAGTTCAACAACCAACAGATCAGCTTCCCCCTGCAATTGGTAGAGGACGAGTTCCACGCCCTGCACCTGCAACTGGGTTCACCGGAAATCTACGAAGACGGCCCCATGCTGCGCCCTTGGCGCCTGTCGATGGACCAGCCGAGCGCACTGCTCGATGCCCATGACGAGATCAGCGGCCTGTGGGTGCGTGATATTTCCTTCAAAGGTGTGCTGCTGGAAGTCCGTGACCTGCCCTCGCCACCCGCCCGCTTCGAACTGCGCTTCGCCCCCGGCGGCATCAGCCCGATCGAACTGCACGGCGTACTGGGCCGGCGCATTGGCCCGGACCTGGCGGCCTACGACCTCAGCCAAAGCCCGGCCGAAGAAATCGAGCGTCTGCGCGACTACATCCTCCAGGCCCACCGTCGGGCCCACCCCGACCTGCACACTCAGGTATCTAGCTGACCTGCCAGAAACTGCCGCAACCGCTGGCGCATGACACCACCCTGCGCTCCCAGGCAGGCGATAGCACTGCCAGCCAGACTGGCCTGTGCCACTTCCGCCGCCTCACCGGCCAGTAACAACGGGCAGTCCAATACCGCCGCCAGGCGAGCCAAGTGCCGGATGAGTTCTGCGGTAGGCGGCTGATGGGAAAACAGCACCAGGGCATCCGGCTTCAGGCGTTCGCAAACCAGCGCCAGCTCCTGCAGTGGCTGCCCGCTCGCCAACGGGGTCACACCTGTTTCGTCGCTGCCCAGGATCAGGCTGGTGACCAGCAGCTCAAGCTCATGGCACTGCCCCGGTAATGGCGCCAACAGCACGGTGCGGCTACGCGGCACATGGGCAAGCTGCAAACGAGCGAATACCCGACCGCGCAAGAACTGGTCAAAGAACAGCCATTCACTGGCCTGCCCATAGCCGCCCTGGCGGACGGCCATGTCGTGCCACACAGGCATGAACACTTCGCTGAAAACCTGGTCCAGGGTGCTGGCGGCAAACACCTCCTGGAAAAGCAGATCAAGGCCCGCCACGTCGAAACGCTGCACCGCCAGGCGGATCTGGTGCTGCCAGCGTAGCCAGGCGTCCGTCGCATCACCGGCCTGGCCGGCAAGGGCATGGCCACGCGCAAGAATACTGCCCACTTTGCTGACCGCCACACCGCGCTCCAGCCACCCGAGGATACGGCGGATTTCATCGATATCGGCCTGGGAATACAGGCGGTGGCCACTGTCGGTACGGATCGGCTGGATCAGGCCATAACGACGCTCCCAGGCCCGCAGGGTCACAGCGTTGACACCGGTCAGACGGGAAACTTCACGAATTGGAAACAGCTCCTGCTGTTCGAAACTCGCATCGATCACCGGACTACGTCCCTGTTCGTTCATCTGCACGAGCTACCCTGGGTGCGGAAGTTGAACGCGCATTCTACTACGACGGCATCGGTCGCAGGGTGCAACCGTTCGCCGCCCGACGTTTGCCGAATATTGCAGATACGCGATAATCCGCGCCCGATTCTTGCATGCACGCCTGTGTTGCCCACCACCCCGGGCCACACAGCCAAAGGGGCCAGCTACCCGCCAGCCCCGTTGCCAGGAGATACACAATGTCTACCCCACCCGTCACCCTGATGGTGTCGCGCCGCGCCGCCCATGGCCGCTACCAGGACTTGCTGGCCTGGTTGCATGAAGGCGAGCAGCTGGCCACCGACTTTCCCGGCTACCTTGGCTCGGGCATCCTTGCCCCGCCCCGCGATGGCGACGAATTCCAGATTATCTTCCGCTTCAGCGACGAGCCCACCCTGCATGCCTGGGAACACTCCGCCTCGCGCCGGGCCTGGTTGCAACGCGGCAACGGCCTGTTCGAACGCCCCAAAGAGGCGCGCGTAAGCGGCATCGATGACTGGTTTGGCACCAACATGGTGCAAAAACCACCCCGTTGGAAACAGGCCGTAGCGATCTGGCTGGCATTCTTCCCGGTCTCGTTGCTGTTCAACCTGCTGTTCGGCCACTGGTTGGCAGCGTTGGACCTGGTGCCCCGGGTACTGCTCAGCACCCTGGCGCTGACACCCGTGATGGTCTACCTGTTCATCCCCCTGTCCACCCGTCTGCTGGCCGGTTGGCTGCATGCCACCCCAACGCCCCCTGGCGCCCTGCGCAGCCGCTGAGGGCAGGCCATACAACAGGGAAACAGTTCGGGTATGCTGGGTGGCAACCAAAGGACAGACAAGTTGACCGCCCGAACATGAACAGCCCCATTCTCGTTACCGGAGCCAGCCAGCGCGTCGGGCTGGCCTTGGCCCTTGAACTGGCACAGGCCGGCCATACGGTGGTCAGTGCCAGCCGCAGTGTCCAGCCACAGACGGCCCACCCGAACATCGTGCAGTTCCAGGCCGACCTGTGCCTGGCGGCCGACCGCCAGGCCCTGATCGATCACCTGCACAGCCATTACGACGGCCTGCGCGCCATCATCCACAATGCCTCGCTGTGGCTTGATGACGGGCTCGACAACCTCGAAACCATGTTCCGCCTGCACGTCGAAGCGCCCTACCACCTCAACCTGGCCCTGGGCGACCTGCTGGCCAGGGTGGACAAGGCCGACATCATCCACATCTGCGACGAAACGTCCTCACGCGGCAGCAAGAGCCACATCGGCTATGCCGCCACCAAGGCCGCGCTGCAGAACATGGTGCTGTCGTTCGCCGAAAAATATGCGCCCAAGGTGCATGTGAACGGTATCCTGCCTGGGCTGCTGATCCTCAAGGAAGGGGGCGATGAAGCCTACCGCCAGCAAACCCTGAAAAAGGCCTTGCTGGAATTCGAACCCGGCGCCGGCCCGCTGATCGAGACCGTCAAGTACCTGCTCGCCAGCCAGTACAGCACCGGCAGCCAGGTGGTCATCAACGGCGGCCGCCACTTGAAAAACCGCATGACTTGAGAGACGCCCATGACCCCACAGCAACAGCTCGAACTCGAAGCCGCCGCGTTCCGGCGATTGGTCGAACACCTGCAAAAGCGCACCGACGTGCAGAACATCGACCTGATGAACCTGTCCGGTTTCTGCCGCAACTGCCTGTCCAAGTGGTACAAGGCCGCAGCGGACGAGCGCCAGCTCGACCTGAGCCTGGATGACGCCCGCGAAGCGGTGTACGGCATGCCCTACGCCGAGTGGAAAGCCCAACACCAGAAAGAAGCCAGCGCCGAACAACAAGCGGCGTTCGAAAAAGGAAAACCTCGTGACTGATCTGAACACCCTGCGCACCAGCCTGGCCAGCGGCCAACATGTATTTGCCAATACCCTGGCGTTCATTGCCGACAATTACAGCTACCAGCCTCAGGCCTTCAACAATGGTGGCGTGGAAAATGCGGCTGGGCAGAACGAAGGTTCGTGCAAGACGTTGGGCCTGGCACTGCTGGAAGGGCTGAGCGATCAGGAAGCGCTGCTGGCCTTTGGCGAGCATTACCGTGATGTGGTTGCCACGCCTGAGGGTAGCGACCATGGCAATATCCGTGCGCTGATCAAGCATGGGCTGGCGGGTGTGAAGTTTGCCGGGCAGCCTCTGGCGCGCAAGGCTTGAGATAGCCGGGGCCGCTTTGCGGCCCATCGCGACGCAAGGCCGCTCCCACAAGGGATCGCATGCTTCCTGTGGGAGCGGCCTTGTGTCGCGAAAGGGCTGCAAAGCAGCCCCAAAATTCTGCGCCGACCATCAATCCATGATGTTGCCAGGGCCCCCTTCCTCCAGCCCTCCCTGCTGCAACCATTGCAAGGCCACTGGCCACAGGCTTTCGCGAAACCGGTCATGGAAGAACGCGAAATGGCCGATCTCCTCGACCGAGATATCCACAGGCGCGATGCGCAGGTGCTTACGCTCGGCCCCCTGTACATAACTCAGCAATCGCTCGGTCGCCGCCACGGTGCCGAAGGGGTCATCGGTCAGGCTGATGGCCAGCGTTGCCGCCCGCACATGAGCGAACGGTAGCGCCTCCAGGCCACGGCCGCTGGGCCGGTGTTCGTAACGCGGTGTACGCGTGGTCCAGTCGTGCACCACGCCGGACGGCGTGTCTTCCAGCCACCCCAGGCGCTTGCCGGGGAAGTAGCCGAACACTCGGGTCAATAGCGGCATCACCACATGCCACTTGCCAAACAGCTGCCAGCGCTGCTCAGCCGCATAATCGCGCCAGTAGGCAAACTGCGCGCCCACCATCACCACCCGGCGCACCCGGCTGGCAGAAGGCGCCAGGCCCACTGCGCAGCCGCCGAAACTGTGCCCCACCACATCCACCGGCTGGCCAGGGAAATGCGTTGCCGCATGCGCCAGCATGGCTTCGAAATCGAGCCTGCCCCAGTCGCTCCATGAAGCCTGAAAACCGCGCAGTGACGCCGGACGCGACTCGCCGATACCCCGGTAATCGTAGGTCAGCACATCGAAGCCCTGGGCGAACAGGAAGTCGGCAAAGCGTGAGTAATAGCGGCAGCGTACCGAAGTGGCAGCGTTGATGATCACCAGCGGGCGCTGGGGGTCTGGTTGGGCGTGGCGCCAGCAGAAACCGCCGAGGCTGTAACCGTCGGCTGCGGGGTGGCGAAAGGCTGTGGCGGGTTGGGTGAGGCTGCTCATGGCGCATTCCCTGTTGTTGTGCGCCAAAACTAGCAAAGATTTTATAGCCTGTACCGGCCCGTTCGCAGGTGAACCCGCAAAAGGGCCGGTACAGGCTATCGCCGATTACAGCTCGACGCAGTCGAACTTCACATCGGTAGCCACGTCTTCGTCGTAGTTGACGTCAGCACGCTCGAAGCCGAACAGGTTGAGGAACTGCTTCTTGTAACCGGCATAGTCGGTCAGCTCGAACAGGTTCTCGGTGGTCACCTGTGGCCACAGGGCCTTGCAGGCGCTCTGCACGTCGTCACGCAGTTCCCAGTCGTCCAGACGCAGGCGGCCCTTCTCGTCGACTTCGGCCGGCGCACCGTCGGCACGGTACATGCGGTCGCGGTACATGCGGTCCAGTTGGTCCTGGGTGCCTTCGTGAACGCCCTTCTCCTGCATGATCTTGAAGACCATCGACAGGTACAGCGGCATCACCGGGATGGCCGAGCTGGCCTGGGTGACCACCGACTTCAGCACCGCCACGTTGGCGCCACCCTTGAGTTCGCCGGCCAGTTTCTGGTCCAGGCGCAGGGCAGTTTCGTCCAGGTCCTGCTTGGCCTGGCCCAGTGCGCCGTGCCAGTAGATCGGCCAGGTGATGTCGCTGCCAATGTAGCTGAAGGCTACGGTGCGGGCGCCTTCGGCCAGCACGTCAGCGCCCGCCAGGGCGTCGATCCACAGCTGCCAGTCCTGGCCGCCCATTACGGTGACGGTGTCAGCGATTTCCTGCTCGGTGGCCGGCTCGATGCTGGCCTCGATGATGGTGTCCTTGTTGGTGTCGATGGCGGTCGACTTGTACGGCTGGCCGATCGGCTTCAGTGCCGAGCGAATGACTTCACCGGTCTGCGGCAGCTTGCGCACAGGCGATGCCAGCGAGTAGATGACCAGGTCGACCTTGCCGCCCATTTCGTTCTTGATCAGCTCGATGACCTTGGCACGGGCTTCGTCAGAGAAGGCGTCGCCGTTGATCGACTTGCTGTACAGGCCCTCGGCCTTGGCAAACTTGTCGAAGGCAGCGGCGTTGTACCAGCCAGCAGTGCCGGCCTTGGTTTCGGTGCCTGGTTTTTCGAAGAACACGCCCAGGGTGTCGGCCTTGAAGCCGAACGCTGCGGTGATGCGGGCCGCCAGGCCATAGCCGCTGGAAGCACCGATGACCAAGACCTTCTTCGGGCCATCCTCGCGCACGCCCAGCTTGCGGGTGGCTTCGATCTGGTCACGGACGTTGAGCTCGCAGCCCTTCGGGTGAGTCGTGGTGCAGATGAAACCGCGAACCTTAGGATGAATGATGGCCAATGTCTGTACCTCGTCAGGTTTATGCCGGGGAAGCGCCGCTTGAGGCGATTCCGATTGATCAGAGGGTGAGACTACCCCCGCAGGTTATCCGACACATATTACGGGGTGATCAAAGGGATGCAAAACGGTGGCAACCTCAATCCGGCAGTAAAGCCGCTTTAAGCCAATCCAGAAACTGCCTGGCCAGCGGATCATCCTGGCTGTCCCGATGTACCAGACAAGCCCACGCGGGCCCGCGAACGCGCTGCGCCGACAACGCCTGCAAACGCCCCTCTTCCACTGCCCGCCGCGCCAGCAACTGGCTGACCAGCGCCACCCCAAGCCCCTCGCTCGCCGCATCCAGCAACAAACCGGGGTCGGAAAAGTTCAACCCTTTGCCCTGCTGCCCCACATCTTCGCCACCTTCCAGTTGCCAGTGGCTCCAGTCCATCTCACGCTCGCCATGCAGCGTGGTGCGCCGCTGTACCGGCGTTTGCAGCAAGGCCGGATGGCAGGCCGGGTACAGCTGGTCTTGATGCAGCACGCTGAAACTGCACTCGGCCTGAGCACTGAGGTCGTCGCGGATGGCAAGGTCGATGGTTTCGGTGGCCATGTCCGGCACCTCGAAACTGGTGAACAACCACAAGTCCACGTCCGGGCAGCGCTGATGGAAGTCCGTCAGTCGCGGCAACAGCCAGTGCCTGGCAAACGCCGGGCTGGTATTCACCACCAACTGGTTGGGCTTGCGGTACTGGTCGAGCCGGCGAATGCCCACGGCCAGGTGCTGCAGCAATGATTGCGTAGTACTGAGCAGGTCGTGCCCGGCGTCGGTCAGGCTCACGCTGCGGCCACTGCGGTAGAACAGCGGCTGCTCCAGGTAGGTTTCCAGGCTGCGGATCTGCTGGCTGATGGCCGACTGGGTCAGGTTCAGCGCCTCGGCGGCCTTGTGGAAGCTGCCCAGCCGCGCGGCGGCCTCGAAGCCGCGCAGGGCATTCAGGGGTGGCCAGTGTTTAAGCATGATTGATAAGCCCTGCTGATCAGATGTGCGCTAAATCTATCGTTTGTCGCCAGCCAGGCCTAGCCATAGCATGAACACCAACACCCGCGACGGCGGGCTTCGTTGATAAAAAACCCTAATAGATCGGAGTTCACTATGCACCTGTCCCTCGACAGCGGCTGGCGCATGCCCGCCGAATGGGCACGCCACGCGGCAACCTGGATGGTCTGGCCACACAATCAGGCCCTGTGGGAAAGCGGCTGGAACGTGCGCCTGGCCGATGTCCAGCAGGACTACGCCCGAGTCGCAGCGGCCATCGCCCGTTTCGAGCCAGTGAAGATGGTGGTCGACCCTTCCGCCGTGGCCAGCGCCCGCGCCCTGTGTGGTGCCAACATCGAACTGATCGAACTGGCGGTGGACGACAGCTGGTGCCGTGACAGCGGCCCGAGCTTCGTCTGCCACCCGCAACACGGCCTGGCCGGCCTGAGCTGGCGCTTCAATGCCTGGGGCGGCAAGTCGCAGCACAGCCTGGACCGCAGCCTGGGCCGGCGCATCCTCGACCAGCTGGGCCTGGACGGGTTCAGCACTGCACTGTGCAACGAAGGGGGTGCGATTCATGTCGACGGCGAAGGCACGCTGATCACCACCGAATCGGTGCTGCTCAACCCCAACCGCAACCCTGGCGTGAGCAAGGCCGATTTCGAGGCCTGTTTCGCCCGCCACCTGGGCATCCGCAAGACCATCTGGTTGCCGGGTGACCCGCAGTACGTCACCGGCGACATGACCGACGGCCACGTCGATGGCGTGTGCGCCTTCGCCCGCCCTGGCGTGCTGCTGGTGGATGCCACCCGAGACCCGCATTCGGTGTACGCCGAAGTGGTGCGGGAAAACCGCCGCGCCCTGGAGCTGGCGACCGATGCGCAGGGCCGCCACTTCGAACTACTCGACCTGTACGAGGCCAGCGCCGCCGTTGACCCGAATGCCGAGGTGTTCTGCGCCTCCTACACCAACTTCTACATCGCCAACGGCGCAATCATCATGCCGGCCTATGGCATCGCAGCCGACCAGGACGCAGCTGCGCAACTGGCCCACGCCTTCCCGGGCCGCGAGATCGTGCCGGTGCGCATCGACCACATTGCCCACGGCGGTGGCGGCATTCACTGCATCACCCAGCAACAGCCGCAGGTGCAGCCATGAGCCTGCTGCGCGTGGCCACCACGCAGATGCCGTGCAGCTGGAACCTGCCCGATAACCTCGACCGCGCCGAACAGCTGGTGCGCCAGGCTGCTGCCAAAGGTGCCCAGGTGATCCTGCTGCAAGAGCTGTTCGCCACCCCGTACTTCTGCATCGAACAGGACCACCAGCACCAGGCCCTCGCCCAGCCCTATCCCGACAGCCCGATACTGCAGCGCTTCGCGGCGCTGGCCGGCGAGCTGGGCGTGGTGCTACCGCTTAGCTGGTACGAGCGCGCCGGCAATGCCTTCTTCAACTCGCTGACCGTGGCCGATGCCGATGGCCGCCTGCTGGGGGTCTACCGCAAGACCCACATCCCCAACGCCATTGGCTATCAGGAGAAGGAATATTTCAGCCCCGGCGACACGGGCTTCAAGGTCTGGGACACCGCTTTCGGGCGACTGGGCATTGGTATCTGCTGGGACCAGTGGTTCCCCGAAACGGCCCGTTGCCTGGCCTTGATGGGTGCTGAAGTGCTGCTGTTCCCCACCGCCATCGGCTCCGAGCCCGGCTGCGCCGAACTGGACTCGCGTGACCATTGGCAAATAGCCATGCGCGGCCACGCCGCCGCCAACCTGCTGCCGGTGGTGGCGGCCAATCGCGTCGGTGAGGAGGTCGCGGCCAGCGACGCATCGTTGTCCATGCGCTTCTATGGCTCGTCGTTCATCTGTGACCACAAGGGCGCCATGCTCAGCGAAGCGGACCGCGACAACACGGGCATCTGGTTGCACGACCTGGACCTTGCAGCCATGCGCGAAGACCGCCTGAGCTGGGGCATCTACCGCGATCGTCGCCCAGAGATGTACGCCCCCCTGCTGACCCTGGACGGCAAGCATCCACACACCCTGAGGGCCTGAGCATGAAACGCCACGTTTTAGCCGCAATGGCGCTGGCCATCTGCGCCAGCCAGGCACAGGCCGAACAGCCCGTGCTGCGCCTGTACAACTGGGCCGATTATTTTGCCGAAGACACCCTCAAGCAGTTCACGGCCGAAACCGGCATCCAGGTGATCTACGACGTCATGGATGGCAGTGAAGTGCTCGAAGCCAAGCTGATGTCAGGGCGCAGTGGCTACGACCTGGTGTTCCCCGGTGACACCGTTGCCGAGCGGCTGATGCGCGCCGGCAGCCTGCAGCCACTGGACCACAGCCGCCTTGAGGCACTGGACGACATCGAGCCCGGCCTGCGCCAGCTGCATGCTCGCTACCCCAAGGCCAGCCAGGCCACCGTGCCCTACACCTGGGGCACCATCGGCCTGACGGTGAATGCCGACAAAGTCCGCCAGCGCATGCCCGATGCGCCGCTGGACAACCTCGACCTGCTGTTCAAACCAGCGCTGGCCGCCAAGTTCGCCGACTGTGGCATTTCGGTGATCGACTCGCCCGACGAAGTGCTGGCCGTGGTCCTCAACTACCTGGGCCGCGAGCCGCGCAGCGCCAAGCGTGAAGACTTGGCCGCCGCCAGCGAACTACTCAAGGCCATACGCCCGTACGTGCGCAAGTTCCAGTCGCAGCCGGTGACCGAACTGGTCAACGAAAACCTGTGTGTGTCGCTGGGCTACAGCGGCGACGTGGTCCAGGCCCAGCGTACCGCCGATGCCGCAGGCAAGCACCTAGACTTCCAATACCGCGTCCCCCGCCAGGGCACCACGGTGTGGATGGACACCATGGCCATCCCGGCCGATGCCAAGCACCCGGAATATGCCTATCGTTTCATCAACTTCGTCATGCGCCCGGCAAACATGGCCGCCATCAGCAACTTCACCGGCTACCCCACCGCCAGCGCCAAAGCGCGCCAGGCCGTGGACCCGCGCATGCGCGACAACCCCGACATCTACCTCGACGAAGCCACCTACGCCCGGCTGATTCCGGGACGTGATATCCCACAGGCCGACATGCGGGCACGCATGCGCGTGTGGACACGCTTCAAGACTGCACAGGACTGACCCATGCCTAGCCGTAGAACCTTCCTGCAACTGTCACTGGCCGCTGGCCTCGGCGCGGGCCTTGGCCTGCCGCTGGGCCTGGCCCGCGCTGAAGAACCGGGTCGCTGGTTCATGCCCGACGAAGGTGAACCACAGCAACGCGCCTTCATCGCCTTTGGCGCGCAGGATGCCATCTGGGAAGACTTCACCGCCGATGTGCAAGCTGCCCTGGGTCGTATCGCCCAGGCCATCGCGCGTTATCAGCCGGTCACCGTGTTCTGCCGGGCCAGCGAACGCAAGCTGGCCGAGCAACACTGTGGCAGCCCACGCACCCGCTTTGTCGAATGCAACCTGGACGATATCTGGATGCGCGACATTGGCGCCAACTTCGTCCTCGATGACGACGGCGCGCTGGGTGCGGTGGACTTCAATTTCAACGGCTGGGGCAACAAGCAGCGCCACCGCAACGATGCGCAGCTGGCCAAACGGGTCGCTACCCTGGCTGGCGGTCAGTACCAACGCAGCGAGCTGGTAGGTGAAGGTGGCGCCATTGAAGTGGATGGCCATGGCACTGGCATCATGACCGAAAGCAGCTGGATCAACGCCAACCGCAACCCGGGCTGGAGCAAGGCAGACGTCGAGGCCGAGCTCAAGGCGCGCCTTGGGTTGAGCAAGGTCATCTGGCTGCCAGGCATCGCCGGCAACGACATTACCGACGGGCATGTGGATTTCTATGCCCGCTTCGTGCGGCCGGGGGTGGTCATTTCCAATCTGGACAATGACCCTGATTCGTATGACTACGCCGTAACGCGCAAGCACCTGGATATCCTCAGGCAGGCCACCGATGCCGAGGGCCGCAAGTTGCAGATACATGTGGTGTCACCGCCAATGCGTGGGCGGCGTAACAGGTTCAGCAAAGGCAATGACGACTTTGCGGCGGGGTACATCAATTACTTCGTGATCAATGGTGCGGTCATCGCGCCGCAGTTTGGCGATGCGCAGGCTGATGAGAAGGCACGGGCGTTGCTGGCAGCGGTGTATCCGGGGCGGGATATCGTGCAATTGGATATCGATGCCATTGCCGCTGGGGGTGGGGGGATTCACTGTGTGACCCATCAGTGTCCGGCTGTCTGATTGATGTCGCCTGTACTGGCCTCTTCGCGGGCAAGCCCGCTCCCACAGGTACTCCACAGACCTTGATACTGTGGTTTTCCTGTGGGAGATCACCCAGCCCTTCCGGGCTGCGCTGTCGCGCAGCAAACTTGAGATGTACGGCTTCAGATCTGCGCAGCGCTGACATTTTGAAAAAGAAAAGGCGGCTGGCCCGATAGGGCCAGCCGCCTTTTGCTTTGTTAGGGTTTGTGCGCTCGGGACAGAGATCGTAGCCAGCACTGGTGTGTGTCCGCACACCCGCGTGGGAGAGTGATCCGCACGGTATCGGCGTGAAGTCCCTGTAGGCATCAGCTAAATCAGCTGTGACCACGTATGAGAGAGTGAACACTTTCGCCACCGTGTGCCCCGCGCGCCCCTTATCCT
>NZ_QKMQ01000009.1:0-233716 GCF_003208145.1 Pseudomonas sp. RV120224-01b | reverse complement strand
AGCCGAATTGTGGTGGTGAAGACGAAAGACCCGAAAATTCGTAAGACCACAAATTCACATATCCGAATTCGCTAGAGCATCCATCTGGATCTTCTGGCAACAGAATTTCTTGACGACCATAGAGCATTGGAACCACCTGATCCCATCCCGAACTCAGCAGTGAAACGATGCATCGCCGATGGTAGTGTGGGGTTTCCCCATGTGAGAGTAGGTCATCGTCAAGATTCATTTCGCAAAACCCCTATCTGCACATGCAGGTAGGGGTTTTGTCTTTGTGGCCCGAAAAGCCAAGCTCACGCAAGTCTCGGCTTTGCCCAGATCCCTGTAGGAGCGGCTTTAGCCGCGAACACCGGAAAAGCCGGTGCCATCCACCACGTCGCCTGCTTCAAACAACCAAAGCAATCATGAAATGTGCGTCATCTATGCCTGACGAATCGCGGAGCAATGCTACGCTCGCGGAAATACTCAGCACGGATACCCACCATGGAAATGAACTGGCACCAGGCTTTGCAAGAGAGCCTGAGCTGGCTGGCAATCGCCTCGTTCATCACCTTAGTCTGCTTCGCAGCAGCCGCCACACTGGCTGTGCGCTGCACGCGTTGGGGCAGCCAGTTCTGGCAGCTTGCCGGGCCCTATTTCAGTTTCAGGCGCAGTTGGCGGCCGCTGTTGGTGTTTGCGTTGCTGCTGGTGTTGACACTGTTCTCTGTACGGCTGAACGTGCTGTTCTCGTTCTGGTACAACGGCTTCTACAGCGCTTTGCAGGGCCTTGATCAAACCGCGTTCTGGTACTTGCTTGGCGTCTTTGCCGTACTGGCTACCATTCATGTGCTGCGCTCGCTGTTCACGTTTTACGTAACCCAGGCATTCAGCATTCATTGGCGGGTCTGGCTCACCGAGCGTCTGACCCACGACTGGATGAAAGGCGATGCCTACTACCGCGGCCAGTTCCTCGCCGAGCCGGTGGACAACCCCGATCAGCGTATCGAACTGGATATCAACGCCTTCGTCACCAACTCGGTGAGCCTGGCGTTGGGCGCGGTCAGTGCGCTGGTTTCGCTGGTGGCATTCACCGGCATTCTCTGGGGGCTGTCGGCACCGCTGACGGTGGCCGGGATGGAGATCCCCCGGGCGATGGTGTTTGCCGTGTACCTGTATGTCATCGTCGCCACCTGGGTCGCCTTCCGCCTCGGGCGCCCATTGATCCGCCTGAATTTCCTCAACGAAAAACTCACTGCGAACTTCCGCTATGCGCTGATGCGCTTGCGTGAAAACGCCGAGAACATCGCCTTCTACCAAGGTGCTCAGGTCGAGCGGGGCACCTTGTTGGGCCGCTTTGCTGCCTTGATCGTGAATGCTTGGGCGTTGGTGTTCCGAAACCTCAAGTTCAGTGGTTTCAACCTGGGCGTCAGCCAGGTTGCCGTGGTGTTCCCGTTCATTCTGCAGGCGCCGCGTTTCTTCAGCGGAGCGATCAAGCTGGGCGACGTCATGCAAACGTCCCAGGCATTTGGCCAGGTGCAGGATTCGTTATCGTTCTTCCGTGAGTCATATGATGCGTTTGCCCAGTACCGGGCGACCCTCGACCGTCTGACCGGGTTTCTCGATGCCAATGAGCAGGCGAGCGCATTGCCACGCGTCCTGACCGAAGACCAGGCGCATGCACTGCAGATCACCCGCCTGCAGGTGCTGCGTCCGGACGGGCACGCCCTTATTGCCGACCTGGACCTGAGCCTGCACGCGGGTCAGGCGCTTTTGATCAAAGGGCCATCGGGCAGTGGTAAAACCACGCTGCTGCGCGCCCTGGCGGGCCTTTGGCCGTATGCCGAAGGTGAGGTCAGGCGGCCAATGGGCCATCAGGCACTGTTCCTGTCGCAGCGCCCGTACCTGCCACTGGGTGACTTGCGTACTGTCATTGCCTACCCGGCAGCCAGCAAGCCTGAGGATGAGGCGCGGATGCAGCAGGCGTTGCGCCAGGTCAACCTGGCTCACCTGGCCGAGCGCCTGGACGTCAGTTGCGACTGGTCACACATTCTTTCGGTGGGTGAGCAGCAGCGTCTGGCATTCGCCCGGGTACTGTTCAACCGGCCGCAGGTGGTGTTCCTCGACGAGTCCACCTCGGCGATGGACGAGGGCCTCGAACATGCCTTGTATGCGTTGTTGCGCTCGGAAATGCCGGATGCACTGCTGGTCAGTGTCGGCCACCGCAGCACGCTGGCAGCGTTCCATACCCATCGGCTGGAAGTGGATGGGCATGGCGGTTGGTCGTTGCTGGAGCAGGAGGCTGCGCTGGCCTAGTCCGCGTCCGGGTGCTGATCACCGTCCAGCATGGCGATCAGCCGGGCGCTTTCCAGGCTCAGCGCAGCAGTATCAACCCCACCAGGGTGGCGCCAGCGAACCCCGCGCCGACCAGAAAGGTTGCCTGAAATCCTGCACCATCCCACAGCAATCCGGCTACCACGCTGGCGGCCAGCAGTGCCACACCGGTCAGCAGGTTGAACAGGCCGAAGGCGGTACCACGCAGGTTGGCCTGGGCACTGTCGGCGATCATGGCCGCGAAGACACCTTGGCTGAAGCCCAGGTGCAGGCCCCAGGCTGCAACCCCCAGGGCCAGCCCGCCCCAGCCCGGTAGCAGGGCCAGCAGCAGGTCGGCAGCGATCAGCAAACCCAACCCGGCCATCAGCACGCCTCGGCGCCCCACCCGGTCCGACAGCACCCCGGCAGGGTAGGCCGACAGTGAGTAGGCCAGCGCCATCAAGACCAGCACCGCCGGCGCCCACAGCGGTGCCAGGCCCATGTCCTGGGCACGCAGCAGCAGGAACGCTTCGCTGAAACGGGCGAGGGTGAACAACGTTGCCAGGCCGATCAGTCGCCAATACGCCGACCCGAGGTGCACCATCTCGTGCAGTGCCAGCGGTGTGCGTACCGGCCGTGCGGCAGGCGGCGTTTCAGGTTCGCGAACCAAGGCGATGAGAATGTACACCGCTATAAACGCCGGGATCACCGCTACCCAGAACACGGTTTGAAAATGGCTCGCGGTCAGCCACATCAGCACGATTGCCAACAACGGCCCGAGGAAGGCGCCCACGGTATCGAGCGCCTGGCGCAGGCCGAACGCCGCGCCCCGTAGCTCGGCGGGGGTGACATCGGCCACCAGCGCATCGCGCGGCGCCCCGCGGATGCCTTTGCCGACCCGGTCCACGAAACGTGCTGCGGTCAGCCACTCCAGCCCGGAGGCAATGGGGAACACCGGCTTGGTCAGCGCAGCCAGGCCATAGCCGAGCACCGTCAGCAGCTTGCGCTTGCCCAGCCGGTCGCTGAGGGCGCCGGAAAACACCTTGGTGATCGATGCGGTCGCTTCGGCAATGCCTTCGATAACGCCCACCGCGACTACCGACGTGCCGAGCACGGTAACCATGTACAGCGGCAGCAGCGCATGGATCATCTCCGAGGAGATATCCATGAACATCGACACGAAGCCCAGCGCCCAGACGCTACGAGGGATCTTCGGCAGGCTTCTGGTGGTGTGTGCAGAGCGGCTGTCTTCATTGCTGCGCATCTGGGCTCCCGACAGAGTTGCTACGTTCGAAACTGTAGGAGCCTCCGTGCAGGATGCAAATCGGATGAGTGGGTAGCGGCAATGGCCAGTGTGCTCACCACCCAGGTCGCTGGGTGGTGGCGTGTAGCCTGAGCGCCGTGACACGCGCCGGTTGCCGAGGCTACTGCGCGGCCCGCCGCAGGCACGCTCGTTCAGGGGAGTCGTTACAGGCCCTGAAGCACTTCACGAAAAACGTCCGGGCGAGAAGCTGCAATGTGGAGTAGGGACCGAGCGGCACCTGATGGCGCGCGCCTACCTTGCTCCCACTCCTGAAGCGTGCGTACTGAAACGCCCAGCAACTCGGCAAACTTGAGCTGGGAGAGCCCCGTTTTGCTCCGTGCCTCGGCGGCCTTGGTCACCTCTATCTGATGTACTGCACCATAGCGACCAGCTTTCACATTGCGTATGGACTCCAGCAACTCCTCACCGATGTTACGGCTGGCATCGCGCAGCATCAGCTCTTTTTCAGTCAGGGGCATGGTTGAGCTCCTTGGTAATATCCCTACGTCTTTGACGTAGTTATTTTGCTATGTTCGGCTGAGCTCAAGAAGCGTGGGGATGTATCGACGGGTTTCTGGCGAGCGCGTTGGCGCTGACGCTGCCGAGGCCACTGCGCGGCCCACCGCAGGCAAGCCACCTCCTACAAGGGCCGCGCAAGACTTCGTAGGTTGCGAACAGCAACTGCTCTATCCCGGGTTTCAGCAAAGTTCCGTTACAAACATGTAAACTTCGTAAATAAGATTTACTCGCATTTGCATCTCTCTATATTTACCTCCCCTGTTGGCCACCAAACTGTGTTTGTGGGGCCGGTGGGCGAGGGCCCCCGGTTTCCGACAGGGATGTGCCTTTTCGCTCATGAATCGCAGGAGATGTACCCATGCAGTGCAGAACTTCACCCAATAGCCTGGCCCTGGCGTTCGTCGCGCTGGCGTCGCCGGCCATGATGGCCACCGCGGCGCAAGCCGAGGAGCAGCGTGCGGGTGAGGTGCTGGAGGTGCCGGTCGCCGACAATGCGCTGGTGATCCAGGACACCCTGATCACCGCCGAGCGCGAGGCGCGCCAGGCATTGGGCTCGTCGATCATCACCGCCGAAGACATCAAGCGCCACCCGCCGAGCAATGACCTGTCCGACATCATCCGCCGCGAGCCCGGTGTCAACCTGACCGGCAACAGCGCCAGCGGCGCGCGGGGTAACAACCGCCAGATCGACCTGCGCGGCATGGGCCCGGAGAACACCTTGATCCTCATCGACGGCAAACCGTCCAGCGCCCGCAACGCCGTGCGTTATGGCTGGAACGGCGACCGCGATACCCGAGGTGAAACCAACTGGGTGCCGGCCGAAGCGGTCGAGCGCATCGAGATCCTGCGCGGCCCGGCTGCCGCACGCTACGGTTCCGGCGCCATGGGCGGGGTGGTCAACATCATCACCAAGCGCCCCACCGATGAACTGAAGGGCAGTGTCAGCCTGTATACCCAATTGCCGGAAGACAGCGCCGAAGGCGCCAGCCGCCGCGCCAACTTCAACCTGGGTGGCGGCCTTACCGACAACCTCGGGTTCCGCCTGTATGGCGGCTTGGCCAAGACCGACGCCGACGACCTCGACATCAACGCCAGCCACGCCAACAGCGCACTGGTTGCCGGACGCGAAGGTGTGCGCAACAAAGACATCAATGGCTTGCTGAGCTGGAAGCTCAACGACGAGCACCGCCTTGAAGCCAGCGCAGGCTACAGCCGTCAGGGCAACATCTACGCGGGCGACACCATGAACAGCAACGGCGGCAGCGATGTCGCGTTGATTTCCAGCCTGTATGGCCACGAAACCAACATCATGCAGCGCAGCACGTACGACCTGACCCACTTGGGCGACTTTACCTGGGGCACCAGCAAGACCACCCTGGCGTACGAGTACGTGCGTAACTGGCGCCTCAACGAGGGCCTGGCCGGTGGCCCGGAAGGCGCGATCAACGACAGCGGCGCGGCGATGTCGCGGCTGCGCAACACCCGTTTGAGCAGTGAGGTCAACCTGCCGTTCGCCATGGGCAGCACTGAACATGTGCTGACCTTGGGCGGTGAGTACTTGTACGAGTCGCTCAATGACCAGGGCTCGTTCCGCCCGCAAAGCTTCGACCCGAGCGGTTCGGGCAGTGATGCGATCAGCGGCTTCGATCGCAGCGATACGAAGATGACGGCCAGAAGCTATGCGTTGTTCGTCGAGGACAATATCGTCCTGGGTGATACGACCGTGACGCCCGGCCTGCGCTTTGACCATCACGAGATGTTTGGCGACAACTTCAGCCCAAGCCTGAACCTGTCGCACAAACTGACCGAGGCACTGTCGGTCAAGGGCGGCATTGCTCGTGCCTACAAGGTACCCAACCTGTACCAGTCCAACCCCAATTACCTGCTCTACAGCCGTGGCCAGGGCTGCAGTGTGCAGCAGACCAACTCTGGCGGCTGCTACCTGCAAGGTAATGCCGACCTCAAGCCAGAGATCAGCGTCAACAAGGAAATCGGCCTGCTGTACGACCGTGGCACCTGGCGTACCAGCGCGACCTATTTCCGCAACGACTACAAGAACAAGATCATCGGCGGGACCGATGTGCTCTACGCCATTAACAGCGGTCGCCGCGTGACCCAGTGGGAGAACGCGGGCGAAGCGCGGGTGGAAGGTATCGAAGGCAACTTCTTCATCGAACTGACTCCGACCCTGGACTGGAACACCAACCTGACCTGGATGCTCGACAACGACAACCGCGAAACCGGCGAGCCGCTGTCGGTGATTCCGGAGTACACCGTCAACACCACCCTCGACTGGCGCGCCACCGAGCAGCTGTCGTTCCAGGTAGCGGGCACCTACTTTGGCAAGCAGAAGTCGCCGACCTACAACTACCGCACCCAGCAAGACTACGACAAGACCGCCCAGCAGGACGTCGAGGCGTATGGCCTGGTGGACCTGAGTGCCGGGTACAAGTTCAACGCCAACTACGACGTGCGGGTAGGCGTGAACAACGTGTTCGACAAGCAGATCCTGCGTGGCGGCAACGCCAGCAGCTCGGGGGCCAACACCTATAACCAGCCGGGCAGGGCGGTGTTTGCTGCGCTGAATATCAACTTCTGATCCAAGGGGCCGTTGTGCGGCCCAATCGCCGGCAAGCCAGCTCCCACAGAATCTGCACAGTCATCGAGCCCTGTGCAGTCCCTGTGGGAGCTGGCTTGCCGGCGATTGGGCTGCGCAGCAGCCCTGGCCTCATCACTGGACTCAAGGAGCCCTCCGATGATCAAAGCCCCTGCCTGGCTACAGATTCTCTCCCGCACCAGTGCCGCACTGCTCGGCGGCTATGCCTTCAGCTACGCCGCCACTGCCTGCCTGGCCCGCATCCTGGCGCTGTCTGCCACCGACGCGGTCATCGTCGCGACCCTGCCCGCGTTCATTTTCTACACCGCCACCATCCTCTGGGCCTTTGCCAGCCGTGATGCCTTGCGCGCCTGGGCGCCGCTGGCGCTGGCCGTGCCCCTGGCCCTGGTCGGTTTCTGGCCGCAGATACTGGAGCGCCTGGCATGAAAAACACCTTCACCCAGTCGATGGCGTGGCTGCACACCTGGGCCGGCTTGATCTTCGGCTGGCTGCTGTTCGCCATTTTCGTTACCGGCACGCTGGCAGTGTTCGACAAGGAGCTCAACCACTGGATGCAGCCGGAAATCCCGGCCACTCAGGTGTCCCAGGCCGCCGCCGCGCAGCGTGCCATCGCCTACCTGCAGGCCCATGAGCCGAAGGCCGGCAACTGGGGCATCAGCCTGCCGAGCGAGCGCTCGCCAGGCCTGCGCGTGTCCACCGGCGAGCGGCGCCACGGTGGCGGCGTACAGCTCGACCCGCGCACCGGCGAAGCCATCGAGGTGCGTGACAGCGTCGGCGGCAACTTTTTCTTCCGCTTCCACTTCACCCTCGACCTGCCACGCAACTGGGGCATCTTCGTGGTCGGCGCGCTGGCGCTGGTGATGCTGGCCGCATTGGTGACCGGCATTGTCATCCACAAGAAGATCTTCAAGGAGTTCTTCACCTTCCGGCCGAACAAGGGCCAGCGCTCGTGGCTGGATTTTCACAACGCCAGTGCGGTGCTGCTGCTGCCGTTCCACCTGATGATCACCTATACCGGCCTGGTGATCTTCATGCTCATTTATATCCCTGCCGGGGTGGACGCACTCTTTGCCGGTGACACCCGCGCCTACTTCCAGGCACAGGGTAATGCCCGCCTGGAGCAACCCCGTGGCCTGGCCAGGCAGCCGGCCACCCTGGTCGATGTGGCGCCGTTGCTGGCCCAGGCCGAGGCGCGGCTGGGGCCTATTGGCGGCTTGAACATTCGCAACCCCAACACTGCAGCGGCGCGTATCGAAATCCGCCCCGAACTGGGCAACCGCATCGCCCTCGCCAAGGGGCAGGCCATGGTTTTCGACGGCGTCAGCGGGGTGTTACTCAGCGACGTGCCTGAATGGCGTGCGGCGCCGCTGACCCAACGGGTCATGGTCGGCCTGCACTTCGCCCAGTTCGGCGGCTACCCGATGCGCTGGCTGTACTTCATGTGCGGGTTGGTCAGTTGCCTGATGATCGCCAGCGGGCTGGTGCTGTTCTGCGTCAAGCGTGGGCGTAAATACGCCAGCGCCACCGCCGAAACATCGGCACGGCGTTGGTACCGGGTGGCCGAAGTGTGCAACGTAGGCTTTATCAGCGGCCTGCTGCTGGCATGCGTGGGGCTGCTGTGGGCCAGCCGTTTGCTACCGGTGGATTTGATGCAGCGGGAAAGCTGGGAAGTGCGCGCGTTCTTCGGCGTATGGCTGCTGGCGCTGTTGCATGCCGGCGTCAGGCCGGCGCGGCGCGCCTGGGTCGAACAACTGCTGCTGGCGGCATTGCTGTGCATCGGTCTGGGTGCATTTGGCGGCCTTGAAGACACGATGCGTATGGGCGTAGCGGGCTGTGCGCTGGTGCTGGGGGTGTTGCTCGGTCTGGTGGCCTGGCGGGTGTGGCAAGCACAGCCAGCGCAACAGAAGACCAGGGTGGGCCGGCAACAGGAGGCCAAGGCATGATGATGTGGATCATAGGTGGCGTGGTGTTCGCCTACGCCGGCATGCTTGGGCTGTGCCAAGGGCTGGAGCGGCATTACAAGCAAGTGTGGAGCCGGGCGTGCCCACCCGCGCTGCGTGTCGGCCTGCGCAGTGCAGGTTGGTTGGCGTTGCTGGCCAGCCTGATGATGTGTGCCCAGGCCTGGGGCTGGGCCATGGGGCCGGTGGCCTGGTTCGGCGCGCTGTCGTTGGCGGGGTTGCTGCTGGTGATGCTGCTGCCGTACTGGCCGCGGATGGCGGTCGGGTTGGTGGCCGCGGTGCCGGTGTGGGGCCTGGTGTCACTGATACTTTGACCGGGCCTCATCGCGGTAAAGGCTGCTACGACATAGTTGCAGCCAAAAGCTTCGCAGCGTGTTAAACCATGGGCCCCAGCCTGCTGCGAGAGAGCCCCGGTGAAAGCCGTCCGCCTGACCCTGATCTGCCATGCCCTGACCCAGGCCCAGAAGGTCGGGCGCCTGCACCGTACAGATGACGGCATCTTGCCGTTGACGCAACAACCCGACGCCATGCTGCCCGGCATGCAACTGCTGGCTGCGCCAGAGCGACGAGCCTGCGAGACGGCTACGTGGTTGGCGGGGCAGGTGCAGGTCGAACCAGGCTTGGCCGATTGCGACCTGGGTCACTGGCAGGGGCTGGCGTTGAAGCAATTGCAGGCTGAGCAGCCTGAAGCATTGGCGAAATGGTTGCAGGACCCGGCCAGTGCGCCGCACGGGGGGGAGTCGTTCGCCGCCCTGTGCCAGCGCCTGGCCGCCTGGCTGGCAGCCTTCGACAGGCCGGGCGATTGGCTGGCGGTGACCCACCCCATGGTCATGCGCGCTGTGTTGGTAGAGGTGTTGGGGTGCCCGATGAAGGCCAGCCAGCGTATCGACGTAGTTCCCCTGTCACGCCTGGATCTGAGCTTTACCGGGCAGTGGCGACTGCGCCTGGCATGAGGCTCAGAACGCCAGCTTGTAGCCGATCAACAGCAGCATCGCCGCCAGGCACGGGCGCAGTACGCGGTCGGAGATCCGCCCGGTGAGGTGGCTGCCCAGGTAGATGCCCGGCAGCGAGCCCAGCAGCAGGTAGCCCAGCAGCGACCAGTCCATGTTGCCCATGCCCGCGTGGCCCAGGCCTGCTACCAGGGTAAGGGGCACGGCGTGGGCGATTTCGGTACCGACCAGGCGGCGGGTGACCAGGAACGGGTACAGCAGGAACAACGCCACGGTGCCCAGGGCGCCAGCACCGATGGAGGTGAGTGTGACCATTACCCCCAGCACAACGCCGGTGAGTACGGTGAGGATGTTCAGGCTGCGATCGCTGAGATGGTAGTGGTCACCGGCATGACGGCTGGCAAAGGCCTGCAGGCGCGATTTGAACAGGATGGCCAGCGCGGTCAGGATCAGCACCACCGCCAGGCCTTGCTTGATGATGGCATTGAGCGCCGAGGTGTCGGTGTGCAGGGTGCTGAGGAACCACAGGGTCAGCGCAGCGGCGGGCACGCTGCCCAGGCTGAGCAGGCCGGTGATTTTCCAGTCGATGTTCTTCTGGCGCGCATGCACCCAGACGCCACTGGCCTTGGTGATGGCGGCATAGAGCAGGTCGGTACCGACGGCCGTAGCCGGGTTGATGCCAAACCACAACAGGATCGGGGTCATCAGCGAGCCGCCACCGACGCCGGTCATGCCGACGATGAAACCCACGACCAGGCCAGCAATGGTGAAACCAAAAGAACCTACATCCATACGCTACTCGACTGCCCAACTTTGCCCGTTATCGGATGCAGCCAGCATATAGATTTTTTTATAGCCAAATAGACTTGTTCGTTATTAGGTTATAACCGAGGCAGCTTAACGATCCGTCATCACCACCATCACATGTGCATCGCCGCCGTCCTCGCTCTCGGACAGGTAGATATGCCCCACCTGGCTGTCGAAATACGCCGTTTCCTGTGGCCCGATGCTCACCGCTTCGCCGGTTTCGAACTCGATGCGCACGCGCCCGCTCAGCACCAGGGCGAACTCTTGCCCGGGGTGGCGGATAAAGTCGTCGAACTGGCCGCGTTCACGGGCGATGATGCGGGCATAAGCCGGCGTCATGCGCCGCTCGGGGAAGTCGCCGGCGATCGGGTGGTAGTCGTAGGTGCCGGTCGAGTAGCCCGCCGCCGCCGGTAATGAATCGACCACCACGGTCACGGGCACCGGGGCGTTGACCGTGGCACCGGAGCGGAACAACTGGGCAATATCGACATTCAGCGCCCGCGCAGCGGCGGCGAGCTTTTCATAACTGACCGACACCTGTGCCAGCTCCATCTTCGACAAGGTGGACAGCGGTACGCCACTGGCTTCGGACAATTGCTTGAGGGTCATCTGGCGCGCCTTGCGCACCTGGCGCAGGCGCTGGCCGACTACGGTGCGGTCAAGCAGGGGTAGGGCAGCGGGCATTCAGCGTTCTCGGCATACGGCGTTGGTCGGGCATCTTACCTTGGACACTTGCGCATTTCTAAATTCTCATATATTAGAATTCTCATAAATGATAATTTGCTTGGCAGGAGCGTGCATGACCCCGATCTACGACACCCTGATCATCGGCGCCGGCATTGCCGGTGCCTCGCTGGGCTATCGCCTGGCTGGCCAGCAGCGGGTGCTGCTGATCGAGCGCGAAGCACAGCCTGGCTACCATTCCACCGGGCGTTCGGCGGCCATGTTCATGGAGGCCTACGGCACTGCGCAGATCCAGGCGCTGACCCGCGCCAGCCGGGCCTTTTATGAAGCCCCGCCAGAGGGCTTCTGCGAGCACCCGCTGCTGGAGCCGCGCGGCTGCCTGTATGTGGCCAGCGTGGAGCAGCGCGAGCTGCTTGAGCAGACCCACGCGCAGAACCTGGCCAATGGCACCGAGGTCAGCCTGCTTGACCGTGATGCCGCGCTGGCACTGGTACCCAGCCTGCGCAGCGAAACCCTGGCGGGCGCAGTGCTGGAGCCGGGCGCGATGGACCTTGATGTGCATGCCTTGCACCAAGGCTTCTTGCGCGGTTTTCGCGCTGCCGGTGGTGAGCTGCGCTGCAACGCCGAGCTGGTCCAGGCCGGGTATCTGGACAACCTGTGGCAGGTGGAATTGGCTGATGGCAGCCGTCTGCAGGCACGTCAGCTGGTCAATGCCGCGGGTGCCTGGGTAGACCGTGTGGCCGAGCAATGCGGTGTGGGGCGCATCGGCCTGCAACCGTGCCGGCGCAGTGCATTTACCTTTCCTGGCCCTGCCGACCAGGACTTCGCCCGTTGGCCGGCGGTGATTGGTGTCGACGAAAGCTTTTACTTCAAACCCGACGCCGGGCAGTTGCTCGGTTCGCCTGCCAACGCCGACCCGGTAGAGCCGCAGGATGCTGCGCCGGAAGAGCTCGATGTGGCGTTGGGCATTTACAACATCGAAAGCATGACCACCTTGACGATCCGCCGCCCCAGTCACACCTGGGCCGGGCTGCGATCGTTCGTTGCGGACGGCGACCTGGTGGTGGGTTTCGATGCACACGCCCCCGCGTTCTTCTGGCTGGCGGCGCAAGGCGGCTATGGCATCCAGTCGGCAGCGGGGGCTTCGCGCCTGGCCGCCGACCTGCTGCTTGGCCAACCCCTGTGCTCCAGCCTTGTCAGCCAGGGCGTGGCGCCCGAGCGCCTGTCCCCGGCCCGTTTCCAGCAACCTTGAAAGGAGCATCCCATGAGCAATGACATCCAGCGTTTCCCCAGCAGCCTGCCGTTCCCGTTTTCCCGTGCAGTGAAGGCCGGTGGTTTTCTGTTTCTCTCCGGCCAGGTGCCGATGAGCGCCAGCGGTGAAGTGGTGCGTGGTGACATCCAGGCCCAGACCCGCGCCGCCTGCGAGCGCATTGCCGAAAGCCTGGCGGCGTGCGGCGCGCGTTTCGACCAGGTGGTAAAGGCCACGGTATGGCTGTCGGACATGAGCCACTTCGCCGGTTTCAACGAGGTGTACAAGGAATTCTTCGGTGCCGCGTTGCCGGTGCGCTCGACAGTGGCCTCGGCGTTGGCGCTGGGGGTGGATGTGGAGATTGAAGTGCAGGCGTTTGTCGGCGATCTGTAACCGAGAACGAATCCATGTGGGAGCGGGCGTGCCCGCGAAGCAGGCTGCGCGGAGGATGGCACGGGCTTCGCCCGTGTTCGCGGGCACGCCCGCTCCCACAGAGATCGCGCCACCTTTTAGATTTTGTGCAAGACATTTGCCCCCACAAAGCTATGCGGTGGCAGTAAGACAACAACAATAAATCCAGAGGTTCACATGCAAGAGCAGCTGAAGATTGCCGGCGCATTTGTCGGCGTGATCGTGGGGGCGGGCTTCGCTTCGGGGCGGGAACTGTTGTTGTTCTTTGTCGATTTCGGTGTGTGGGGGTTGGCGGGGGCACTGGTCAGTGCAGCCCTGTTTACCTTCCTTGGCATGGCCCTGGCCGGGCTGGGCAACCGCCAGCAGGCCACCTCGCACAAGGACGTGATACAGGCCATCTGCGGCCGCCACCTAGGCCTGTTCGTCGACTGGCTGATCACCTTTTTCATGTTCGCCGTCACGGTGGTCATGCTGGCCGGTGGTGGCGCGTTGCTGGAGCAGCAGTTCGGCATTCCGGCACTGACCGGCAGTGTGCTGGTGACGCTGGTGGTGGTGGCGATTGTGTGCCTGGACGTGCGCAAGGTGATCCTGGCCATCGGTGCCATCACACCGCTGTTGATCCTGGTCGCTTCGGCGATTGCACTGTACGCCGTGTTTACCCGTGAACAGAGCTTCGCCGCGCTCGACCAGCTGGCCAGCCAGCAGCAGGCCGGTACCCGGCACTGGCTGTTGGGCGCGTTCCTGTATGTGTCGTACAACATCGTTGCCGGTGCGCCGATCCTGGCCATTCTGGGTGGTTCGGCCAAGGGCGAGAAAACCGCAGTGTGGGGTGGCCTGCTGGGTGGTGCGGCGCTGGGCGGCCTGATGCTGGTGATGAGTGCCGGGCTGTTGTCGCGCCTGGACAGCGTGGCCGACTTGCCCATGCCGATGCTGTCGATTGCCAACGAAGTGTCACCGCTGCTGGGGGTGGTGATGTGCCTGATCATCTTCGGCATGATCGTCAACACGGCAGTGGGTACGTTGTTTTCGTTCCTTTCGCGGCTGCTGCCGGCGGGCACGGCAACGTTCCGCTGGGGTTCGGTGATAACCGGGGTGGTGGCGTTTGGCTGCAGCCTGGTGGGGTTCATCAGCCTGGTGGGGGAGGTGTACCCGTTGTTTGGCTACCTGGGTTTCGTGCTGATGGCGGCGGTGTTGCTGGCCTGGGTGCGGCGGGGCAGGGCCACGAAAGCGGCTGTGGCATAAAAAAGGGGCGCAGAGCGCCCCTCTTCGGGTCCATCAGATTCTGAAGCTGCCCACCAACTGCTTCAAGCGCCCGGCCTGCTGGGCCAGCTGGTCGCAATGACGCAGGGTTTCGTTCAGGTTTTCCACGCCCTGCTGGTTCAGGGCGTTGATCTGGGTGATGTCCAGGTTGAGGCTCTCGACCACGGCGGTCTGCTCTTCGGTCGCGGTCGCCACGGACTGGTTCATGCCATCGATTTCGCCAATGCGCTGGGTCACGCTGGCCAGGCGCTCACCGGCCTGGTTGGCCACCTGCACGGTCTGCTCGCTGGACACCTGGCTGGTGTTCATGGTGTGCACCGCTTCGCGCGAACCTACCTGCAGGCTGGTGATCATGCGGTGGATCTCTTCCGCCGACTCCTGGGTACGGTGTGCCAGGTTGCGCACTTCGTCGGCCACCACGGCAAAGCCACGGCCGGCTTCACCGGCACGGGCCGCCTCGATCGCGGCGTTCAGTGCCAGCAGGTTGGTCTGCTGCGAAATACCCTTGATCACGTCGAGAATCTTGCCGATTTCGTCGGTGCTGGCGTTGAGCGTTTCAATCTGCGCGCAAGACTCGCTGATGCGCTGTGACAAGGCGGTCATGGCGCTGATCGCCTCTTCCACCACTTCACGGCCACCGTGTGCCTGCTCGCTGGCGCCGCTGGCATGCTGCGAAGCATCGGCGGCGTTGCGGGCGATTTCCTGGGTGGCGGCGCCCAGTTCGTTGATGGCAGCCGCCACGCTGTTGGTGCGCATGCTTTGTTCTTCCGAGCCGGTGATCGACGCGTTGGAAGCGCTGACCACCTTTTCCGACAGGTCGTGCACCAGGCGGGTGGCCGAGGACACTTCGCTGATCGAGGCATGGATGCGCTCGACGAAGCGGTTGAACGAGGTGGCCAGTTCGCCGAACTCGTCCTTGTTCTGCACGGTCAGGCGGCGAGTAAGGTCGCCTTCACCCTCGGCGATGTCGCGCATGGCGCGGCCCATGGTGGTCAGCGGGCTCATCAGTACCGGGATCAGCAGACCGAGCAGGCCGGCGATGGCAGCCACGGCAATCAGCATGGCGATGATCGCCGAGGTACGGAACTGGCTGAGTGCGGCGTAAGCCTTGTCCTTGTCGATCGACAGGCCGATGTACCACTGCGCCGACGGCAGGCCAGCTACCGGGGCGAAGGAAATGATGCGGTCCTGGCCGTTGAGGGTGACATCCTGCATGCCGGCGGCAATCCGCAGATTGCTGCCAGGGTAGATGTCCTTGAGGTTCTTCATCACCTGGTCTTTGTCGGGGCTGACAATCACCTGGCCATTGGCGTCTGCCAGGAAGGCGTGGCCGATGCCGCCGAAGTCGACCGAGTTGATGATCTCGACCAGGGTGTCGAGGGTCACGTCACCGCCGACCACACCGATCAGCTCGCCATTGCTTTTGCTCTTCACCGGGGTGGCGATGGTGACCATCAGGCCGCCGACCGCGCCTTGGTAGGGGGCGGTCAGCACGGTCTGCCCGGCGCTGGCGGCGGCGCCATACCAAGGGCGCTGGCGCGGGTCGTAACCGGCAGGCATCTGGGCGTCCGGGCGCTGGGTGAACGCACCGTTGGCCTGGCCCAGGTAAGTGAACAGGAAATTACGCGTGTAGGACGGCTGCTCGATCAGCCCGGCCAGGGTCTCGCCGGCACCTAGCTGGCCGATGTCCTGGGCCAGGTTTTCCAGCACCAGGATGCGCCCGCTCATCCAGTTCTGCACGCTGCTGGCGGTCAGTGCACCGGACTGCTGCACCGACGCTTCGATGTTCTGGCGGATGGTGTTGCGTTGCAGGTAGTCGTTGTAGAGCGTGAACAGGGCAAATGCCAGGACCACGACGCCGCAGGCGCTGAGCAGGATCTTGTGGCGAAATTTCAGGTTCATGTTTCGAGACCTTGAGCCAATGAGGGGAGGGCGCAGCGCGCTCATGACGCACTGCGGGGCCTGTCGACCGGGATATCGGCTAAAGGGGTAAAAGATTGAAGTACTTACAGAAAATTCTTACGGCCGTTTCGACAGACGGTAATCAACGGCTACTCAACTGCTGGATCAACAGCCGTGCGGCTTGCTGCAGCGGTTGTTGCTTGCGCCACAAGATGTGTACCGGCAACTGCAACTCGTTGCGTGTATTGCGAAAACCCAGGCGCACCAGGCGTCCGCTGGCGAGCAGTGGCGCAACCCGCGACAACGGCAGGTCGCCCCAGCCCAGGCCTGCTTCCACCATTTGCAACGCCAGGTCGAAGCTGTCGGTTGACCAGTGCGCTGCGCCGATCAGCGGGCGCGGGTCGGCCATTGGCAGGTCGCGGCTGCGCACCAGAATCTGACGCACCTGGGTCAGGTCTTCGAGGTAATGGATGCGCCCCTCGCGCAAGGCCGGGTGGGCCGGCGACAGGGTGGCCACCAGCGACTCCATGCCGATGTGCTGGAAGCCTCGGCGGGCGTCGACCTGCAGGCCTGCAAAGGCCACGCAGAGGTCGGCGCGGCCACTGTCCAGCAGGTTCAGGGCTTCTTCCTGCGGGGCGCTGAGCAGGGCGATATCCAGCAGCGGGTAGCGTTCGCCAAGGCGTGCGATGGCCGCCAGCAATGGCCGGTGGTCGATGTCTGGTACCACGGCCAGGGTCAGGCTGCTTTCCAACCCCTGGGAAAGCTCCAGTGCGTGTACCTGCAGCAAACCCAATTGTTCGCCAATCAGTCTGGCGTGTGGTTCCAGGGCCAGGGCTTGGGCAGTTGGGCGAACCTCACGCGAACCACGTTCGAACAAGCTGTAGCCCAGTTCCGCTTCAAGGTTGCCGATAGCCATGCTCACGGCTGAAGGCACGCGCTTGAGGGCGCGTGCGGCGGCAGAAAACGAACCGCAGTCGAGCACGGCTAGAAAAAGCTGGATGTTGTCGCTGGAAAAGTTCATGGCAGCCTCCTGTCAGTAGATCTGACAGCTGCTGACTTTTGCTGTCAAGCGTGGTGAAGCATGATCGCGCCCCATCGCTTTTGTCATTGGAGGTAACCCCGAGTGCAGGGATTGAAACGCAAGCTGGTCTACGTGACTTTTTATGAGCTGATCGGGTTGTGCATGTCGACCCTCGGGCTGGCTTATCTGTCGGACACCCAGGCGTCGCATACCGGGCCGCTGGCGGTGATGATCACCACCATCGCCATGCTCTGGAACCTGGTTTACAACACCTTGTTCGAAGGGTGGGAGAGCCGTCAGGCCAAGCGTGGGCGCAGCGTGGCGCGGCGGGTGGCGCATGCCATCGGCTTTCAGCTGACCTTGGTGGTGTACCTGATTCCGCTGATTGCCTGGTGGCTCGACATGACACTGGTGGAGGCGTTGCTGGTGGACATGGCGTTCATCGTGCTGGTGCCTTGCTACACCTTTGCCTACAACTGGGCGTTTGATCGGGTGTTCGGGCTGCCAAGTTCCGCGATGGCCGCTGCCTGACGGTTCTCCTGTACCGGCCTCTGCGCAGGTACAGGCAACCCCTAAGGCGGCAGGCGAATGATCAAAGGTGCTTGTTGCTGCTTCACCTGCTGCTCTACAGGTTGTTCAGCCGGCCGCGGCACGCTGGCCAGCAAGCTGTCCTCAACCTGCCCCGACAGGTAGTACACCCCCGCCATGGCCCCGCTCTGGCGGTTTTCCATCAACTCCTGCCATTCCTGGTTCAGGGCCACGTTGAGGATCACCCGCAACTGTTCGACCATCTGCGGGTGATCGCGGTCATGGGTCATCATGCCGTAGCCGGCCGCCGCAATCGAAATCATCGCCCCCGCCACCTTGCCCACCGCCGACGCCACGGCACTGGCGATGCCGCGCGGGGCCAGGGTAGCGCCGAGCTTTTCGCTGGCCTGGGTGGCCACCGAGTTCAACCCGACATCGGTTCGCCCGGGGCCTTTGCTGGCCTGCTCATGCAAGTGCTGGCGCATGGCTTGCCAGGCCGGTTGCTGGTCCAGCGACTTGGCCCGAAGCAGTTGATACAGGCTGGCATTACGCGCATCCGGCGGCCCCAGGTGGATGGCGGGGATGCGGTTGAGGCGCTGGCTGACCTGCTCGGGCGGCGCGTTGTAGCGGCTGATGATGGCGGGTAGCTGCTGGCCGAGCAGCTGCAGGTACAGCTCGCAGGCGCGGTCGCGGATGCCCTCGGGGTTGATCTGCTCGGCCACCGGCTCGATCACCCGCTCGTGGTATTGCTCCTGCAGGTACAGGGCCAGGCGCTTTTCCGCAGGTTCACGGCCTTCACCGCTGTCGAGCTTGTACCAGGCCACTTTGAGGGTGAGCCACTGCTGGGTCCAGTAACCGGTGAACCAAGGGATGAAGTCGCTTTCGGTGCGCTGTTGTACCTGCTCCTTCCATACCCGCATGGAGCGCCGGGCATAGTCGTTGGCCGAGCCGGCGGCGCCGACCGAAGCGTCGATCAGCTCCTGGTCGATGCGTTGCCAGGCGGCGGGCGTGAGCGCTGCGGGCGGTGGCGGGGCAGGCGGGCGCTTGCTCGCGCAGGCACCGAGGGCCAGCACGAAGCACAGCAACAGAAGGATTCGACAACTCACGCGACCGCCTCCCTGATAGAGGCTGGGGTGGTTCTCGCAGTATAGGGTGGGGTTGTTGGGGCTGCTGCGCAGCCCATCGCCGGCAAGCCAGCTCCCACAGGAATCGCGGCAACCTTGAGAGCGACGCAGTACCTGTGGGAGCTGGCTTGTCGTGGCGACGAACCGCGTCGATGGGGCGCGCAGCGGCCCTGTTTGTTACAGGTCGAGCTTTTCTTCCAGGCGGTCCAAGTGCTTGTGCATCAAATCCAGCGCGGCCTCGGCATCGCCTTGTTCCACGGCATCGATGATGGCCGCATGCTCTTCCCATGCACAGTGGTCGCAGCACGGTGATTCGTAGCGGGCGATGATCAGCGAGGTCATCGGCACCAGCCCATTGAGGAACCGTGCCAGCGGCGCATTGGCCGCCACCTGCGCCAGTTTCAGGTGAAACTCACCGCCCAGGCGGATCGCCGCGCACCGTTCGCCATTTTCATGATGCTGGCGTTCGCGTTCTACCAGTTGCCGCAGCTGGCGCACCTGCGCCGGACGGGCGCGCTGGGTGGCCAGGGTAATCAGCGTGGTTTCGGCCAGGCGCCGGGCACTGAGCACCTGACGTGCCTGATCCGGGTCGGGCGCGGCCAGGTGCGCGGTGTGGCTGGGGCGCTGCACCACCACCTGCTGGTCGGACAGGCGACCAAGCACACGACGAATCACGGTGCGACTGACACCAAAGGCATGGCCCAGCGCCTGCTCGGGCAACAGCGCGCCCGGAGGCAGGCGCTGTTCGAGAATGGCGTCGAACAGCCGGGGGTAGATCTGCTCGGCCGACAGGCGGGTTTCGCCGGCCGCAAGCAGGGCGGGCAGGTGAGGGGCGGCGTTCATGGTCGCTCTCCTGGGGTCATGGATGCGGGTGTTCGTCCGGGATGTTCAGCGAAATGCCCATGCGCTGGCCTTCGGCGAGGATGTGCTGGCGCATCTGGGCACTGGCCTGGGCGCTGTTGCGTTCACGTATGGCACGTACCACTGCTTCGTTCTCCTTCAGCCGAGCCGCCAGGTGCTCGGGCGAGTTGCGCAGCATGTCGGCGCTCTGTTTCAGGGCATTGCCGGTCTGCTGCACCACGCTCTGGAAGATCGGGTTGGTGGTGAGCGCGAACAGCGCTTCATGGAAGGCGATGTAGGCCTTCACGCCGGCTTCGCTGTCATCGGCCTCCAGCGCTTCGCGCATGTCCATCAGGGTCAGGCGTAACTGGCCGATGTCCTGGCTGTTGGCCGATTGCGCCACCAGGCCAACGATGAAGGGCTCAAGGGTGTAGCGCAGTTCCAGTACGTCGGCCAGGCTGGCCGCAGCGCTGGTGTCGATGCCGGGTTCCTGGAGGGTGGCATCGGCGTCCAGTACCAGTACGCCCTTGCCTGGCAACGAGCGGACCAGGCCCAGGGTCTCCAGCACGGTCACCGCTTCGCGCAGGCTAGGGCGGCTGATGCCCAGTTGTTCGGCCAGCTCGCGCTGGCCCGGCAACATGTCGCCGGTGCGCCATTGGCCCCGGGCCAAGGCCTGGCGCAGTTTTTCCACCACTGAGTTGACGACGGTCGATGAGCTGATCACGGTTCGCTCCTGCAAGGGCCGGCGTGATCGCCGGCCGCTCTGGTTCAGAATTCCTGTTGATGGTGCGTGTTGGGCTGTTTGCGCGGCGTGGGGGCAAAGCCGGGCTTGCCGTCGAGCACGTTCTGCGCGCGCTCCAGGTCAATGTCCTTTTCCCAGCGGGCGATGGCCACGGTGGCCACGCAGTTGCCAATCAGGTTGGTCAATGCCCGGCCGATGCCCATGAACCAGTCCACTGCCAGCACCAGCACCAGGCCAACCACCGGAATCGCGGGCACGGCGGTCAAGGTGGCGGCCAGGATGACCAGCGCCGAGCCTGGGATGCCGTGAGCGCCCTTGGAAGTCACCAGCGACACCAGCAGGATGGTCAGCAGGTCGGTCATTTCCAGCGGCGTGCCGGTGGCGTTGGCGATGAACACGATGGCCAGGGTCAGGTAGATGGAGAAGCCGTCGAGGTTGAACGAGTAGCCCGTCGGGATCACCAGGCCGACGGTGGAGCTACCAATGCCCAGGTGCTCCAGCTTGCGCATGATTTGCGGCAGCACGGCGTCGGAAGAGGCGGTGCCCAGCACGATGGTCAGCTCTTCACGCAGGTACTTGATCAGCGGCAACAGCTTCAGGCCCGACAGGCGCATGACCGTCCCCAGCACGATCAGCACGAAGCCGGCACAGGTCAGGTAGAACAGTGCGACCAGCCCGCCCAGGTGCTGCAGCGATTCCAGGCCGTATTTGCTGGTGGTGAAGGCGATGGCGCCGAACACGCCGATCGGCGCCAGGCGCACGATCATGCCCATGATGCGGAAGATCACATGGCTCAGCTCGTTGATCAGCCGCGAAATGCCGGCGGCCGAGTCACCCACCAGGTTCAGCGCACTGCCGAACAGTACCGAGAACAACAGCACCTGAAGAATGTTGTTGTCAGCGAAGGCACCGATCACCGAGGTGGGGATCAGGTCCATGAAGAACGCCGTGGCGCCGTGAATGTGCTGGCCGCGCTCGGCCAGGCCGTTGGCATCGGCGGTGGACAGCTGGTCCAGGTGAATGTTGGCACCGCTACCAATGCCACTGCTGAAGGCGAACACCAGGCCGATCACCAGCGCCAGGGTGGTCAGCACTTCGAAGTAGATCACCGACTTCAGGCCGATGCGCCCGACCTTTTTCAGGTCGCCCGCGCCCGAGATACCGCTGACCACCACGCAGAATACGATCAGGCCGATGAGCATCTTGATCAGCTTGATGAAGCCGTCGCCAAGGGGTTTGAGTTGCAGGGAAAGGTCGGGAAAGCTGAGACCGCAGGCGATGCCGAGGGCAAGGCCGAGCACGACTTGCAGGAAGATCGAACGCGAGCACCATTTGAGCATGGGATTGATCTCTGATCGGTGTCCTTGCTTCGGTAGCCGCACGGGGCGAAAGAGCGCAGGACTTAATTATTGTGGTCTTACCGGTTTGTTCAGCGCGAGGCCATAAAAGCGCGAAAAATCCGACTTTGCAAGGGTTTTCGGCCTTACCGGTCTGACCAGTTATGGGGCAATCTGGCCTGCCAGGCTCTACTTCGGTGCATGCCGTGAAGTGGGGAGTCGCGAATCAGTTCAGGGCTTGGCCAGTGCCTGCTCCACTGCTGCAATCAGCTTGCCAAGATCCTTGGGCGGGGCGTTGTGAATGACGCCGAACAGGTAGGCGCGCTGCTCCTCTTCGTCGTCCGGCTCGGCGAAGAAGTCCTTGGGTTTGACGCCCAGCACCTGAGCAAACTCCATGAGTGCATCGATGCTGGGGGTATAGGTACTGGTTTCGAAGCGGCTGATGGTCTTGGGATCGAAGCCGGTCCGTTCGGCCAGTTGTGCCTGGGTCAGGCCCGCCAGCTTGCGGTAGCGGCGCAGGGCGGTACCCAAAGCTGATCTCGTCATCACTTAATTCCCATTTAGAATCAAGAACTTAACGATATCTATCAACATGGCGCAACGCCATGATTGATCACCTTTGTTTTATTTATGTGATGAATTTCGTAGAATTCACGGCTTGACCGGTCAGTCATCGTCAACTTCCCTGTGTGGTTCGGCCTCGTGCCCCAACGGCGGGAAGCGCATGTGCCATTTGGAGCGGATCGCTACGGATCGGTTCCGGTGGCTGTCGATGAGCTGAGTACCGGCACGTCAGTGAATGGAGTCTCATCGTGCGCCTCAACTTGCCGGTTACCCCGGTCGAGCAACGTTTTCCCCCTGATCAGCGGCTGATTTCTGCTACCGATACCGCCAGCCTGATCACCTACTGCAACCCCGAATTCGCCGCCATCAGCGGCTACAGCGAGGCGGAGCTGATCGGCAGCCCGCACAACCTGGTGCGCCACCCGGACATGCCGCCGGCGGTGTACGCGTTGATGTGGCGCTACCTGAAAGCTGGCAAGAGCTGGATGGGCATCGTCAAGAACCGCTGCCGTAACGGCGACTACTACTGGGTCAACGCTTACGTCACGCCGATCCTCGAAGGCGGGCGTGTGGTCGGCTACGAGTCGGTGCGGGTGTGCCCCACGCGTGAGCAGGTGGCCCGTGCCGAAGCCCTGTATGCGCGGCTGCGTAATGGCCAGGCGGCATTGTCGGTGCCGCGTCGGCTGAACTTGCTGGCCCAGGCGCTGGCCTTGCCACTGGCGGGTGGGCTGCTGGCACTGGGCGCCAACCAGCTTTGGCCTGGCCTGGTGGGGCAGGGGCTGACCCTGGGGCTGTTCCTGGCCTACGGCCTGTGGGCACGCGATGCCCTTGGCCGGCAGTTGCAGCAGGTTGTGCAAGGTGCTGACGGTGCCTTCGCCGACCCGGTTGCAGCCTTGACCTACAGCGACTTGCCGGGTGCCGCCGGGCAACTGCAACTGATGCTGATCAGCGAAGAGGCACGCCTGAAAACCGCATTGACGCGGTTAAGCGACCTGGCCGGGCAAATGGCCGTGGCCGCCCACGATGCCGGGCAGTTGTCGCGCGGCACCGAGGCCGCGCTGCTGGAGCAACGCGCCGAAACCGACCTGAGCGCCACGGCAATGAACCAGATGGCCGCCTCCATCGGTGAAGTGGCCAACCATGTCCAGTTGACCGCCGCCGAGGCACACACCGCGCACCTGCTGGCCGAGCAGGGCAGCCAGGTGGCAGATGCCAGCGGTGCAGCCATTCGTACCTTGGCCAGCACCGTGACGCAGATCAACCAGGCGGTCAGCCAGCTGGCCGGTCAGACCGGTGCCATCGCGGAGGCTGCCGGAATGATCCGCGGCATTGCCGAGCAAACCAACCTGCTCGCCCTCAACGCAGCCATCGAGGCAGCGCGTGCGGGCGAGCAAGGGCGCGGCTTTGCCGTGGTCGCCGATGAGGTGCGGGCGCTGGCCGACAAGACCCGCCAGTCGACCCTGCACATCCAGGCCATCATCGATGCGCTGCGCAGTGGTGCCGAAGAAGCCGTGGCGATCGCCAGCCAGGGCATCGAAGGTGCCGAGCTGGGTGTTGCCCAGGTGCAGGAAGCGCGACGGGCGCTGCATGGCATTCGCGATGCGGTGCAGCGCATCAGTGACATGAGCCAGCAGATGGCGACCGCTTCGCAGCAGCAGTCGGCAGTGGCCGAAGACGTTTCGCGGCAGATCAACGGCGTAGCCGGTATTGCCCAGCACAGCGCCCACAGCGCCAACGCCGCCGCCTCGCGCGGCGCCGAACTGGAACAGGTGTGCGCCGGATTGCGCGCCCTGGTGGAGCGCTTCAACCGCTAAGGCAGGATGCTTTATGGATGATATCTATCGCGCGGCCGTGGACGCGGCCGCGATCTTTTCGGAAACCGACCTGCGTGGGAACATCACCTACGTCAACCAGCAGTTCTGCAGCATCTCGGGCTATAGCCGCGAGGAGCTGCTGGGTGCCAACCACCGCATCCTCAACTCCGGCCTGCACGAGCCGGCGTTCTTCGTTGGCATGTGGCGGGCCCTGGCCGCCGGGCGGGTGTGGAAGGGCGAGATCTGCAACCGGTCCAAGGACGGTTCGCTGTACTGGGTCGACAGCACCATGGTGCCCTTGGTCGACCCGCTGACCGGCCTGGTGCGCAAGTATGTATCGATCCGCTTCGACGTCACCGAGAAGCGCCAACTGTTGCACACCTTGCAATGGCGGGTGGGGCACGATGTGCTCACTGGCCTGCCCAATCGCGCCTACCTGTCCGACCTGTTGAACCAGGCCCTGGCCTACTCGCGGCGTGAAGACATCCCGCTGGCGGTGTGCATGCTCGACCTGGATGGCTTCAAGGCGGTCAACGACGGTTACGGGCACGCGGTGGGCGACCTGCTGCTGGTGGAAGTGGCCCAGCGCCTGAAGCGCATCCTGCGCGGGGGTGATGCCGTGGCCCGGTTGTCGGGCGACGAGTTCGTGCTGATCCTGCGCGACGTCGATGATGAGCGAAAGCTACATGCGGCCCTGCGGCGGGTATTGCGGGCACTGGCGGCGCCCTGTGTGGTCCGGGGGCACACGCTGTCGCTCAGCGCCAGTATCGGCGTGACCCTGTACCCGCAGGATGACGAAGATGCCGATACCCTGGTGCGCCATGCCGACCAGGCCATGTATGTGGCCAAGCAGCGCGGGCGCAACCGGTATCACGTGTTCGACGTGTCGCAGGAGCAGGAGCTCAAGGCCACTCACCAGACGGTGGCGCGGGTGCGACGGGCCCTTAACAACCGAGAGCTTTGCCTTTACTACCAGCCCAAGGTCAACCTGCGTAGCGGCCAGGTGCTGGGCTTCGAGGGCTTGCTGCGCTGGCAGCGGCCAGGCCGTGGCGTGGTGCCGCCCGGCGATTTCCTGCCTTGGGTAGAGCAGACCGACCTGATCGTTGAAATCGGCGAGTGGGTGCTCGATCAGGCCTTGACCCAGTTGCAGGCCTGGCAGCAGCAGGGGCAGCCCTGGTCGCTGAGTGTGAACATCGCCGCGCGGCATTTGCAGCGCAGTGACTTTGCCGAGCGCCTGCAGCAGCTGCTGGCAGCGTACCCGGCGGTGGACCCGGCCAGGCTGGACCTGGAAATCGTCGAATCCGTGGCCATCGACAACCTGCAGCATGTCAGCCGTTGCCTGGACGCCTGCCGCGCACTGGGCGTGCGCTTCTCGCTGGACGATTTCGGCACCGGTTATTCGTCGTTGAGTTACCTGAAACGCTTGCCGACCCAGACGATCAAGATCGATCAGTCGTTCGTGCGTGACATCCTCCATGATCAGGACGACCTGGCGCTGACAGCGGCGGTGATCGGTCTGGCCCGGGCCTTTGGCCGGGAGGTGATCGCCGAGGGGCTGGAGAGCGTCGAGCACGGCCGGGTGCTGATGGGGCTGGGCTGCGAGCTGGCGCAGGGGTACTGCATTGCCCGGCCGATGCCGGCCAGTGAAGTGCAAGCCTGGGCAGAGGCTTACCGGCAACCGGTGCAGTGGCGTAATCCTTGAGCGGCCGTGCAGGTCAATAGATTCATCGCTCACGCAGCCGCTTGTAGAGGGTGGTCCGGCTGATCCCCAGGCCGCGTGCCACTGCTGACAGGTTGCCATTGGCTTGTTCAACCAGCGTCTGCAGGTCTACCGCATCGGTCGCCACCAGCACAGGCACCTGCAACTCGGCCAGAAACCCTGCAGGCAGGTGCTCGACGCCGACTGGCCCGTTGCCCGCCAAGGCTATTGCCACCTGCAGCACACTGACCAGTTCGCGCACATTGCCAGGCCAGGGATGCTGATCGAGCAACTCGATAATGGCCGGGGGCAGCCGCGCCGGTTGCCCAGGCTCGCGGTAGCGGGCATGCACCTGGTCGATCAACTGCCGCCGGTCCGCACGCTCGCGCAGCGGCGGCAGCACCACCGTCAGCCCGGCAATGCGGTAGTACAAATCCTGACGAAAGCGCCCGGCACGCACCTCTTCGGCCAGGTCGCGGTTGCTCGCCGACACCACGCGGATATCCACCGCCACCGGTTCGCCGCTGCCCAGCGGCTGAATGCTGCGCGATTGCAACACGCGCAGCAGGCGGGCCTGGGTAGGCAGCGGCATGTCGCCGATCTCGTCGAGAAACAGGATGCCGTGGTCGGCCTTGCGGATCAGCCCCGGGTTGCCTTTGTGGTGGGCGCCGGTGAACGCGCCTTTGTCGTAGCCGAACAGCTCCGACTCCACCAGTTCGGCCGGGATCGCCGCGCAGTTGACGGCGACCAGGGGCTTGTCGGCGCGGCTGCTGGCACGGTGCAGGGTTTCCACGAACACTTCCTTGCCCACACCGGTTTCACCCTGCACCAACACTGGAATGTCCTTTTCCAGCAGCAGGCCGGCCTGCACTCGCGCTTTATCCAGGCGTGGCTCGCCATTGCCAGGTTCAGGGCGGCGGGGCGTTTCGCGTGGCGGTTGCCACTGACAATGAAAGCGGTTGCGCCCGGTGGCCTGGAGGGCGAAGGGCTGTTGCCGGGGATGGCTGAGCAACTGCTGCAGGGGCAACTGGAACAGCTGCTCGATGTTCTGCTGTAACGGGTTACCGCCGAGCAGGCTGTCGGCCCGGTGGTTGGCGGCCAGCACCTGCCCATGCTCATCGAACACCAGCAGGCCGGCCCAGGGGCTGTCGAGGTTGTCGGAGGCGCTGTTGAAGATCAGTTGTGCGTGCTGGTCGGCATGCGCGGCGAGGATCAGGCGGTTTTCCAGGCTCTGGCCCATCATGCGTACCAGGCCCAGTGTCTGGCTGGTCGGCAGATAGCCGTCGCTGGCCACGTCGAACACCCCGACCAGTTGCCGTGCAGCGTCGAACAGGGGGGCGGCGGCGCTGGACATGTAGCGGTTCTGGCGCAGGAAGTGCTCGTCCTGGCCGACGTGAATGGCCTGGGCACAAATCAGCGCGGTGCCCAAGGCATTGGTGCCAACGCCGCGCTCGTGCCAGTGGGCGCCGGCGCTGAAACCATGCTGCTGGCGCGGCTCGATGAAACGCCGCGAACCCCAGCTGTCGAGCAGGCAGCCGCTGGCATCGGCCAGCATCACCAGGTAGCTGGCATTGCCCAGCAGGTGTGCATATTGCGGCAGCACTTCCTCGCGGGTCAGGCGCAGCAGGGCCTGGCGTTTCTCCAGCAGTTCGCTGAGTTCGGCGCGGGTCAGGCAGTCGAAGTCCGGTGCGTGCTGCGGTTGCAAACCGTGATCGCGGCAGCGGGCCCAGGATGCCTGGATGAGCTGGGCGTGGGTCGAAACGGATGCGGCCATGGGCCTGTCCTGTGTGGTTGTTGTTATGGGCGGACCGCTGTTCAGTGTTGTTCACGGGTGTTCATTGTCAAACCGGCAGGTGTTCAGTTGTTCAGTGATTGTGTTCACTTGTGAACCCTTGATTTGCGTAGCCTGCCGCCCAGGCCCCGAGCCAGAGCATCGGGGAGCAACTGGCACGGAACTGGCTGTGCCCGGCAGACAACAACGACAAGAAGGCCATGCCATGTCCCTGGTGTTGGAGCAGGTCAGCCACAGCGTCGACAACCAGCCGTGGATCGTCGAGGCCTCGCTGCGTTTCGAGCCTGGTTCGTTCAACGTGCTGCTGGGCCGCACCCTGGCCGGCAAGACCAGCCTGATGCGCCTGATGGCCGGGCTCGATCGCCCGGACCGGGGCCGGGTGCTGATGGATGGCCAGGATGTGACCGGCGTGCCGGTGCGCCAGCGCAACGTATCGATGGTGTACCAGCAGTTCATCAATTACCCGACCTTGAGCGTGTACGAAAACATCGCCTCGCCGCTGCGCCAGGCGCGCATGGCCGAGGCGGACATCCGCAGGCGTGTGCAGGAAACCGCCGAGATGTTGCGCATCGAAACCTACCTGCAGCGCCTGCCGCTGGAGCTGTCCGGCGGCCAGCAGCAACGCACGGCGATGGCCCGGGCGTTGGTCAAGGATGCCTCGCTGATCCTGTTTGACGAGCCGTTGGTCAACCTCGACTACAAGTTGCGCGAAGGCCTGCGCCAGGAGCTTCGCGAGCTGTTCGCGGCGCGCCACTGCATTGCGGTATACGCCACCACCGAGCCCAACGAGGCGCTGGCGCTGGGTGGCACCACCACCCTTGTGCATGAGGGCCGCATCGTGCAAAGCGGCCCCACCGCCGAGGTGTATCAGCGCCCGGGCAGTGTGCTGGCGGCCGAGCTGTTTTCCGAGCCGCCGATCAACCTGGTGCCTGGCCGTATCAGTGGCAACGAGGTGAGCCTGGCCCAGGCCGTGCATTTTGCCCGCAATGCCGACTTGCAGGCGCTTGCCGAAGGCGACTACCGCTTTGGCGTGCGCCCCAGCCATATCACCCTGGTACCGGCCCACGACGATGACCTGGAACTGGCGGTGCTGGTGGAGCTGGCCGAGATCAGCGGTTCCGAAACCTTCCTGCATGTGCGCAACGAGCATTGGCGCATGATCCTGCACCTGCCCGGGGTGCACGAATACCAGGTGGACACGCCGATCCGCGTGTTCATCCCCACCCACAAGCTGTTCGTCTTCGACAGCGCCGGGGCGTTGGTGCAGGCCCCGGGGCTGCGCCAGGCAAGGAGAGGGTGATGGCCGAGATCCGCCTGCGCCAACTGGCGCACAGTTACAGTCGCCAGCCCGCCAGCGAGGCGGACTATGCCCTGCACGCGCTGGAGCATGTATGGGAGCAGGGCGGCGCCTACGCGTTGCTTGGGCCGTCGGGCTGCGGCAAGTCGACCTTGCTCAATATCATTTCCGGGCTGCTGACGCCGTCCCATGGCGAGGTGCTGTTCGACGGCAAACCGGTCAACCAGCTGTCACCGCAAGCGCGCAACATTGCCCAGGTGTTCCAGTTCCCGGTGGTGTACGACACCATGACGGTGTTCGACAATCTGGCCTTCCCCTTGCGCAACCAGGGGCTGGATGAGGCCCGGGTGCGTGCCCGGGTGGAAGAAATTGCCGAGGTGCTCGACCTGTCTGCCGTGTTGCGCAAGAAGGCGCGCAACCTCAGCGCCGACGAAAAGCAGAAAGTCTCCATGGGCCGCGGCCTGGTGCGCGATGACGTGTCGGCGATCCTGTTCGACGAGCCGCTGACGGTAATCGACCCGCACCTGAAGTGGAAGCTGCGGCGCAAGCTGAAGCAGATTCACGAGCAGTTCAACATCACCATGATCTACGTCACCCACGACCAGCTGGAGGCATCGACCTTCGCTGACAAGATCGCAGTGATGCACGGTGGGCGCATCGTTCAGTTCGGCACCCCGCGTGAGCTGTTCGAGCGGCCCCGGCATACCTTTGTCGGCTACTTCATCGGCAGCCCGGGCATGAACCTGATCGAGGTGCGCGCCGAAGCCGACGGGGTGGCGTTTGGTGATGTCCACCTGGCTTTGCCCGATGGCCTGCGCGAACGGCTGGCGGCAACGGCAGGCGGGCGCTTGCAAGTGGGCATCCGGCCAGAATTCCTACAGCTGTGGGACAGCCCGTTCGATGACGCCATCCCCGCACGCGTGCTGGATATCGAAGACCTGGGCACCTACCGCATCGTCACCGTCGAAGCTGGCGGTGTCGCGCTGAAGGCGCGCCTGGGCGAGGACCGCCCGCTGCCTGTGGATCAGGCCTGGGTCAGCTTGCCGGCGCAGTGGCTGATGCTGTACGTCGACGATGTGCTGCTGGAGGCCGGGCCATGAACAAAGTGCCGAACAACAAGGCCTGGTGGCTGGTGCTGCCGGTGTTCCTGCTGGTGGCGTTCAGCGCGGTGGTGCCGATGATGACCGTGGTCAACTACTCGGTGCAGGATATTTTCGACCAGTCCAACCGCTACTTCGTCGGTGCCGACTGGTACCGCCAGGTGCTGCGCGACCCGGCGTTGCATGATGCGCTGCTGCGCCAGTTCATCTATTCCGCCTGCGTGCTGCTGATCGAGATCCCGCTGGGCATCGGCATTGCCCTGACCATGCCGACCAAGGGGCGCATGGCGTCGGTGTGCCTGATCGTCATGGCCATCCCGCTGCTGATCCCGTGGAACGTGGTGGGCACCATCTGGCAGATCTTCGGCCGTGCCGACATCGGCCTGCTTGGCGCTACCCTGGCCAAGCTCGGGGTCAGCTACAACTACGCCGGCGACCCGTTCGACGCCTGGCTTACGGTGCTGGTGATGGACGTATGGCATTGGACGTCACTGGTGGCACTGCTGTGCTATTCGGGCCTGCGCGCCATCCCCGACGTGTACTACCAGGCCGCGCGTATCGACCGTGCTTCGGGCTGGGCGGTGTTCCGCCATATCCAGCTGCCCAAGCTGAAGAACGTGCTGCTCATCGCGGTGATGCTGCGCTTCATGGACAGCTTCATGATCTACACAGAGCCGTTCGTGCTGACCGGTGGCGGGCCGGGTAACGCCACCACTTTCCTCAGCCAGACCCTCACGCGCATGGCCGTGGGGCAGTTCGACCTGGGCCCGGCGGCGGCGTTCTCGCTGGTGTACTTCCTGATCATCCTGCTGGTGTCGTGGCTGTTCTACACAGCCATGACCCATGCCGACAAGGACTAGCCCATGAGTACGCGCAAAACGCTGGCCCTGCTGCTGTATTTTTTCTTCCTGCTGGTGCCGATCTACTGGTTGCTGAACATGTCGTTCAAGAGCAACACCGAGATCCTAGGCGGCCTGACCCTGTGGCCGCAGGCATTCACCCTCGACAACTACCGGGTGATCTTCACCGATGCCAGCTGGTACAGCGGTTACATCAACTCGCTGTACTACGTGTGCCTGAACACGTTGATTTCGTTGCTGGTGGCGCTGCCGGCGGCCTATGCCTTCTCGCGCTACCGCTTCCTCGGCGACCGGCACCTGTTCTTCTGGCTGCTGACCAACCGCATGGCGCCCCCGGCAGTGTTCCTGCTGCCGTTCTTCCAGTTGTATTCGTCGATCGGCCTGTTCGACACCCATATTGCCGTGGCCCTGGCCCATTGCCTGTTCAACGTGCCGCTGGCGGTGTGGATCCTGGAGGGCTTCATGTCGGGCGTGCCAAAGGAAATCGACGAAACGGCCTACATCGACGGCTACAGCTTCCCGCGCTTCTTCATGAAGATCTTCATTCCGCTGATTGGCTCCGGCATCGGCGTGACGGCGTTTTTCTGCTTCATGTTTTCCTGGGTCGAGCTGCTGCTGGCGCGCACCCTGACCTCGGTGAATGCCAAGCCGATTGCTGCCGTGATGACCCGCACCGTGTCGGCCTCGGGTATCGACTGGGGGGTGCTGGCGGCGGCGGGGGTACTGACCATTTTGCCGGGCATGCTGGTGATCTGGTTCGTGCGCAACCATGTGGCCAAGGGCTTTGCCCTGGGCCGGGTGTGAGGAGGGCAACGCATGGAGTGGATGGCCTGGACCTTGCCGACGGCGCTGTTCTTTGCTGCCGTTGGCGTATTGCTGCTGGGCATGACCCTGCTTGAGCTGCGCCGTCCTTGCGTGGAGCGGCGGGGCTTCTTGCCGCTGGTCACCAGCCGGGGTGACCGCTTGTTCATCGGCCTGCTGGCCAGCGCCTACCTGCATTTGCTGGTGGTTGGCGTCAGCGAGTGGCCGTTGTGGGTGGCCTCGCTGCTGTCGCTGGCGTGGCTGGTGGTGGTGCTGCGCTGGGGCTGAGCGAGCGGCCCTGTGGAATAACCGAAACGGGAGATCACAATGTTCGATAACAAGCACAAGACGCGACATTTGACCCTGGCCGCGTTGCTGGTGCTGACCAGCGTGCATGGCACAGCCTGGGCCGACCAATACGAGGATGCAGCGAAGAAATGGCTTGGCAGCGAGTTCAAGCCTTCGACGCTTACCCCGGAACAGCAGATGGCCGAGATGAAGTGGTTCATCAAGGCCGCAGAGCCGTTCCGTGGCATGAAGATCAACGTGGTGTCGGAAACCATCACCACCCATGAATACGAGTCCAAGGTGCTGGCCAAGGCCTTCAGCGAAATCACCGGCATCCAGCTGACCCACGACCTGCTCCAGGAAGGCGACGTGGTGGAGAAACTGCAGACGCAGATGCAGTCGGACAAGAACATCTACGACGGCTGGGTCAACGACTCCGACCTGATCGGTACGCACTTTCGCTACGGCAAGGTGGAATCGATCACCGACCTGATGGCCAACGAAGGCAAGGACTACACCTCGCCGACCCTGGACCTGAAGGACTTCATCGGCATTTCCTTCACCACCGCCCCGGACGGCAAGGTCTACCAGTTGCCCGACCAGCAGTTCGCCAACCTGTACTGGTTCCGCGCCGACTGGTTCGAGCGGCCCGAGCTGAAGGCCAAATTCAAGGAAAAGTACGGCTACGAGCTGGGTGTGCCGGTGAACTGGTCGGCCTATGAAGACATTGCCAAGTTCTTTACCGAAGACGTCAAGGAAATCGACGGCAAGCGCGTCTATGGCCATATGGACTACGGCAAGAAAGACCCGTCGCTGGGCTGGCGCTTCACGGATGCCTGGTTCTCCATGGCCGGCGGTGGCGACAAAGGGCTGCCCAACGGCCTGCCGGTGGATGAATGGGGCATTCGCGTGGAGGACTGCCACCCGGTGGGCTCCAGTGTCACCCGTGGCGGCGACACCAACGGCCCGGCCGCTGTATATGCCACCCAGAAGTACGTGGACTGGATGCGTGCCTATGCGCCCAAGGAAGCGCAGGGCATGACCTTCTCCGAGGCGGGGCCGGTGCCGGCGCAGGGCAACATCGCCCAGCAGATCTTCTGGTACACCGCGTTTACCGCCGACATGACCAAGCCTGGATTGCCGGTGGTGAATGCCGATGGCACGCCGAAGTGGCGCATGGCGCCCTCGCCGAAGGGGCCTTATTGGGAGGAGGGGATGAAGCTGGGCTATCAGGACACGGGTTCGTGGACGTTCTTCAAGTCCACCCCCGAGAAGCAACGCCTGGCAGCGTGGCTGTATGCCCAGTTCGTTACCTCCAAGACGGTGTCGCTGAAGAAGACCATCGTCGGCCTGACGCCGATTCGTGAGTCGGACATCAACTCCCAGGCCATGACCGACCTCGCGCCCAAGCTCGGTGGGCTGGTGGAGTTCTACCGCAGCCCGGCACGGGTGCAGTGGACGCCTACCGGTACCAACGTACCGGATTATCCACGGTTGGCGCAGTTGTGGTGGAGCCATATCGCCGAGGTGGCCAGTGGAGAAAAGACCCCGCAGGAAGCGCTGGATGGCCTGGCGCGGGACCAGGACCGCATGATGGAACGCTTGCAGCGGTCCAATGCCCAGGCCACCTGTGCGCCCAAGCTGAACCCGGAGAAGGATGCCCAGTACTGGTTCGACCAGCCGGGTGCTCCGAAACCGAAGCTGGCCAACGAGAAGCCCAAGGGGGAGACGGTCAGCTACAACGAACTGTTGAAGTCGTGGGAGGCGGCCAGGAAGTGATCGCCTAAGCACCACGCTGGCTTCTTCGCGGGCTCGCCCGCTCCCACAGGTACTGCATCGCTCTCAAGGGGAGTGGGGTTCCTGTGGGAGCGGGCAAGCCCGCGAAGAGGCCGGCAAGGCCAATGCATGAACCGCAGGCAAAAAAAACGGCACCTGCCAGAGGTGCCGTTTTCATTTCACGCCGACTTACTTGTGCAGCTCTTCCGCCGCATACAGCGTGTTTTCCAGCAGGCAGGCACGGGTCATCGGCCCGACGCCACCCGGCACCGGCGTGATCCAGCCGGCACGTGGCAGGGCGGTCTCGTAGACCACGTCGCCGACCAGCTTGCCGTCTTCCTGGCGGTTGATGCCCACATCGATGACGATAGCGCCTTCCTTGACCCACTCACCCTTGACCAGGCCCGGTTTGCCGGCAGCCACGACCACCAGGTCGGCGCGCCCGACATGGCCAGCCAGGTCCTTGGTGAAGCGGTGGCAGACGGTGACGGTGCAGCCGGCCAGCAGCAGTTCCATGGCCATCGGGCGACCCACGATGTTGGAGGCGCCGACGATCACTGCATCCATGCCGTACAGGTCCTGACCGGTGCTTTCCAGCAGGGCCATGATGCCTTTCGGTGTGCACGGGCGCAGCAACGGGATACGCTGGGCCAGGCGACCGATGTTGTACGGGTGGAAACCGTCCACATCCTTGTCCGGGCGAATGCGTTCGAGCAGCAGCGAGGCGTCCAGGTGCGCCGGCAGCGGCAACTGCAGCAGGATGCCGTCGACAGCCGGGTCGTCATTGAGGCGGTCGATCAGCTCGGTCAGGGCCTGCTGCGAGGTTTCGCTGGGCAGGTCGAACGCCTGCGAAATGAAGCCGACCTCTTCGCAGTCCTTGCGCTTGTGCGAGACATAGACTTGGGAGGCGGGGTCGGTGCCGACCAGGATCACTGCCAGGCCCGGCGTACGCAGGCCTTGCTGGCGACGCTCCACGACACGTTGAGCGATCTGCTTGCGCAGGTTGGCGGCGATCGCCTTGCCATCGATTAGGTGTGCAGTCATAGACGCGTGATTAACCATCGAGAAGGAAACAATAAAGAGCGCGCATTCTCGCACGACACGGCCCACGGGCAAAGGCGGGTGGTCGGGCAAATCCCCTAACCCCTTAAATAATTTAAATTTTTTTTAAAAAGGTGTTGACGAGTTACAGGGTCGACTATAAGATTCGCCGCACTTGTCGGGCACAGCCTAGCACTGGTTGGCTAAGTCGGGCAGAATGAGTGGTTTAGCAGTTATCTGTTAAAGTCTCGTTCGGTTAGGCTTCAAGCTTAAGCGCCCGTAGCTCAGCTGGATAGAGCATCCGCCTTCTAAGCGGATGGTCGCAGGTTCGAGTCCTGCCGGGTGCGCCATTAGGCAGCTTTGGCACGCAAGTAGGCGGTAATGCAATATGGTGGGCGTAGCTCAGTTGGTAGAGCGCTGGATTGTGATTCCAGTTGTCGTGGGTTCGATTCCCATCGTCCACCCCATATTCTTCAAGGGCGCCTCGATAGCATCTGGCGCCTTTGTTTTAAGCGTTACGCGGACGTGGTGAAATTGGTAGACACACTGGATTTAGGTTCCAGCGGCGCAAGCTGTAAGAGTTCGAGTCTCTTCGTCCGCACCATGCTTCTGTAAGGTTGTACCGCAACATCGCAAGACTGCAATATGGTGGGCGTAGCTCAGTTGGTAGAGCGCTGGATTGTGATTCCAGTTGTCGTGGGTTCGATTCCCATCGTCCACCCCATATTCTTGAAAAGGCGCCTTGATCGTGAGATCGGGCGCCTTTTTGTTTTGGGTTTTGGCGGGCGTTTTCACTGCTCAGGCGAGGGTAGGGCTGTTCTCCGGTACCAGGCGAACCTCTACGCGCTGCCCCAGGGCTCGCGCTGCGCTGGCCAGGGTTGCCAGTGTCATGCCGGGGTCATTCTGGTCCAGGGCGCGGTCTACTGCGGTTCGACTGGTGTGCATGCGCTCCGCCAGCGCCTTCTTGCTCATCTTTTGCGCTTTCATGGTTTCAGCGATTTGCCAGGCAATCACGCGCTTGAGGGCGGCTGCAGAAACCTCTTCGGCAAGCTGCTCGCCTGCCAGGAAGTCGTCGAAGTCGGTGCCGATATGTGGATTCATTGCGGGTGCCTCTCTATGGCGGCTTTGCGCTGTCTGGCGGTGGCCAGGTCTGGCGCGGGTGTTTTCTGGCTTTTCTTGATGAAGCCGTGAAGCAGGATCATGGTGTTTCCATTCACGGTGAAAAGAACCCGAGCGATCCGGCTTGTCAGGTTTATCCGGGCTTCCCATAAGCCTTTGTCGAGCTTTCTGACAAGGGGCATGCCGAGCGGCCAGCCAATCTGAATGGTCTTGATCTCGGTGCCTATCAGGTATTTGTCGGTGCGCTGGAGGGATGCCAGCCATTCGCGTACGGGTTCATTGCCGGCTTCGGTGCAGAAGAAGCGGGCTTTGAGTGGCGGGTTGTTCCTGTCCATGGAAGTGTACCAAAAAAGGTGCTCCATTCAAGCCGAGGGTGCGTGCTCGTGCCATGGGGCATTTCTTGCGATGTTGTAAGGCTATTCGCCGGGCGGTAAATCAATACGGCCTGTCCCCTTGCAATCCGCTGGTGACACCCCAATAAAAGCTGTTAGATTTCAGCCGGTTGAAACACCGGCCTGTTTGACAGGCAGAGGAATAGCCCGATGATTGCAAAAGAAGCCCGTCAGGCCCTGGCGCTGCAGCGCTTTGCCGAAGCCAACCCGCAGCTGCTCGAAGAGATCCGCGAGCTGGATGCGCGCGAACAGGCCCAGCAGATCGAGTGGGCGTTCGAAGATGCCGCCGGCGAGCAGGGCATTCAGCCCTGGGAGCTGGCGCTGCAACTGATCGCCGAAACCCCGGAGCAGCTGCAGGCCATGCGCCTGGAAACGCACCGTGAGGTGGCCGAGGCGCTGGGGATGGAATGGGAAGAGTACTGCCAGTTCAACGAAATCGACCCTGAATAAAGGAAGCGAAATCGTTGTTGGCAGTTGTTTGACAAGGTATTTCGGCTGTAGGGCGCCCCGGGTGTCGTGCGGCCCGTATTGAAACAGGCCTGGCGGTGCGCCGTGCGGGCCTTGAAAGTTAATCGACCGGCGTGGTTTCCCGTCGTCCCGAGTGGGGTGACTTCTGCTGCGCGACTCACTAGAATGCTTGCCCTTGATTCTGGAGTCGGGCTAACGCCGGCTAACGTCTGTGCAACGAGGAATATCCATGCAAGTTTCTGTTGAAAACACTTCCGCTCTCGAGCGCCGCATGACCATCGCCGTTCCGGCCGAGCGCGTCGAGAACGAAGTCAACAAGCGTCTGCAACAGACTGCCAAGCGCGCCAAGGTTGCCGGCTTCCGCCCAGGCAAGGTGCCAATGAGCGTGATCCGTCAGCGCTTCGAGGCCGATGCCCGTCAAGAGGCTTTCGGTGACCTGGTCCAGGCTTCCTTCTACGAAGCCATCGTCGAGCAGAAGCTGAACCCGGCTGGCGCTCCGGCTGTAGAGCCAAAGTCCTTCGAAAAGGGCAAGGACCTGGAATTCGTCGCCATCTTCGAAGTGTTCCCTGAGTTCACCGTTGCCGGCCTGGAGTCAATCAACGTCGAGCGCCTGAGCGCCGAAGTGGCTGACGCCGACCTGGACAACATGCTGGAAGTGCTGCGCAAGCAGAACACCCGCTTTGAAGCCGTTGAGCGCGCTGCGCAGAACGACGACCAGGTCAACATCGACTTCGTTGGCAAGGTTGACGGTGAAGTATTCGCCGGTGGTTCGGCCAAGGGCACCCAGCTGGTACTGGGCTCCGGCCGCATGATCCCGGGCTTCGAAGACGGCCTGGTTGGCGCCAAGGCTGGCGAAGAGCGCGTTGTCAACGTGACCTTCCCAGAGGACTACCAGAACCTGGACCTGGCTGGCAAAGCCGCTGAGTTCACCATCACCGTCAACAGCGTTGCCGCCCCTGTGCTGCCAGAGCTGAACGAAGAATTCTTCGCCCAGTTCGGCATCAAGGAATCGACCCTGGAAGGCTTCCGCGCCGAAGTTCGCAAGAACATGGAGCGTGAACTGCGTCAGGCGATCAAGACCAAGGTCAAGAACCAGGTCATGGACGGTCTGCTGGCCGCCAACCCGATCGAAGTGCCAAAAGCCCTGCTGGAAAACGAAGTCAACCGTCTGCGCGTGCAGGCTGTTCAGCAGTTCGGTGGCAACATCAAGCCAGAGCAACTGCCAGCCGAGCTGTTCGAAGAGCAAGCCAAGCGCCGCGTTGTGCTGGGCCTGATCGTTGCTGAAGTGGTCAAGCAGTTCGAACTGAAGCCGGACGACGCCAAGGTTCGCGAAATGATCGAAGAAATGGCTTCGGCTTACCAAGAGCCTGAGCAGGTCATCGCCTGGTACTACAAGAACGACCAGCAACTGAACGAAGTGCGTTCGGTTGTGCTGGAAGAACAAGTTGTAGATACTGTTCTGCAGAAAGCGACTGTGACCGACAAGTCGGTCTCGTACGAAGATGCCGTTAAACCAGCACAGGCTCCTGCCGAAGCTGAGTAATACGGTTCTCTCGTAGGAAACCCCCACAAGCCAGCCTTCGAGCTGGCTTGTGCGTATTCAAGCCATGACTATTTGGGAGTGAGCGCAGGACATGTCCCGCAATTCTTATATTCAGCAGAGCTCTGACATCCAGGCCGCAGGCGGCCTGGTCCCGATGGTTATCGAGCAGTCCGCCCGTGGCGAACGCGCTTACGACATCTACTCGCGCCTGTTGAAGGAGCGTGTAATTTTCCTGGTCGGCCCGGTAGAGGACTACATGGCCAACCTCGTCGTTGCGCAACTGCTGTTCCTTGAAGCGGAAAACCCGGACAAGGATATCCATCTGTACATCAACTCGCCGGGTGGCTCCGTCACCGCCGGCATGTCGATTTACGACACCATGCAGTTCATCAAGCCGGACGTTTCGACCATCTGCATCGGCCAGGCCTGCAGCATGGGCGCCTTCCTGCTGGCTGCCGGTGCCAAAGGCAAGCGTCACTGCCTGCCGAACTCGCGCGTGATGATTCACCAGCCGTTGGGCGGCTTCCAGGGGCAGGCGACCGATATCGAGATCCATGCCCAGGAAATCCTCAATATCAAGGCCCGTCTGAACGAGCTGCTGGCCTACCACACCGGCCAGGAGCTCGAGACCATCAAGCGCGACACCGAGCGTGACAACTTCATGAGCGCCTCGCGCGCGGCCGAGTACGGCCTGATCGACTCGGTCTACGACAAGCGGCAACTGGCCTCCTGAACCGGGGTGCCAGAGCAGGTAGGTGCGCAAAGCGCCTACCTGCGGACTTGAAAAAGCCCGCAATTGCCTTCATCTTGTGTTGCAAGCCTACCGGATTGGATCGATCGAATGACTGACACCCGTAACGGCGAGGACAGCGGCAAATTGCTTTATTGCTCCTTCTGCGGCAAAAGCCAGCACGAAGTGCGCAAACTGATTGCCGGGCCCTCGGTATTTATCTGCGACGAGTGCGTCGACCTGTGCAATGACATCATCCGTGAGGAGGTGCAGGAAGCCCAGGCCGAGAGCAGCGCGCACAAATTGCCTTCGCCGAAAGAAATCAGCGGCATCCTGGACCAGTACGTCATTGGTCAGGAGCGCGCGAAGAAGGTGCTGGCCGTAGCGGTGTACAACCACTACAAGCGCCTGAACCAGCGTGACAAGAAGGGTGACGAAGTCGAACTGGGCAAGAGCAATATCCTGCTCATCGGGCCGACCGGCTCGGGCAAGACCCTGCTCGCCGAAACCCTGGCACGCCTGTTGAACGTACCGTTCACCATTGCCGACGCCACCACCCTGACCGAAGCCGGTTATGTGGGTGAGGACGTCGAGAATATCATCCAGAAGCTGTTGCAGAAGTGCGACTACGACGTGGAAAAGGCCCAGATGGGCATTGTCTACATCGACGAGATCGACAAGATCTCGCGCAAGTCGGACAACCCGTCCATCACCCGTGACGTTTCGGGCGAGGGCGTGCAGCAGGCGTTGTTGAAACTGATCGAAGGCACCGTGGCTTCGGTTCCACCGCAAGGTGGCCGTAAACACCCGCAACAGGAATTCCTGCAGGTTGATACCCGCAACATCCTGTTCATCTGTGGTGGTGCGTTCTCGGGCCTGGAAAAGGTTATCCAGAACCGCTCCACCAAAGGTGGTATCGGTTTTGGCGCCGAAGTGCGCAGCAAGGAAGAGGGCAAGAAGGTTGGCGAGTCCCTGCGTGAGGTCGAGCCGGACGATCTGGTCAAGTTTGGCCTGATTCCGGAATTCGTCGGCCGTCTGCCGGTGCTGGCGACCCTCGACGAGCTGGACGAGGCTGCGCTGATGCAGATTCTCACCGAGCCGAAGAATGCCCTGACCAAGCAGTACGCCAAGCTGTTCGAGATGGAAAGCGTCGACCTCGAGTTCCGCAGTGATGCACTCAAGGCCGTTGCCCGCAAGGCCCTGGAGCGCAAGACTGGCGCCCGTGGCCTGCGTTCGATCCTCGAAGGCGTGCTGCTCGACACCATGTACGAGATCCCTTCGAAGAAGGATGTCAGCAAGGTGGTGATCGATGAGAGCGTCATCGAGGGTACCTCGCAGCCGCTGATGATCTACGAGAACAGCGAGCCGCAAGCCAAGGCCGCGCCAGACGCCTGATTCAGGCAAAGGCCGGTTCACGGTTGCAAGCAAGGAGGGGGCCTACGGGCCCCTTTCTGCTTTTCCTGCGCTAGCGCTTGTAATTTCCCAACCGTACCCCCACATTAGGTCCAAGCATCATTTCCACCGGTTTCCGGCCATAAGGCCGCTGTAGAGGCGAAATCATGAAGACCACCCTCGACTTGCCTCTTTTGCCATTGCGCGATGTCGTTGTTTACCCGCACATGGTTATCCCGCTGTTCGTGGGGCGCGAAAAATCCATCGAGGCCCTTGAGGCCGCGATGACGGGCGAAAAGCAGATCCTGCTGCTGGCCCAGAAAAACCCGGCCGACGACGACCCGGGCGAGGACGCCCTGTACCGCGTCGGTACCGTTGCCACCGTGCTGCAACTGCTGAAGCTGCCTGATGGCACCGTCAAGGTGCTGGTCGAAGGCGAGCAGCGTGGCGCTGTCGAGCGTTTCACCGAAGTAGAAGGGCACATCCGTGCCGAAGTCTCCCTGATCGACGAAACCGACGCCGCCGAGCGCGAGTCGGAAGTGTTCGTGCGCACGTTGCTGTCGCAGTTCGAGCAGTACGTGCAACTGGGCAAGAAGGTCCCTGCCGAAGTGCTGTCTTCGCTGAACAGCATCGAAGAGCCAGGGCGTCTGGTCGACACCATGGCCGCCCACATGGCCCTGAAGATCGAACAGAAGCAGGAAATTCTCGAAATCGTCGACCTGCCAACCCGTGTCGAGCACGTGCTGGCGCTGCTGGATGCCGAAATCGACCTGCTGCAGGTCGAAAAGCGCATTCGCGGCCGGGTCAAGAAGCAGATGGAGCGCAGCCAGCGCGAGTACTACCTGAATGAGCAGATGAAGGCCATTCAGAAAGAACTCGGCGATGGCGATGAAGGCCACAACGAAGTCGAAGAGCTGAAAAAGCGCATCGAAGCCGCTGGCCTGCCCAAGGATGCCCTCACCAAGGCCCAGGCCGAGCTGAACAAGCTCAAGCAGATGTCGCCGATGTCGGCCGAAGCCACCGTGGTGCGTTCGTACCTCGACTGGCTCGTGCAGGTGCCGTGGAAGGCCCAGAGCAAAGTGCGCCTGGACCTGGCCAAGGCCGAGGAAATTCTCGATGCCGACCACTATGGCCTGGAAGAGGTCAAGGAACGCATCCTCGAATACCTTGCCGTGCAAAAACGCGTCAAGAAAATCCGTGGCCCGGTGCTGTGCCTGGTCGGCCCTCCCGGCGTCGGCAAGACCTCGCTGGCCGAGTCGATCGCGGCCGCTACCAACCGCAAGTTCGTGCGCATGGCCTTGGGTGGCGTGCGTGACGAAGCCGAAATTCGTGGTCACCGCCGCACCTACATTGGCTCCATGCCAGGCCGTCTCATCCAGAAGATGACCAAGGTGGGCGTGCGCAACCCGCTGTTCCTGCTCGATGAAATCGACAAAATGGGCAGCGACATGCGTGGCGACCCGGCCTCGGCGCTGCTGGAAGTGCTCGACCCGGAGCAGAACCACAACTTCAACGACCACTACCTGGAGGTTGACTACGACCTCTCGGACGTGATGTTCCTGTGCACCTCGAACTCGATGAATATCCCGCCAGCGTTGCTCGACCGTATGGAAGTCATCCGCCTGCCGGGCTACACCGAGGACGAGAAGATCAACATCGCGGTCAAGTACCTGGTGCCCAAGCAGGTCAAGGCCAACGGCTTGAAGAAAGAAGAGCTGGAAGTCGACGTTTCGGCGATCCGCGACATCATCCGTTACTACACCCGCGAAGCCGGTGTGCGGGGCCTGGAGCGGCAAATCGCCAAGGTCTGCCGCAAGGTGGTCAAGGAACATACCGGGCAGAAGCAGGTCAAGGTCAAGGTGGCCAGCGAGCAGCTGGAACACCTGCTGGGCGTGCGCAAGTTCCGCTACGGCCTGGCCGAGCAGCAGGACCAGATCGGCCAGGTCACCGGCCTGGCATGGACCCAGGTGGGCGGCGAACTGCTGACGATCGAATCCGTGGTCATCCCCGGCAAGGGCCAGCTGATCAAGACCGGCTCGTTGGGCGATGTGATGGTCGAGTCGATCACTGCCGCACAGACCGTGGTGCGTAGCCGCGCCCGCAGCCTGGGTATTGCCGCCGACTTCCACGAGAAGCATGACGTGCATATCCACATGCCGGAAGGCGCTACGCCGAAGGATGGGCCAAGTGCCGGTATCGGCATGTGCACCGCGCTGGTGTCGGCGCTGACGCAGATTCCGGTGCGCGCCGATGTGGCCATGACCGGCGAAATCACCCTGCGTGGCCAGGTGCTGGCCATTGGCGGGTTGAAGGAAAAACTGCTGGCGGCACACCGTGGCGGGATCAAGACGGTGATCATTCCCGAGGAGAATGTTCGCGATTTGAAGGAGATTCCTGAAAATATCAAACAGGATCTGCAGATCAAACCGGTCAAATGGATTGACGAAGTCCTGCAAATTGCGCTGCAATACGCCCCGGAGCCCTTGCCAGATGTGGCTCCGGAGATTGTCGCGAAAGATGAAAAGCGCGACGGCGATGCTAAGGAAAGAATCAGCACGCATTAGTAGTTTTTGGCTGGGGGGCTTTCCTTGACAGTTTTTTCGGGGCCTTGCTATAAAGCGGCACGCTATTGTCATCAGGCCACCCAGCGCACGTTTCATAAGCTTTTCATTACATACTTAGAAACAAACTCAATAGAGAAATAAGGGGACTTAGAGTGAACAAGTCGGAACTGATTGACGCTATCGCCGCATCTGCTGACATCCCGAAAGCTGTAGCCGGCCGTGCGCTGGACGCAGTCATCGAATCCGTCACCGGCGCCCTGAAGCAAGGTGACGATGTGGTACTGGTTGGCTTCGGTACCTTCTCGGTCAAGGAGCGCGCCGAGCGCACCGGCCGTAACCCGCAAACCGGCAAGGCGATCAAGATCGAAGCCGCCAAGGTTCCAGGTTTCAAGGCAGGCAAAGGCCTGAAAGACGCCGTCAACTAAGTCGTCTTTCAGCCGGACCCGGCCTGGCCTGGTCCGAGCACGGTGATGGCGGGGCGCAAACGTTCCCGCCTGACACGTTTGCTAAGCAAAGGCGCATCCTCGGATGCGCCTTTCTTTTATCAGGATTCTACCCACGCTCCGCGGTTGTCGACGCAGTGGTACAGCCGTTTCTGGGGGACGCATGCTGCAAAATATCAGGGACAATTCACAAGGTTGGATTGCCAAGACCATCATCGGCCTTATCGTCGTGTTGATGGCGTTGACCGGCTTTGAAGCCATTTTCCAGGCCGCCACCCATAGCCAGGACGCCGCCAAGGTGAACGGCCAGACCATCAGCCAGAATGAGCTGAGCCAGGCCGCCGACATGCAGCGCCGTCAGCTGATGCAACAGTTGGGCAAGGATTTCGACCCGGCGCTGCTGGATGACAAATTGCTGCGTGAAGAGGCCCTCAAGGGCCTGATCAGCCGCAAGCTGCTGCTGCAAGGCGCCGAAGATGCCAAGTTCGCCTTCTCCGAGGCCGCGCTGGATCAGGTGATCCTGCAGACGCCGGAATTCCAGGTGGACGGCAAGTTCAGCGCTGACCGTTTCGACCAGGTCATCCGCCAGATGGGCTACGGCCGCATGCAGTTCCGTGACATGCTTGCCGAAGAAATGCTCATCGGCCAGCTGCGCACCGGCCTGGCCGGCAGCAGCTTCGTCACCGACCAGCAGGTGGATGCTTTCGCCCGCCTGGAGAAGCAGACCCGCGACTTCGCTTCCCTGACCTTCAAGGCCGACCCGGCCTCGGTCAAGGTCAGCGACGAAGAGGTCAAGGCGCACTACGACCAGCACGCCAAGGAGTTCATGTCGCCTGACCAGGTGGTGATCGACTACATCGAGCTGAAGAAGTCGGCGTTCTTCGACCAGGTCAACGTGACTGACGAAGAGCTCAAGGCTCAGTACGAGAAGGAAATCGCCAACCTCGCGGAACAGCGCCATGCCGCGCACATCCTCATCGAGGTCAACGACAAGGCCACCGACGCACAGGCCAAAGCCCGTGCCGAAGAGATCGAACAGCGCTTGGCCAAGGGTGAAGACTTTGCCGCGCTGGCCAAGGAGTTCTCTCAGGACCCAGGTTCGGCCAACAACGGTGGTGACCTTGGCTTCGCCGGCCCTGGTGTCTACGACCCGGCGTTCGAAGAGGCGCTGTACAAGCTGCAGGATGGTCAGGTATCGGCACCGGTGCGTACCGAGTTCGGCTACCACCTGATCAAGCTGCTGGGTGTGCAGGCTCCGGAAGTACCGAGCTTCGCCAGCCTGAAGGACAAGCTGACCCGCGACCTGAAGATTCCGCTGGTCGAGCAGCGTTACGTCGACGCCAGCAAGCAGTTGCAGGATGCGGCCTACGAGGCTTCCGACCTGGCTCAGCCGGCCCAGGACCTGAACCTCAAGGTGCACACCTCCGCAGCCTTCGGCCGCGAGGGTGGCGAAGGCATCACTGCCAACCGTTCGGTGGTACAGGCTGCGTTCTCCGAAGAAGTGCTGGACGAAGGTGCCAACAGCACCGCCATCGAGCTCGACCCGGAAACCACCGTGGTACTGCGCGTCAAGGAGCACCGCAAGCCAGAGCAACTGCCGCTGGAGGCCGTGGCCAAGAACATCAGCGAGCAGCTGGCCAAAGACAAGGCGACCGCCGAACTCAAGGCCAAGGCAGACAAGCTGATTGCCGGCCTGCGTGACGGCTCCATCGCAGCGGGCAGCGTGCATGAAGGGCAGGGCTGGAAGGCCTATGAGGCTGTGACCCGTGGCGAGGACGGTATTGACCCGGCCGAACTGCAGGCACTGTTCCGCCTCGGCAAGCCGCAAGCCAAGGACAAGCCGGTTTACGGCAGCGTAGTGCTGCGTGACGGTAGCCTGGTGGTGCTGCAGCTCAATGGTGTTAACGAAGGCGCTACCGCCACCGACGAAGAGAAGCAGCAGATCCGCCGCTACCTCGCGTCGCGTGCTGGCCAGCAGGACTTTGCGGCTTATCGCAAACAGCTGGAAGCCAATGCAGACATCACCCGTTACTAAGGTGATCGCTGCATGAAGAAACAGGCCGCCTCGTGCGGCCTGTTTCATTTCTGTTCACTCAAAGGGACGCGCGGTCATTGTGGGAGCGGCCTTGTGTCGCGAAAGGGCTGCACAGCAGCCCCACATTTTCAGTTTCACCGCGGAGATTGATGGGGCCGCTTTGCGGCCCTTTCGCGACACAAGGCCGCTCCCACAACGAGCGCTTGCTCCTGCGTTAGCGCTTCACCCCTTCATAGTTATCCAGCGTATCGCGCGCAATCTCCCGCCCCAGGGCAATCAGCTCTGGCGCCTTGTAAAACTCGAAAAACCGGCACACCCGCTTGGGCACGTTGATCAGTACATCCGGTGGATAGCCGGCGATCTTGTACTGCGCCAGCGAGGTCTGCATCACTTCGAAGCTCTGGTTGATCAAATCCAGCAGCGAAGCCGGCCCCACGTTGTCAATGATGAACGAGCCGGTCGCCGACTTGGGCGCCCCCTCGCGCTCGGGTGCCGCTGCCGGTTGCTGGCCTTCCGGGTTGGCGGCATCTGCCAGCCACGGGTTCGGCGGCGCCAGCCCTTCGGCAACGATCTCCTGTTCGATGCGTATCAGCTCCTCTGCCGGCTTGCGCCGGAACGGCAAGCGAGAGCCCAATGAGCTCAGCAGGGAGTCAAAACGCATCTTGAACGCCGCCGGGCGCTCGATCACCGGCAATTGATACTGCTTCTGGTTGGTGGCGTTGAGGTTGACCGCGATGATCAGGTCGCAGTGGCTGGACACCACCGGCACGATCGGCAGCGGGTTGAGGATGCCGCCGTCTACCAGCATGCGATTGCCCTGCATCACTGGCGTGAACAGGCTGGGGATGGCCGCCGAGGCGCGCATGGCCTGATGCAGGCAACCCTCCTGAAACCAGATTTCCTGCTGGTTGGTAAGGTCGGCGGCAACCGCCGTGTAGGGGATGCGCAGTTGTTCGATGTTGATCTCGCCGACGATCTTGCGGATCTGCCCGAACACCTTGTCGCCACGAATGGCGCCGAGGCGAAAGCTCACGTCCACCAGGCGCAGTACATCCAGGTAGTCGAGGCTCTCGATCCAGTTGCGGTAGTCCTCCAGCTTGCCAGCGGCGTAGATGCCGCCAATCACCGCACCCATGGAGCAGCCGGCGATGCAGGCGATGTCGTAGCCCCGGCGCTCGATTTCCTCAATCACGCCAATGTGCGCATATCCCCGGGCGCCGCCCGATCCCAGTACCAGTGCCACGCGTTTACTCATGAACATTCCTCGGGCCGTGCAACCATGGTCCTACAATGCACCCTTGGCGGCCTGTGCTTCAATGTAGATCGCGCTGAGCTACTGTGATAATGCTGGCCACGCAAAGTTGGCTGGGCCGGGCACTTTTCAGTTGCCCGGGCGTCGAACAGCCACCGTTTTTTTACCATTGAGGTCATACCGATGAAAGCCTGGATCTGCCTTCCACTGATTGCCCTGGCCTTGGCAGGCTGCGCGGGCAAGACGGCTTACCGTGACAGCTGCGCCACCCAGCTGGATGCCGCCTGGAAGGAGCTGGACCTGGCCAAGGCCGAAGGCTTTGCCGGTGCCGTGAGCTACTCCAAAGCCTTGTCGCTGCTGACCGGCGCGAAGACCCAGCAGCAGTTCGAAGGCTACGAAAGCTGTACCCGCAAGGCTGAGAAGGCGCGGTTCTACATTCGTGAGTCTCGCGCCGGGCGCTGACCGAGGAGCGTCTTATGTCTGCCATGCTCGATCATGTAGTTGCCCAGATGCTGGCCGTGCAGGTACGCCTGCTGGCGTGCCGCGAGCGCCTGGCTGCCAATACCGACAGCGAGGCGCTGCATGACCTGCGTATCACCTTGCGCCGTCTGCGCAGCCTGCTCAGGCCTCTGCGCGGGTTGCCAGGCGTGGAACAGCTGGAGGAGGCCGCCAGCGCCTTGGGTACCCTGACCACGCCGCTGCGCGATCGTGAGGTGCTGGCAGCCGAACTGATCGGGCGCGGCCACGTCGCGGTCGGGCAGCGGCGTCTGGAAGGGCGGGACAGGACCTTCGCCAGTGTCGCTGCCAGCCCGCAGCTGGCGCGTGTGCTGGCGATTGTCGACGCGTTTCCGTTGTTTCTGCGGGCAGCCGGCCGCGAGGGGCTGACCCAGTCACTGGGCAAGCGCATCGACAAGCGGCTGGTCAAGCAGTGGCGTACATTGCACAAAGCCTTGCAGGATCCGGCTCACGACCGTCACCGCCTGCGCTTGCTGATCAAGCGTGCGCGCTATGGCGATGAAGCGTACCCGCAGCTCGACCACGCCGGGAAAAAGCTGCAGCGCTTGCTGAAAACGGCGCAGGGCGACCTGGGGGACTGGCATGACCGCCTGCAGTGGCTGCTGCAGGCGCGCGACCACGCAGACCTTGCCCCCTGCCAGGCCGACTGGGAGCAAGAGTTGCACGAAGCCGAGCGCCAGTCGGACGTGACGCTGGATGCCTTGTTGCAGGCACTGGCGCGGCGTTAGCCCGAACAATGACCGATATGCGGGCTGATCGCCCAGGGTTTGCTGGCTAGGATGGGCAGACCCTTTCTGCAGGCAGGAGCCGGCCCATGAATTTCAACCAACTGCTCGACGCTGTGCGAGCCAACCCGGAAGCCGTCAGCATCCCGCCTAGCTGGGCCCAGGGCCGCGCTGCCTTTGGCGGGCTGATGGCGGCCATGGTCTATGAGGCCATGCGCCTGAAGCTCACCGACAGCCGCCCGGTACGCTCGCTGGCCATCAGCTTTGTAGCGCCTGCGGCCGCGGACGTGCCAATTCGCTTCGAGGTGGAGGTGCTGCGCGAAGGCAAGGCTGTCAGCACCTTGCTGGGCCGCGCGGTCCAGGATGGCCAGGTGGTGACCTTGGTGCAAGGCAATTTCGGCGCGGGGCGGCCATCTGTGGTCGATGTACCGGCATTACCGGCCATGGAAATGAAAGCGCTTGAAGACGCCGCACCCGAACTGCCCTATATCAAGGGCGTCATACCCGAGTTCATGCGCCATGTCGCCTTGCGCTGGGCGGTGGGCGGGTTGCCGTTCAGTGGCAATCAGTCGCGCAAGATGGGCGGTTGGGTGCGGTTGCGGGATGTGGCAGAAGAACAGGTCAATGAAGCACACCTGCTGGCGCTGGTCGATGCCTGGCCGCCGAGCCTGATGCCGTTTCTCAAGCAACCGGCTGCTGGCAGTACGCTGACCTGGACCATCGAGTTCATCCAGCCTACGGCGAAATTGTCGACCTTGGACTGGTGCCGCTATTGCGTGGAAACCGAACATGCGCGGGACGGGTATGGGCATGCGGCGGCCGCCCTTTGGACGGCAGAGGGCGAGTTGCTGGCCCTGAGCCGACAGACCGTGACCGTATTTGCCTGATCACTCCTGGGAGCGCTGCGCGCTCCTTTCGCGACGCAAGGCCGCTCCCACAGGGACTGCGCGATTCCTGTGGGAGCGGCCTTGCGTCGCGATTGGGCTGCAAAGCAGCCCCTTGGCATCAATGCCGGTGTTTATGCCGCTCCCGCCAGGCCTTCCACCACGCCCCGCTCAGCACAAAGCGCGGAAAGGTGATGAACTGCTCGGTCAGCAATCGCTGCACGACGTCCTGACGATTGGCGAACGGCTCAGGCTGCTCGGCTTCCAGCCGGTGCCCCTGGCGCTGCAAGCCAAGCCCCGCAATCAGGGCGATCACGCCGACAGCAATCTGCCCCAGGTCCAGGGCGAACAGGCCGGACAGAACCAACAGCGCGCCAAGGATGAACAGCGGCACGGCAATCAGGTGCAGCACCAGGTTAGCCGGGTGGCGGTGGTTATGGTGGTAGCCACGCCATTGCCAGGCGGGCAGGTTGGGCAGACGCTTGCTCATGGGCATTTCCTCACAGTCATGCCCAAAGCTTAGTGCGGCCCCCGGGCGGGGGCCAATCGAGGCTGGCTATGGTGACTATAGCTTGAGCTGGCCAATGGCCTTGCTGAGTTCGCCGGCCAGGGTCGCCAGTTCGCTGCTGGTGGTGGCCGAGCCCACCGTCTGCTGCACGGTCTGCTCGGTGACATCGCGGATGCTCACCACGGCGCGGTTCATTTCCTCGGCCACCTGGCTTTGTTGCTCGGCGGCCACGGCGATCTGGGTGTTGCTTTCGCGCATCTGCGCCACTGCGCCGGTAATCTCGGCCAGCGCTTCGCCGGCCTCCTGGGCTTGTCGCACGCAGTCGTCGGCTTTGTAAGAGCTTTCCTGCATGAACTCCACCGCATCGCGGGTGCCCGATTGCAGGGCCGAGACCATGGTGGTGATTTCGTCGGTAGAGGTTTGCACGCGCTTGGCCAGGTTGCGCACCTCATCGGCCACCACGGCAAAGCCGCGCCCCAGGTCGCCAGCACGGGCCGCTTCGATGGCAGCGTTGAGCGCCAGCAGGTTGGTTTGCTCGGCGATGCTGTGGATCACGCTGACCACGCCGTTGATCTTCTGGCTGTCGTCGGCCAGCTGGCGAATCATTTCGGCAGTTTGCTGCACGCCGCTGGAAAGCCCGGAAATCGAGTCCTGTACCCGGCTGACCACCTCTTTGCCGCTGCCGGCCAAGGTGTCGGCGGTTTGCGACAGGTCGCGGGTGGCACCGGCATGCTGGGCGATGTGGTGTACCGTCGCCGACATTTCGTTGATCGCGGTGGCGGCCTGGTCGGTTTCGCTTTGTTGGCCGAGCATGCCGTGGCGCACGTCGCTCATGCTGGCGGCCAGGCGTGCGGCGCCGGAGTCCAGTTGTGCCGCCGTGTGGGCAACAGTGCTGACGACCCGGTGGTAGGTGGCCTGCATGGCATTGAAGGCCCCGGCCATCTGGCCGACCTCGTCGCCGCAGGCCAGCGGCACGCGGGCAGCCAGGTCACCGGTTTTCTCCACATGCAGCATCACGTCTTTCAAGGTGTTGAGCTGGCTGAGCAGGAAGCGGATCAGCAACTGCGAAGCGCCAAGCATGGCCAGCATCAGGATCAGCACGCACACCGCGTAGTTACTGAAGCGGTCGAAGAACACCTGGCGCAGGCTTGGCGACTGGGCCACCACGGCCACGTGCTGGTCACCGTTGCGCAGCACCTGTGCGCCGCGCAGCGGGTTTTCTCCGAGGACCCAGGCGCCTGGCAGTTCGACCCAGCCTTGGGCGTTGCGCAGGGGGTCGAGCGCCTCGCCGGCGAACGTCGGCGTTTGCCCTGCAGGCCAACTGATGACATTGGCAAGGCGGGGCAGTGCTTGCCCAGCCGGCCAGGCGGCTATCAGCTGGGCCTGTGCGGCCGCCTGGGCTTGTGCTACCTCGGCGCGGGCGCGCTGTTCCAGGTGCACGGCGTAGAGCACCAGCAGCAAGGTCGTGACAAAGGCCACCGCGTTGACGGCCCAGAATTTGTACTTCAGGGAAACATTGCTAAGCCAGGCACCCATGGGCAGGTCTTCTCTGAGTTGAGCGGAAACAATATTGGCAAGGTGCCATCATTGTGCCTGTATCTACCCAGCAAGATGTTGATACATATCAACAGCCCGCACGCAGGGCTCAGGGAAGCTGGAAGAATGCCCGCGCCGTTGCGGTGGTGTGGGCAGCCGTATGCTCGGCTGATTCGCCCCGGTGCAAGGCGACCTCACGCAACACCTCTGGCAAAAACGCCGGCTCGTTGCGCCCGTTCTTCGGCTTGGGCCGCAGGCTGCGTGGCAGCAGGTAGGGGGCGTCGCTTTCCAGCATCAGCCGGCCTTCGGCAATGTTGCCTACCAGCGGGTGCAGGTGAGTGCCACGGCGTTCGTCGCAGATCCAGCCGGTAATGCCGATGTGCAGGTCCATGTCCAGGTAGGCGAACAGCGCCTCGCGTTCGCCGGTAAAGCAGTGCACCACCGCGCCGGTCAGGTGGTCGCGGTAATCTTTCAGGATTGCCAGCAAACGCTCGCTGGCATCGCGCTCATGCAGGAACACCGGCAGGCGCAGTTCCGCAGCCAGGGCGAGCTGGGCTTCCAGGGCTTTTTCCTGCAGCGGGCGAGGGGAGAAGTCGCGGTTGAAATCCAGGCCGCATTCTCCCACTGCACGCACGCGCGGCTCATTCAGCAGTTGGCGCAACTGGCGCTCGCTACCGGCATCCCAGGCCTTGGCATCGTGAGGGTGTACGCCTGCCGTGGCGAACAGGTGCGCGCCGCTGTTATCCAGCTGCTGGCACAGCTCCAGTGCCTGCTCGCTGACCGCCAGGCTGGTGCCTGTCAGCACCATTTGCGTTACACCGGCTTCAAGCGCGCGCTCGACAATGGCTGCCTGCTGGTCGTGGAAACTGCTGTTGGTCAGGTTGACGCCGATATCGATCAGTTGCATGGTGCTATCTCGTGCCGCGGGGCGGCCAGCATAGCAAAAACCGCGTTTTTCTGAAAAAACCAAGAACTTCATGCTGTTGCCGTGGTCTTTTACCGTCATTTCTCACTTGGCGGTGCAACCCATGGATGCCGCCCACCGACCACGGACACGTTTTCGCATGCTGCGATGCTGGCTCACCTTCCTGTTCACGCTCGGGCTGACGATTGGGCTGACCCTGCCCGGTGCCGCCCATGCGCGCGCGCCGGGGCCGCAGCAGAATATCCCGCCTGCCAAGGTGCGCGACCTGCAACAGATCCGCTCCAGCCAGGTGCTGCGGGTGTTGGTCAATCAAAGCCGTAACAGCTCCGGTGAGGTCAAAGGCGAGCCGGTCGGCATCGAATACTACCGCCTGCGCGCCCTGGAGCATTACCTCAATGCCCGTGCCGCCGATGGCCAGGAGATTCAACTCAAGCTCATCCCACGCGCCAAGGAACAACTGCTAGGCGCACTGGCCCGCGGCGAGGGTGACCTGGCAGCGCCGGGCGAGCTGCTTGACCCCGGCACCGTGCGCGGTGTCAGCAGCAGTGCGCCGATTCTCGACCAGGTGCCGCTGATGCTGGTGGGGCGCAAGGGCGAGCGAAGCTTCAGCAAGGTCGAACAGCTTTCCGGGCGTACCGTGGCCTTGACCAGTGCCAGTGCCGCCGGGCCGCTGATCCAGCAGGTCAACCAGCAACTGGCCCTGCGCAAACGGCCGCCGATCAAGGTGGAGTGGGTCGACTCAACGCTGGCGGTAGAGGATGTGCTGGAGATGGTGCAGGCGGGCATCTATCACCTGACAGTGGTCGAGCAACCCATTGCCCGGCGCTGGGCGCGGGTGATGCCACGCCTGCGCCTGGACGCCCGGGTGCACCTGGGGGCGCCGCAGGCCATGCGTTGGTATGTAGGGCGCGATGCACCGCAATTGCTGGCCACGGTCGATCGTTTCCTGCAGGGCTACCGTGCACCGGACAACCAGGATGCCGCCTTCGAGCGCATCTACCGCCGCCAGTACCGGGTGCACAACCCGTTGGCCAGCAAGGACCGCCAGCGCCTGGCCTCGGTGCGTGCAGTGCTGCAGAAGCATGGCCAGGCGCAGCAGATCGATTGGCTCAACCTGGCCGCGCTGGCCTTCAAGGAGTCCACCCTCAACCCGGCCGCGCGTGGCACTGGCGGTGCCCACGGCCTGATGCAGATAACGCCTTCGGCGGCCCAGCGGGTAGGGGTGAGCAACACCGCCACGGTAGATGGCAATGTACAAGCCAGTGCCCGTTACCTGGCGCTGATCCGTCGCAAGTTCTTTGCCAGCCCCAAGATCAACGAGCGTGAACGCATGGCCTTTGTGCTGGCGGCCTACAACCTCGGCCCCGAGCGGGTCCAGGCCATGCGTGCCGAGGCCCGGCGGCGTGGCCTCAACGGCAACCAGTGGTTCTTCCAGACCGAGCGCATCGCGATGGAGCAGGTCGGCATGGGGCCGGTCAACTTCGTCAATAGCGTCAACAAGTACTTCCTGGCGTTCAACCGCGAGCGTGCGGTGCTGGAGCGCGTAGCGAAGCGTTGAGAAATCGATTTTATCGATTGTTATGTTGGGTTTTTTGCGATTTTCATATCTATTGAATTGATTATGATAGCGCCCATCCCAACACAACTTCTCCGCTTCAAGGACGCTTCGACATGAACAACACGACCCTCAACGCCCTGTTCTCCACCCGCGCCGGCGCTGGCCTCAGCGTTATCCGCATCCTGGTTGGCATCATCTTCATGGCGCATGGCGCGCAAAAACTGTTCGGCCTGTTTGGCGGTTATGGCCTGGAAGGTACCGGCCAGTGGATGGAAAGCATCGGCCTGGCGCCGGGTTACCTGATGGCCTTGCTGTCCGGCAGTGCCGAATTCTTCGGTGGCCTGGCCCTGGTGATCGGCCTGCTGGCCCGCCCGGCGGCTCTGGCGCTGACCGTGACCCTGGTGGTGGCGATCTTCTCGGTGCATATCGGCAACGGCCTGTTCATGTCCAATAACGGCTATGAGTTCGCCCTGGCCCTGCTGGCGGGCACTGTCGCCGTCATGATCGAAGGCGCTGGCCGCTTCTCGCTGGACCGCCTGATCGCCCGGTAACCCGCTGCAAGCTTTGAGCTACAAGCCGCAAGCAAGAGCGGGCCAATACTCGGCCTGCTTTTGCTTGCGGCTTGTAGCTTGCAACTTGTGGCTCATCGCTCTAGCATACCGCCTGCGCCGATTTAAACAGCTACTTGCGGGGCGCAGGAAAGCCCCCATCCGGGTTATCCGAAATACCGCTAAAGCGCTGGTTCGGTGACGCCTCCCACCGCTGCCCAGCGGGATTCGCGAGGCGGAGAGAAGCTCCATGAGTTGCCCACGTACCAGTGTCTGTTTAAGCCCATTGCCTGCCAACCAGGCGTCCCGCACACCGCGCATTCTGCTCGGCGGCCAGCATCAGCCCACCCTTTTGCGTCACCTCGAAGGCCTGTCCCGGCGCAAGGGCCAGGCACGCGCGTTTCTGATTCAGTTTGCCGAAACCGGCTGCCACCTGGCGCAGTACGGCAATGACCGTTTTGACCTCGCCGTCATCCAGGCTCCGGCGCAGGATGAGGCCGCAGACGTTATTGGCCACCTCACCCGTATCGCGCGCCAAGGCCTGATTACCCGCCGTTAAGGAGTGCGCTGTTGAGCACCAACATCATTACCACGGAAGGCCATGAGGCGCTGAAGAAAGAGCTGGACCACCTGTGGCGGGTATATCGCCCGGAGATCACTCAGAAGGTTGCCTGGGCGGCATCCCTGGGGGATCGCAGCGAAAACGCCGACTACCAGTACAACAAGAAGCTGTTGCGCGAAATCGACCGTCGGGTGCGTTATCTGCGAAAGCGTCTTGAAGATGTGAAGGTGGTGGCTTATTCGCCGCAGCAGGAAGGCAAGGTGTTTTTCGGCGCCTGGGTCGAGATCGAGAATGATGATGGCGAGACCATGAAGTTTCGCATTGTCGGTTATGACGAAATCTACGGGCGCAACGACTACATCTCGATCGATTCGCCCATGGCCCGTGCCTTGTTGAAGAAGGAAGAGGGTGATGAGGTGGTGGTGCATACACCTACCGGTGAAGCGACCTGGTATGTGAGCAGCATCAGCTACGGACAGTGATTATGGTTTGCCTGTACCGGCCTCTTCGCGGGTAAACCCGCGAAGAGGCCAGAACAGGTAACCATCAGCTCTCCCGCAAAACCGCCAACGGGCTGGCATTCAACGCCCGCCGCGTCCCCAGCACCCCTGCACCTCCCACCAGCAGCGCCCCCGCCAGTGGCAACACCAGCAGCCACGGATGCGGGCTCCACTGCAAATCGAAGGCATAGCGATACAGCACCAGGGTAATCAGTTCACAACCCACTGCCGCCAACAGCCCACTGGCCGCACCCAGCAAACCGAACTCGATACGCCGCGCCTTCACCAGCAATGGCCGCGCCGCCCCTAGCGCACGCAGCAAGGCGCCTTGGCGAATGCGTTCGTCCAGCGTTGCCTGCAAGCCGGCGAACAGCACCGCCAGCCCGGCCGCCAGCACGAACAGCAGCACATACTCCACCGCCAGGGTCACCTGGGCGAGGATGCTGCGCAACTGGTCGAGCAAGGCGTCCACCTGCAGGATGGTCACTGCCGGAAATGCCCGCGACAGCGCCACCACATCCAGGTCGTGGCCGGGTGCCAGGTAGAAACTGGTCAGGTAAGTGGTCGGCAACCCCTGCAGCGTGCCGGGCTGGAAGATCATGTAGAAGTTCGGCTGGAAGCTGTCCCAATGCACGCTGCGCAGGCTGCTGACCCGGGCCTGGCGCTGCTGGCCGCCGATGTCGAAGGTCAGCAGGTCGCCCATGTGCAGTTTCAGGCTGGCGGCCAGCTCTGCTTCTACCGAAACGCCGGGTATTTCGCTGTCGGCCGGCAAGGCTTGCCACCAACTGCCAGCAGTGAGTTGATTGCCTTCGGGCAGTTCGGCGGCCCAGGTCAGGCTAAGGTCTCGCTGCACGGCGCGTTCACCCGCCGAGTCTTTGCTGACAACTTGCTGCACCGGCTGCTCGTTGATTTGCACCAGGCGCCCGGGCGTAACCGGGTAAAGCGGCGCCGAGGCTGCATTGACCTGGTGCAGGCGTTGCGCGAACGGTTCGCGGTCATCCGGCAGGATGTTCAGGGCGAAATGGTTGGGCGCATCCTTGGGCAGTTGGGCTTGCCAGGTGTCGAGCAGTTCGGCGCGCAGCAGGGCGACCAGGGCCATGGCCAGCAGGATCAGCCCGAAGGCCAGGGCCTGGCCGGCGGCGGCCGTGGGGTGGCGCAGCAGCTGGCCCAACCCCAGGCGCCAGGTCAGCGGTGCGCCGGCCAGCAACTGGCGCAGGCTGCGCAAACCGAGCAACAGCAGGCCGCCGAGCAACAATGCGGCGACCAGACCGCCACCGAGCAGGGCGAAGGTGAGCAGCAGGTCAAGGCTCAGCCGCCACATGATCAGGCCCAAGGCAAACAGCGCGGCGCCATACACCAGCCAGCTGCTGGGCGGTATCGGCAGCAGGTCGCGGCGCAGCACCCGCAGCGGGGGCACCTGGCCCAGTGCAGCGATCGGCGGCAGGGCGAAACCGGCCAGTGCCACCAGCCCGGTCCCGATGCCGGCCAGGGCGGGAACGATGCCTCCGGCAGGCACCACGCTTGGCAACAGCCCCTGCAGCAGGCGGAACAGGCCCAGCTGGGCCAGCCAGCCGAGCAGGGCACCGGCCAGGGCGGCGACCAGGCCGAGCATGGCCAGTTGCAGGCAATACAGGCCCAGTGCCTGACGGCGCGACAGCCCCAGGCAGCGCAGCAGGGCGCTGGCGTCCAGGCGGCGTGCGGCATAGCGGCTGGCCGACAGGGCCACGGCCACGCCTGCCAGCAGCACCGCCACCAGGCTGGCCATGTTCAGGTAGCGTTCGGCCTTGCCCAGGGCGCCACCGATCTGCTGGTTGCCATCGCGGGTGTCGCGCAGGCGCTGGTTGGCGGCCAGGTCTTTTTCCACGGCCTGGCGGTATTGGGCCAGAGCCTCGGTATCGCCACGCCACAGGTCGCGGTAGGTAACCCGGCTACCCGGCTGAATGACGCCAGTGGCCTCGAGGTCGGCCAGGTTCATCATCACCCGGGGGGTAAGGCTGTAGAAGTTGTTGGCGCGGTCCGGTTCGTAGGTCAGCACGCGGCTCATGCGCAGGGTTTTCATGCCGACGTCGATGCTGTCGCCAATCGCCAGCCCCAAGGCGGCCAGCAGGCGGGGCTCGACCCATGCCTCGCCAGGTGCCGGGCCGCCGCCTGGGGTTTCCTCGGCATAGGGTGCCGCTGCGCTGCGTACTTGCCCACGTAGCGGGTAGGCGCCATCGGCAGCCTTTACACTGGACAGCTGGATGCCGTTGTCGCCGCCCACCACGCTGGTGAACTCGACTACCTGCGCGTGGCGCAGGCCAAGGGCCGTGCCGCTATCGATCTGCTGCTCGCGGGCCGGGGCGCTGCCCTGCAGTACCAGGTCGGCACCCAGGAATTCGCTGGCGCGCAGTTGCATGGCACCGTTTAGTCGGGCGCCGAAATAGCCGATGGCGGTGCTGGCGGCCACTGCCACCAGCAGGGCAAAGAACAACACGCGTACTTCGCTGGCGCGAATGTCGCGCAGCAGCTGGCGCAGGGCCAGGCCGCACAGGCGGGACAACGGCATGTGGGTCATCAGGCCTCCACCGGGGCCACCAGGCGCCCCGCGTCCAGGCGGATCTGGCGGCGGCAGCGCCGGGCCAGGCGTTCGTCATGGGTGACCAGCACCAGGGTGGTACCGCGCTCCTTGTTCAACTCGAACAGTAAGTCGCTGATGCGCTCCCCCGTGTGGCTGTCGAGGTTGCCTGTGGGCTCGTCGGCAAACAGCACCGCCGGTTGTGCCGCGAAGGCGCGGGCGATAGCAACCCGCTGCTGCTCACCGCCCGACAGTTGACGAGGCGTGTGGCTCAGGCGTTTGCCGAGGCCGACCCGTTCCAGCAGGGTGCGCGCATGTTCGCGGGCATCCCGGCGGCCGTCCAGCTCCAATGGCAGCATCACGTTTTCCAGGGCGTTGAGGCTGTCGAGCAGCTGGAACGACTGGAACACGAAGCCCACATGTTCGGCGCGCACGCGGGCGCGCTGGTCTTCATCCAGGGGGCCCAGGTCATGGCCGGCAAGGATGACCTGGCCGGCGCTGGGCTGATCGAGGCCGGCAAGCAAACCGAGCAGGGTCGACTTGCCGGAGCCCGAGGCGCCGACGATGGCCAGGCTGTCGCCTTGGGCCAGGTCGAGGGAGAGTGCGTGAAGGATGGTCAGGTCACCTTCCGCGCTGGGGACCACTTTGCTAAGGTTCTGCGCAACGAGAATGCTGGGGCCCATGGAGAATCCGATGCGAGTGTGGTGGTTGAGTGCCGGTCTGGCCCTGTATTGCCTGGCCCAGAGCGCGGCGGCGGGAACACTGCTGGTTGTTGGCGATAGTATCAGCGCCGGTTTTGGCCTGGATAGCCGCCAGGGTTGGGTCTCTTTGTTGCAGACCCGGCTCAAGGACGAAGGTTTCGACGATAAAGTGGTCAACGCCTCGATAAGCGGTGACACCAGTGCAGGTGGCCAGGCGCGGCTGCCGGCGCTGCTTGCAGCCCATAAACCGAGCCTGGTGGTGCTGGAGCTGGGCGGTAACGATGGCTTGCGTGGGCAGCCGCCTGCGCAATTGCAACAAAATCTTGCCTCGATGATTGAGAGCGCGCGTCAGGCCGGCGCCAAGGTGGTGCTGCTGGGCATGCGCCTGCCGCCCAATTATGGCGTGCGCTATACCACCGCATTCGCCAAGGTGTATGAACAGCTGGCGGCGGATAAACAGGTGCCATTGGTGCCGTTTTTCCTCGAAGGAATAGGGGGCGTGCCTGAGTTGATGCAGGCCGATGGCATCCACCCGGCCCAGGGGGCCCAGCAGCGCTTGCTGGAAAATGCCTGGCCGGCGATAAAACCCTTGCTCTGACGCTTTAAACGGGGCCGGCTTTCGGCTAATGTTGCGCCCCCCGTTTCGAGTGCCCCCGATGCCGCGCCCTGCCTGGTCCCTGTATGCCTACCAACTGATCGAGCCCGATGAGCAGCTCGACCTGTTCGCCTGCCAGGAAATCCGCGTTCACCTGGTGGCTCGCCAGCTTGAGCTGGGCGTGCCGGTAGACCGCACCTTGTGCGGCGGCCTGCTGCCTGCGCAGCCGCGCTGGTCGGCCGTGCCGCGCGCCATCTACCGTGACAGCCGCCTGTGTGACCTGTGCCGTGCCATCCTCGATGCCCAGCGGCGCGGCATGCGCCCGGTCTGGCCAGAGCTGCAGGCCAGCTGAACGGCAAGCACCTTTCATCATCTGAAACGCTTGCATGGGCGCCAATGCCTCCCGCTTGCATCAAGGCGGGTGTACAATCGTTCCTCTTGACCTATCTTTCGAAGGATTTACCGGATGTTGCCGCGCTTTCCTGCCGTCACCCGTAGCCTGTCCCTGGCCGCCCTGCTGGTAGCGGGCCCCGCTGCTGCGCTGGAATTGCCACTGCCACCGCCTGGTGAAGACATCGTCGGCCAGGTGCATACGATCAAGGCCAAGTACGAGGACACGTTCGCCGACATCGGCACCGCCAACGACCTCGGTTATCTGGAAATGATCGCCGCCAACCCGGGCGTCGACCCGTGGCTGCCGGGCGCCGGTACCGAGATCATCCTGCCGACCCGCTACATCCTGCCGCCGGGCCCGCGTGAAGGTATCGTCATCAACCTGGCCGAGTACCGTATGTATTACTTCCCGAAAGGGCAGAACGTAGTGCATACCTTCCCGCTGGGTATTGGCCGTGAGGGGTGGGGTTCGCCGATCGCCAACACCAAGATCACCGCCAAGACGCCGAACCCGACCTGGACGCCACCTGCATCCATCCGTAAAGAACACGCTGCAGACGGCGACATCCTGCCGGCTGTGGTGCCGGCAGGTCCGGATAACCCGCTGGGGCCGTTCAAGTTCACCTTGGGCGTACCGGGCTACCTGATCCATGGGTCGAACAAGAAGTTCGGCATCGGCATGCGTACCAGCCACGGTTGCTTCCGCATGCTCAACAACAACGTGCTGGAACTGTCGAAGATGGTGCCGGTCGGTACGCCGGTACGCATCATCAACGAGCCTTACAAGTTTGGTATCAGTGGCGGCAAGGTCTATCTGGAGGCGCACACGCCGCTGGACGACCAGGGTAACCCGTCGGTGGTCGACAAACACACTGCGGTTATCAACGCCTTGCTCAAGCGGGAAGACCTGGCCAACAACCTGCGCATGAACTGGGACATGGTGCGTGACGTGGTGGCTGCAGAAGATGGCATGCCGGTAGAAATTGCCGTGCCGGTGCAAAACCAGGGCAATGCGCCGATGGTGACGAGCATACCGCCCGAACTGCAGTAAGGTATTCGCGACACACCCGGGCCCGCCTTAGTGCGGGCCTTTTCGTATCTGCGTGACGCGTTTGCCTTGTTTGCAGGCAATAAAAAAGCCGACCCACAAGTGGGTCGGCTCCATAACAATCCGTGAGGATTATTACTTGCGGCTGGCTTTGTCCAGCATACGCAGGGCGCGCTCGTTGGCTTCGTCAGCGGTCTGCTGAGCCTTCTGAGCGGCTGCCAGTGCGTCGTCAGCCTTACGGTAGGCTTCGTCAGCACGAGCTTGAGCGCGAGCTGCTGCGTCTTCAGTCGCAGTCAGACGAGCTTCGGTTTCTTTGGATACGCTGCTGCAACCGGTAGCCAGAACTGCGGCCAGAGCCAGAGCAGAGAATTTCAGAACGTTGTTCATCGTGTTCCCCTTCAAGGACTTTCTATTAAATAGCCATCTCTCAGGAAAAGAGAAACTGGCCGGCGTACATAGTACCCATTACTTGTAGTAAGTAAACTGACTGAGCGCAAGAACTGCAAAAAAAATGTTGCTTGACGCCGTGCCGACAAGATTTGCGACGCGTGTGTGAAAAAAACGTGCAGGGTTCGCAAGCGGTTGTACTACAGGAACTTTTTTGTTGAACTAAGGGTGACTTTAACTGTCCTTCGACGTCTTAAGCCCTACAACATCCGGTGGCTGTTGAACGTGCAGGGAAGAGTCGCTTTCCGGGCATTTTCGCCATTTTTAGCCGCTACCACCTTGAGCAATCCCGTTTGCGGCGCCTACTATCTTGTGAGTGCCAGAGGATCCGAACGATTGCAATCGTCCAGAGGTCGAAGGGGCAACAGGTGGCATAGAGGATTCTGTGCCGGATAAACCACCATCGGTGAAGGTATGGGTCTGCCGAGAAGACCTGCGAGGAGTAGTGATGAGCGAAGCGCTGACCATCCACCATGACCAGGCCGGTCATCAGTTCGAGACCAACGTGGACGGTCATCGTGCCTATCTGACGTACATGGATCTGGGCAAGCAGACGCTGGACATCTATCGCACCTTCGTGCCGAACGCCTTGCGGGGCCGCGGGATTGCCGCCGCGCTGACCGAGCAGGCCTTGGCGTACGCCGAGCAGATGGGCTACACGGTCATTCCGTCCTGCTCGTACGTGGAACGCTACATGGAGCGCCAGCAGCGGCATTCCAGCAAGGCCTGAGCTGCCGAAAGGCATCAGATACAAAAACGCCGGGCAATGCCCGGCGTTTTGTTTATTGCAATGCTCAGCCGCGCTTACGCTGCGGTAGCACATCCTTCAGCTTGGTACGCATGCTGCGCAGGGTTTTCTCGGTAGCCGACCAGTCGATGCAGGCATCGGTGATCGATACACCATACTGCAGTTCGTCCAGGTTTTTCGGGATCGACTGGCAGCCCCAGTTCAGGTGGCTCTCGACCATCAGGCCGATGATCGACTGGTTGCCTTCGAGGATCTGGTTGGCAACGTTCTCCATCACCAGCGGTTGCAGGGCCGGGTCCTTGTTGGAGTTGGCGTGGCTGCAATCGACCATGATGTTGGCCTTGATCCTGGCTTTGGCGAGGTCCTGCTCGCACAGGGCGACGCTGACCGAGTCGTAGTTCGGCTTGCCGTTGCCGCCGCGCAGTACCACGTGGCCGTAAGGGTTGCCCTTGGTGGTGACGATCGACACGCCGCCTTCCTGGTTGATGCCAAGGAAGCGGTGTGGCTTGGACACCGACTGCAAGGCGTTGATGGCAACGGTCAGGCCGCCGTCGGTGCCGTTCTTGAAGCCGACCGCTGAAGACAGGCCCGAGGCCATCTCGCGGTGGGTTTGCGATTCGGTGGTGCGGGCGCCGATGGCCGACCAGCTGATCAGGTCTTGCAGGTATTGCGGCGAAATCGGGTCGAGCGCCTCGGTGGCGGTCGGCAGGCCCATCTCGGCCAGGTCCAGCAGCAGCTGACGGCCAATGTGCAGGCCGTCCTGGATCTTGAACGAGTCATCCAGGTACGGGTCGTTGATCAGGCCTTTCCAGCCCACGGTGGTGCGTGGCTTTTCGAAGTACACGCGCATGACCAGGTACAGCGTATCGGACACTTCTTCGGCCAGCACTTTCAGGCGCTCGGCGTATTCGTGGGCGGCCTTGATGTCGTGGATGGAGCAAGGGCCGACCACGACGAACAGGCGATGGTCCTTGCCGTCGAGAATATTGCGCACCACTTCACGGCCGGCAGTTACGGTCTGCAGGGCCTTGGCGCTGAGGGGGATTTCCTTCTTGAGCTGATCGGGGGTGATCAGGGTCTCGTTGGAGGCAACGTTCAAGTCATCGATCGGTAAATCAGCCATCGTGTTACTCGTCAGGTCACGGGTGCCGGCCGCCAGCTATCCCCGTGCGGCCCAGCAGCAAGAATATTCGCAGCGGGGAGCCGAACCTTAGCGCGTTACAGGTGGCGCGACAATGGGCTTGGCCCAGTCATTGTGGGGTTTTTCCCTGATCGAGTGCGTTGAGCGCGAATGGGCTGCCCAGCGCTGCGTAACCTGTGTAAAAAGAGGGCTGACTTTATACTCGGAGATCGGCATGCATCCGCACACCCCTCGCATCGGAATCATCGGCAGTGGCGCCATCGGCGGCTTCTATGGGTTGATGCTGGCCCGGGCCGGTTTCGATGTGCATTTCCTGTTGCGCAGCGAGTACCAGGCCGTCAGTGAGCAAGGGCTGACCCTGGACAGTGACGTGCATGGTGCGTTGCAGATGCAGGTACAAGCCTATGCCAGTGCCGCCGACATGCCGCCTTGCGACTGGTTGCTGATCGGTGCCAAGGCCACCAGCAATGATCAGCTGGCACCGCTGATCGTGCAGGCCGCCGCACCCGGCGCCAAGGTTGTACTGCTGCAGAACGGTCTGGGCGTGGAGGAGCAATTGCGCCCGGCCTTGCGTAGCGACATGCATCTGCTGGGCGGTCTGTGCTTTATCTGTGTCAACCGTCATGCGCCAGGCGTGATTCGCCATCAGGCACTCGGGGCTGTCAACCTGGGTTACCACAGTGGGCCGGCAAGTGATGGCGGTGCCGCGCTGGTCGGTGAGGGGGTGGCGTTGTTCAAGCGCGCGGGCATCGATTCGCAGGCCATGCCAAATCTCGACTCGGCGCGCTGGCAGAAGCTGGTGTGGAACGTGCCCTACAATGGCCTGTCGGTGCTGCTGGGGGCCAGCACCACGCCGCTGATGGCAGACAGTCGCAGCCGTGATCTCATCCAGGCATTGATGGCCGAGGTGGTGCAGGGCGCCGCAGCCTGTGGCCACGTGTTGCCCGAGGGCTATGCCGAGCACTTGTTCCAGGTAACCGAGCGCATGCCCGACTACTGGCCAAGCATGTATCACGACCATGCGTTCAAACGCCCACTGGAATTGCAGGCCATCTATGCCGAGCCGCTGGCCCGTGCGCGTGCGGCAGGCTGCTGCTTGCCGCGTATGGAAATGCTCTATCAGGCGCTGAGCTTCCTCGACAGCAACCACCGGCCTCACTGAGGGCGGCACTGACCTCGGCTGGGCGCTTCAGCCCGCGCCAGTAGCGCGCCGGACGGCAAAGCGTGCATCCGGCGCGCTGCTAAGCTGAAGCTTGCTCTGCCGCTGCGGCAGTCGAGGAGGTCGAATGATCCGCTCCATGCTGTACGCCACCGACCTCGGTGTCTACGCACCTTTTGTGATGCAACACGCGCTGGCCCTGGCGCGTACGTTCAATGCCGAGTTGTATGTGATCCATGCAGTGGAACCCATGGGGCAGTTCGCCGAATCCCTCCTGCAAAGCTACCTTGATGAGCAGACGCTCGACCAGTTGCACAGCCAGGGCGTGAACACGGTGATGGCCAACATCGAGCAGCGCGTGCTGGAAAACTTTCGTGACGAGCTGGGCGAGGAGGCCGACCTCGCGGTGATCAAGGCGGTGCGGGTGCGCCAGGGTGACCCCGCACAGGTAATCCTTGACCAGGCACAACGGCTGAGTGTCGACCTGCTGATTTTCGGCAGCCACAGCGCCGGAGCGGGCGTGGATGTACCCCTGGGGCGCACGGCGGTACGGCTGCTGCAGCTGTCACCGGTGCCGGTGTACATGGTGCCGTTGGCACAGCACTTGGGGCGTAGGAAAGCATGAAGATGGCTGTAGGCTATTTCCGGGGGCATGTAACAAAATAGTTCTAGATTTATTTCCAGAACCACTAATATAGTTATATATCGTCGCTGCCTGCTGCCGCGGACTCATCGCTGAACCGAGGGGAACCTATGAAGCTTCAACAACTGCGCTACATCTGGGAAGTGGCGCACCATGACCTCAACGTCTCCGCGACGGCGCAGAGCCTGTATACCTCCCAGCCAGGTATCAGCAAGCAGATCCGCCTGCTCGAAGACGAACTGGGTGTTGAAGTCTTTGCGCGTAGCGGCAAGCACCTGACCCGCGTCACGCCGGCCGGTGAGCGCATCATCAATACCGCTGGCGAAATCCTGCGCAAGGTCGAAAGCATCAAGCAGATTGCCCAGGAGTTCTCCAACGAGAAGAAGGGCACGCTGTCCATCGCCACCACCCACACCCAGGCGCGCTATGCCTTGCCGCCGGTGATCAGCAGCTTCATCAAGCAGTACCCGGAAGTGTCCCTGCACATGCACCAGGGTTCGCCCATGCAGATCGCCGAGATGGCAGCAGACGGCACGGTAGACTTCGCCATCGCCACCGAGGCCCTGGAGCTGTTCGGCGACCTGATCATGATGCCGTGCTACAAGTGGAACCGTTGCGTGGTGGTGCCGCAGGGTCACCCGCTGGCCAAGCTGCCGAAACTCACTCTGGAAGCGGTTGCCGAATACCCGATCGTTACCTATGTGTTCGGTTTTACCGGGCGCTCGAAGCTGGACGAAGCGTTCAACCACCGCGGCCTCACGCCGAAAGTGGTGTTCACCGCGGCCGACGCCGACGTTATCAAGACCTATGTGCGCCTGGGGCTGGGCGTGGGTATCGTCGCGGGCATGGCTGTGGATGCCAAGCTCGACAGTGACCTGGTGGCGCTGGATGCCAGCGAGCTGTTCGAGGCCAGTATCACCAAGATCGGCTTCCGCCGTGGCACATTCCTGCGTGGCTTCATGTGCGACTTCATCGAGAAGTTCGCCCCGCACCTGACCCGCGAAGTGATGGCCAAGGCCATTCAGTGCCATAACAAGCAAGAGCTTGAAGATCTGTTTGCAGGCGTTGAACTGCCGGTGCACTGATCCAATAATGCTGGGGCCGCTTTGCGGCCCATCGCAGGCAAGCCAGCTCCCACAGGTTTACCGTTGCCTCAAGGCTTGTGATCTTCCTGTGGGAGCTGGCTTGCCGGCGATGGGGCGCGAAGCGGCCCCAACAATTTCAAGCCTTGCTGATCAGGTTGCCCGCGTGCAACCCGCATTCCTTCTGTGTCGACTCTTCCCACCACCAGCGCCCCTCGCGCTCATGCTGGTTCGGCAGCACCGGCCGGGTGCAAGGCTCGCAGCCAATGCTGATGAAGCCGCGTTCATGCAGGCTGTTGTACGGCAGCTCAAGCATGCGGATATAACCCCACACTTCCTCGCTGCTCATCTGCGCCAGCGGGTTGAACTTGTACAGCGTGCGCTCGGGTGTGGAGAAGGCGCTGTCGATTTCCAGTGCCGCGACCTGGCTGCGGGTGCCCGGGCTCTGGTCGCGGCGCTGGCCGGTGGCCCAGGCGCTCACGGTGGCCAGCTTGCGGCGCAGCGGTTCGATCTTGCGGATGCCGCAGCACTCGCCGTGGCCGTCCTTGTAGAAGCTGAACAGGCCCTTTTCTTTCACGAACGGGTCAAGCTTGTCGCGGTCCGGGCTGAGGATTTCGATTGGCAGGTTGTACTGCTCGCGCACCTGGTCGATGAACCGGTAGGTCTCCGGATGCAGTCGGCCGGTGTCGAGGCTGAACACCTTGACCTGCTTGTTCAGCTTCCAGGCCATGTCGACCAGCACCACGTCCTCGGCGCCGCTGAAAGAGATCCACAGGTCATCACCAAAGTGCTCGAAGGCAAGCTTGAGGATGTCCTGCGGGGACTTGTTGGCATAGGTCGCGGCCAGGGCGGCGACGTCGAAGGGTTGGCTCATCAGGCGGTTTCCATCTTGGCTGTGGCGCTGTGCGCTCGTAGTAAGGTGATGGTAACAAAAAAACGCGGGCTAGACGGACTCACAAGCCCTGCAAGGTCTGCATCAACACCCGCACTTTGGCGATCGACTCTTCATATTCGGCTTGCCATTCGGAGTCGGCCACGACCGCGCCGCCACCCCAGCAGCTGACCTGGCCGTCTTTGACCAGCAGGCTGCGAATGGCAATCGAGCTGTCCATCTCGCCGCGCACATCCACATACAGCAGCGAGCCGCAGTACAGCGCCCGACGCGCGGGTTCCAGCTCGTCGATGATCTGCATGGCGCGAATTTTCGGCGCGCCGGTGATCGAGCCGCCGGGGAAGCTGTCGCCGATCAGGTCCAGGGCATCCTTGTCGCTGGCAAGCTGGCCGGTGACACTGCTGACCAGGTGATGGACGTTGGGGTAGCTCTCCAGGCTGAACAGCTCCGGTACTTTCACCGAGCCGATTTCGCAGGTGCGCCCCAGGTCGTTGCGCAGAAGGTCGACGATCATCAGGTTTTCCGAGCGGTCCTTGGGGCTGCGCAGCAGCTCCTCGGCATTGCGTGCGTCTTCACCTGGGTCGCTGGCGCGCGGCCGGGTGCCTTTGATTGGCCGGGTTTCCACCTGGCCCTGGCTGACACGGATGAAGCGCTCGGGCGAAAAGCTCAGCAAGGCGCTGCCGTCAGCCAATTGCTGGTAGCCGGAAAACGGCGTGGGGCATGCCTTGCGCAGGGCCTGGTAGGCTCGCCAGGGGTCGCCCTGGCAGAGGGCGCGGAAGCGTTGAGTCAGGTTGATCTGGTAGCAGTCACCGGCCTGGATGTAGCGCTGTACCTGGTCGAAAGCGGCTTTGTACTGTTCTGGCTGCAGGTCACCAGCCATTGGGGTGAGCAACTGGAAGTCACCGGTTTCGGTGCAGCTACTGCCTTCGAACAGGTTGATCAGGCGTTCTCGCTCGTCGCTTGCCAGGCTCGGGTGGAACACCAGCTGGCTGGTGCCGTGCAGGTGGTCGCTGACCAGTGCCCAGGCGTAGAGGCCCAGTTGCGCGTCAGGCAGGCCGAGGTCGTCCACAGCCAGGCTTGGCAGGTGTTCCAGTCGGCGGCCGAAGTCGTAGCTCAGGTAGCCGATCAGGCCACCGGCAAAGGGCAGTTCAACGCCCTTGGGCAAGCTGGCGTGGCCCAGTTGCGCCAGGCCGGCACGCAGACGCTGAAGGAATGCGCGGCCGCCTTCATCGGGCTGCGCTTGCAGCTGTTGCAGCGGCCAGGCGCTGAGCAGGTCGAAGCGACCGCGTTCGGCGCCGGGGCGGGCGCTGTCGAGCAGGATCGCACCGGGGGCCAGGCGCAGGCGGGCGAAATAGGCGGCAGGGTCGGGCTGGTAGGGCAGGGGGTGCAGCGTACAGGTCGGCATCAGTGTGGACGGCGATGTAAAAGCGAGGAGGGCGATTGTAGACCTGTGTAGGAAAAGCGCCTAGCACTGGGCGCGACATTCAACATTGTGTTTTATGCAGGGGCCGCGATGCGGCCCCGGCAATTCAGCGGTTAGGCACGTGCCCGAACAACCCCTGTGCTACCCGAACGCGCTGTTCGGCATCTTCGGTAATGCCGTCCTTGGCCAGTGCTTCGATGTGCGCTTCGATGGCGTGGGTGCGCTGGGTCAGGCCGCAGTCGTTGGCAATCTGGATGTTCAGGCCCGGGCGGGCGTTGAGTTCCAGAATCAGCGGGCCTTTGTCCTGGTCCAGCACCATGTCCACGCCAATGTAGCCCAGGCCGCACAGCTCATAGCAGCCGGCCGCCAGCTTCATGAAGCCGTCCCAGTTCGGCAGTTGCACGCCGTCCACCGCGTTGGTGGTGTCCGGGTGCTTGCTGATGATGTTGTTCAGCCAGGTGCCGCGCAGGGTCACGCCGGTGGCCAGGTCGACACCCACGCCGATGGCGCCCTGGTGCAGGTTGGCCTTGCCGCCGGACTGGCGGGTCGGCAGGCGCAGCATGGCCATGACCGGGTAGCCCATCAGCACGATGATGCGGATGTCCGGCACGCCTTCGTAGCTGATGCTCTTGAAGATCTGGTCGGGGGTGACCCGGTATTCGATCAGTGCGCGGTCGCGGTGGCCGCCCAGCGAGTACAGGCCGGTGAGGATGCTCGAGATCTGGTGCTCGATTTCCTCATGGCTGATGATCTTCCCCGACACGGTGCGGTAGCGGTCCTCAAAGCGGTCAGCGATGACCAGGATGCCATCACCGCCGGCACCCTGCGCCGGCTTGATGACGAAGTCGCTGCGCCCGCCAATGATCTGGTCGAGCTTTTCGATCTCTTTTTCGGTCTCGATGATGCCGTACATTTCCGGCACATGGATGCCGGCCGCCAGGGCACGCTCCTTGGTGATGATCTTGTCGTCGACAATCGGGTACAGGTGGCGCTTGTTGTACTTCAACACGTAGTCCGCGTTGCGCCGGTTGATACCCATGATGCCCCGGGCCTCCAGGGCTTTCCACGTCTTGATCAGGCCAAACATCAGGCGTCAGCCTTCTTCAGGAATGCCTTGAAGCGCACGAGCTCGGTCAGGCGGTAACCGCGGTAGCGGCCCATCGCCAGCATGAAGCCCACCAGGATCAACAGCACGGCAGGGAAGGTGAACACGAAGTACACCAGTTCCGGCACCATCATCAGCAGGTGCGCAAGCGACGCGGCGAACAGGGTGCCGATGGCCACTTTCATGGCATGGCCACCGCCACGTTCTTCCCAGGTAATGGACAGGCGTTCGATGGTCATGGTCAGGATCACCATCGGGAACAATGCCACCGACAGCCCGCGCTCCAGGCCCAGCTTGTGGCTGAACAGGCTGATGGCGGCGATCAGCACCACGACAAAGGTGAGTACCACCGACAGGCGCGGCAGCATCTGCAGCTTGAGGTGTTCCAGGTACGAGCGCAGCGACAGGCCCAAGGCCGTGATGACCGTGAACAGCACGATGCCGAAGCCCAGCTGGGTCTCGCGGAAGGCCAGGGCGATCAGCACCGGGGTGAAGGTGCCCAGGGTCTGCAGGCCGATCAGGTTGCGCAATACCAGGATCACCAGCACGCCGATCGGGATCATCACCATGATCATGAAGGTTTGCTGGGTCTGCAGCGGCAAGCCGTACAGCGAGTATTCGAGGAAGTCGGCGTCGGTGTTCTCGTCGGTCAGCTTGGCCAGGCGGATGGCGTTCATCTCGCTGTTGTTCATGCTGAAGGTGACGTTGGCTTTCTTGCCGCCATCGACGGTGATCAGGTTGTCGTCACCGGTCCACCACAGCAGGCGGTCGCTGGGCAGGCCCTGCTCGCCGGTGTCCGGGTTGAAGTACAGCCAGTCGTTACCGTTGAAGCTGCGCAGCCACAGTTCCGGGGTTTGCGGGGTATCGGCCACCAGGCGGATGGTGTGCACCTTCTCCATCGGCACATGGGCAATCGACAGCAGCAGGTCGATGATCTGGGCCTTTTTCATTGGCGAGGTGTCGCCGGCCAGCAGCAGCTTGACGTTGTCGTCGTTGAGGTTGTTGACCCGCTTGATGGTCTCGCTGACGAAGGTCTCGACGTCGGCGGAGTGCTGGCGAATCGGCGCCATCAGGGCTTCGGCGGCAATCTTCTCGGGGCCTTCGATCGCCAGGCTGTCACGGAAGGTCGGGCCTTTGACCGTGGTCTTCTCGTTGCTGTAGCGCTTGGTCAGCACCAGGCGGTAGTACAGCGTCTGGTTGCCGCTGGCGCGGCGGGCCGACCAGGTAACCTTGCGGTTGCCGTCGGCGCGGTTGACGCTGACCCCGTAGTTGTTGGAGATGAAGCTCTCGTTAAGGCTGACGTAGTCGCGGTTCAGCGGTGGCACGAACATCTGCACCTTGACCGGGTCCTTGGTGCTGGCCACGAACTCGACCTTGGCGTCGATGTTCCACAGGTCGTCGGTTTCATCCTCGGTCACCGGGATGCCGAGGAAGAAGATCTGATAAGCCGTGACCGCCACGCCCAGTAGCACCAGCACGGTGATCAGGACTTTCAGATGGAGGGTAAGAGAGCGCATCGGGATTACTCTGCTTTGGGAGCGTCGGTGGCACAGGCAGGTTTGCCGGCCGCATATTTAAGGCTTGGGTCGACCAGCGCGTCGAAGTGCTTGAGCGCCTCGGAGCCGATCAGCAGCGGGAACTGGAACGCGCTGCGGTCGGTGAGGTTGACTTCGATGGTGCGCATGGCCTGGCCCATGCAGATTTCGAGTTCGATGACCGGGCGGGCGGTATAGGCCTTGCCCGATTCTGCATCATAGTCGCCGGCCCGGCGCTTGATCTTGCTCACGCGTGCCAGTGGGCGTTCGATCGGGTGCGAGTGCGCCGCATCGATGGCCAGGTAGAAGCGCACCCAGCTTTCACCGTTGCGCTTGAAGCGCTTGATGTCGCGGGCGCTGAGCGATGCGGTCTTGGCACCGGTGTCGAGCTTGGCGGCCACTTCCAGGTCCAGGTCGCCCAGGCGGGCGTATTCGTTGAGACCATACACGGTCTTGCCCGCCGCCTGGCCAAGGGCCGGTAGCAGGGTGAGGCATAGCAGCAATAAAACGGGTGTAAGTCTCATAATCCTGGCGCGGTGCGGTGCAAGGTTCGGGCTATGTTAAGGGCAAGGCGACTGGCAACGACTGCGCAAGCTTCCTCGTTTATCTGTCAACAAGCATGAATGGATGACAGACAGGCTATCCATACCCCATCGGAGGCGCGGCATTCTATCACGCCGACGTCTTGACGCCAGCGGTGCGCGATCTGACAGCATTGAGAGGGTGATAGTTCGTTCTTAGACGATTGTCGACAATATTCATTTTGTCTTTGACTTGGAGGGCTCTGTTCGTTAATTTCTGGCGAAGAGTTTTTCAAGGTGTCGACAATATGCAGGACCTTTCCACCCCCAGCCCGGTGCAGGCAGACGAAACGGAAACCCTTTCCGAAAACGTCTTCCGGCGCATCCAGGCGGCCATCGTCAAAGGTGAAATCGCCCCTGGCAGCAAGATCTCCGAGCCGGAGCTGGCGCGTACCTATGGCATCAGCCGCGGGCCGCTGCGCGAGGCCATCCACCGCCTTGAAGGCCAGCGCCTGCTGGTGCGCGTGCCGCATGTGGGGGCGCGGGTTGTGTCACTCAACCATGCCGAGCTGATCGAGCTGTACGAAATCCGTGAATCGCTCGAAGGCATGGCCTGCCGGCTGGCTGCCGAGCGCATGAGCCAGGCAGACATCGACGAGCTGCGCCGGGTGCTCGACACCCACGAGCGCGATGCCGCGTTCCAGGCCGGCCTGGGTTATTACCAGCAGGAAGGCGACTACGACTTCCATTACCGGATTATCCAGGGCAGCGGCAACCAGACCCTGGTCAAGATGCTGTGTGGCGAGCTGTACCAGCTGGTGCGCATGTACCGCATTCAGTTCTCGGCCACGCCCAACCGCCCACGCCAGGCGTTTTCCGAGCACCACCGCATTCTCGATGCCATCGCCGACCGTGACGGCGAACTGGCCGAACTCCTGATGCGCCGCCACATCGGCGCGTCCAAGCGCAATATCGAGCGTCACTACCTGGACGCCCACAACAACAGCCCACGAGGTGAGAAATGACTGTGAAGAGCACCCCCGGTCAGCGTTTCCGCGATGCCGTTGCCGCTGAGCACCCGCTGCAGGTGGTTGGCACCATCAACGCCAACCACGCCCTGCTGGCCAAGCGCGCCGGCTTCAAGGCCATCTACCTGTCCGGTGGCGGCGTGGCCGCCGGCTCCCTGGGCCTGCCGGACCTGGGCATCAGTGGCCTGGACGACGTGCTCACCGACGTGCGCCGTATCACCGACGTGTGCGACCTGCCGCTGCTGGTGGATGTCGACACCGGCTTCGGTGCCTCGGCCTTCAACGTTGCCCGCACCGTGCGTTCGATGAGCAAGTTCGGTGCCGCCGCCATCCATATCGAGGACCAGGTGGGCGCCAAGCGCTGTGGTCACCGGCCGAACAAGGAAATCGTCAGCCAGCAGGAAATGGTCGACCGCATCAAGGCCGCCGTCGATGCCCGCACTGATGACAGCTTCGTGATCATGGCGCGTACCGATGCCCTGGCCGTCGAAGGCCTGAACGCGGCCCTGGACCGTGCCGAGGCCTGTATCGAAGCGGGCGCTGACATGATCTTCCCGGAAGCCATCACCGAACTGCAGATGTACAAGACGTTCGCTGACCGGGTGAAGGCACCGATCCTGGCCAACATCACCGAGTTCGGCGCCACGCCGCTGTACACCACCGAAGAGCTGGCCTCGGTTGACGTGTCGCTGGTGCTGTACCCGCTGTCGGCGTTCCGTGCCATGAACAAGGCAGCCGAGAACGTGTACACCGCACTGCGCCGCGACGGCACGCAGAAAAACGTGATCGACACCATGCAGACCCGCATGGAGCTCTACGATGCCATTGGTTACCACGCCTTCGAGCAGAGCCTCGATGCGCTGTTTGCCCAGAAGAAGGGCTGAGCAACACCCCGAATTAGCCAGAAAGCATCCATAACAAATTCAAGAAAGGAGAATCACCGTGGCCGAAGCAAAAGTACTCAGTGGCGCAGGCCTGCGCGGCCAAGTGGCTGGCCAGACCGCACTGTCGACCGTGGGCCAGGCCGGTGCCGGGCTGACCTACCGTGGTTATGACGTGCGTGACCTGGCGGCCGGTGCCGAATTCGAAGAAGTCGCCTACCTGCTGCTGTACGGCGAGCTGCCAACCCAGGCCGAACTGGCGGATTACAAGCGCAAGCTCAAGGGCCTGCGTGACCTGCCGCAAGCACTGAAGGAAGTGCTGGAGCGCATCCCGCGTGACGCTCACCCGATGGACGTGATGCGCACGGGTTGCTCCGTGCTGGGCACCCTGGAGCCCGAGCTAACCTTCGAGGCCCAGCGCGACAAGACTGACCGCTTGCTGGCACTGTTCCCGGCCGTGATGTGCTACTGGTACCGCTTCACCCATGATGGTGTGCGCATCGATTGCACCAGCGACGAAGACACCCTCGGTGGCCACTTCCTGCACCTGCTGCATGGCAAGAAGCCGAGCGAGCTGCACGTCAAGGTGATGAACGTGTCGCTGATCCTCTACGCCGAGCACGAGTTCAACGCCTCGACCTTCACTGCCCGCGTCTGTGCCTCGACCCTGTCCGACCTGTACTCCTGCGTCACCGCTGCCATCGGCTCGCTGCGCGGCCCGCTGCACGGCGGTGCCAACGAGGCGGCCATGGAGCTGATCGAGCGTTTCCAGAGCCCGCAGGAAGCCACCGCAGAGCTGCTGCGCATGCTGGAGCGCAAGGACAAGATCATGGGCTTTGGCCACGCGATCTACAAAGAGTCCGACCCGCGCAACGAGGTGATCAAGGGCTGGTCGAAGCAGTTGGCCGACGAAGTGGGTGACAAGGTGCTGTACCCGGTTTCCGAAGCCATCGACAAGACCATGTGGGAGCAGAAACGCCTGTTCCCCAACGCCGATTTCTACCATGCCTCGGCGTACCACTTCATGGGCATTCCGACCAAGCTGTTCACCCCGATCTTCGTCTGCTCGCGCCTGACCGGCTGGGCGGCGCACGTCTTCGAACAGCGCGCCAACAACCGCATCATCCGCCCGAGTGCCGAGTATATCGGCGTCGAGCAGCGCCAGTTCGTGCCGATCGAACAGCGCTGAACAGAAATAGAGAGGCAACCCGTTTCCCCTGTGGGAGCGGGCTTGCCCGCGAATGCGCCCGACCGGGCAACAGCGGAGCACCTGCTGACGCATTCGCGGGCAAGCCCGCTCCCACAAGGGTGCGGCGGAGCTTTCCGAATCCTTGACCGAGCCTGAACGATGAATACTGCATACCGCAAAAACCTGCCAGGCACCGACCTGGACTACTTCGATGCCCGTGCGGCGGTCGAGGCGATCAAGCCCGGCGCCTACGACGGCCTGCCATACACCTCCCGCGTGCTCGCCGAAAACCTGGTGCGCCGCTGCGATCCGGCCACCCTCGATGCCTCGTTGAGCCAACTGATCGAGCGCAAGCGCGACCTCGACTTCCCTTGGTTCCCGGCCCGCGTGGTGTGCCACGACATCCTCGGCCAGACCGCGCTGGTCGACCTTGCCGGCCTGCGTGACGCCATTGCCGACAAAGGCGGTGACCCGGCCGCGGTCAACCCGGTGGTGCCGGTGCAGCTGATCGTCGACCACTCGCTGGCCGTCGAGTGCGGTGGCTTCGACCCACAGGCGTTCGAAAAGAACCGCGCCATCGAAGACCGTCGTAACGAAGACCGCTTCCACTTCATCAACTGGACCAAGAAGGCGTTCAAGAACGTCGACGTGATCCAGCCGGGCAACGGCATCATGCACCAGATCAACCTGGAGAAGATGTCGCCAGTGATTCACAACGACCGTGGCGTGGCCTACCCGGACACCTGCGTCGGCACCGACAGCCACACCCCGCATGTCGACGCCCTGGGCGTGATCGCCATCGGCGTGGGCGGCCTGGAAGCCGAGAACGTGATGCTCGGCCGCGCCTCGTGGATGCGCCTGCCGGAAATCGTCGGCGTCGAGCTGACGGGCAAGCTGGCACCGAACATCACCGCCACCGACCTGGTGCTGGCCCTGACCGAATTCCTGCGCAAGCAGAAGGTGGTCGGCGCGTATCTGGAGTTCCACGGTGAGGGGGCCCGCGCCCTGACCTTGGGCGACCGCGCCACCATTTCCAACATGGCCCCGGAATACGGTGCCACCGCAGCCATGTTCGCCATCGACCAGCAGACCATCGACTACCTGCGCCTGACCGGCCGCGAAGAGCAGCAGGTCAAGCTGGTCGAGACCTACGCCAAGGCCGCCGGCCTGTGGGCCGACAGCCTGGGCGGCGCCGTCTACGAGCGCACCCTGAGCTTCGACCTGTCGAGCGTGGTGCGCAACATGGCCGGGCCGTCCAACCCACACGCCCGCGTGGCCACCAGTGACCTGGCAGCGAAGGGCATTGCCGGCAATTGGGAAGACGTGCCAGGGCAAATGCCTGACGGCGCGGTGATCATCGCCGCCATCACCAGCTGCACCAACACCAGCAACCCGCGCAACGTGATTGCCGCAGGCCTGCTGGCGCGCAATGCCAACAAGCTGGGCCTGGCCCGCAAACCTTGGGTCAAGTCGTCGCTGGCACCGGGCTCCAAGGCCGTGCAGCTGTACCTGGAAGAGGCGGGGCTGGAGAAGGAGCTGGAGCAACTGGGCTTTGGTATCGTCGCCTTCGCCTGCACCACCTGCAACGGCATGTCCGGCGCCCTGGACCCGGTGATCCAGCAAGAAATCATCGACCGCGACCTGTACGCCACCGCCGTGCTGTCGGGTAACCGCAACTTCGACGGGCGTATCCACCCGTATGCCAAGCAGGCCTTCCTGGCGTCCCCGCCACTGGTGGTGGCCTATGCCATTGCCGGCACCATCCGCTTCGACATCGAGAAAGATGTGCTGGGTGTGGTTGATGGCAAGGAAATCCGCCTCAAGGACATCTGGCCGAGCGATGAAGAGATCGACGCCGTGGTGCGTGCTGCGGTCAAGCCAGAGCAGTTCCGCAAGGTGTACATCCCGATGTTCGCCATCGAGGAAGACCGTGGGCCGAAGGTGGCGCCGCTGTACGACTGGCGCCCGATGAGCACCTACATCCGCCGCCCGCCCTATTGGGAAGGTGCCCTGGCCGGTGAGCGCACCCTGCGCGGCATGCGCCCGCTGGCGGTGTTGCCGGACAACATCACCACCGACCACCTGTCGCCGTCCAACGCCATCATGCTCGACAGCGCCGCTGGCGAGTACCTGGCGAAAATGGGCCTGCCGGAAGAAGACTTCAACTCCTACGCCACCCACCGTGGCGACCACCTGACCGCCCAGCGTGCCACCTTCGCCAACCCCAAGCTGTTCAACGAAATGGTGCGCAAGGCAGACGGCAGCGTGAAGCAGGGTTCGCTGGCGCGTATCGAGCCGGAAGGCAAGGTCACCCGCATGTGGGAGGCCATCGAAACCTACATGCAGCGCAAGCAGCCGCTGATCATCGTGGCCGGCGCCGACTACGGCCAGGGTTCGTCCCGTGACTGGGCGGCCAAGGGTGTGCGGTTGGCGGGTGTCGAGGCGATCGTGGCCGAAGGCTTCGAGCGCATTCACCGTACCAACCTGGTGGGCATGGGCGTGCTGCCGCTGGAGTTCAAGCCGGGCACCGACCGCAAGACCCTGGGCCTGGACGGTAGCGAGACGTATGACGTGCTGGGTGCGCGTACGCCACGGGCGACATTGACCCTGGTGGTTACCCGCAGCAATGGTGAGCGCCTGGAAGTGCCGGTGACGTGCCGCCTGGACACCGCCGAGGAAGTGTCGATCTACGAGGCGGGTGGCGTGCTGCAGCGCTTTGCCCAGGACTTCCTCGAAGCAACCGCTTGAACAGGACTTGAACATGGCACATGTACCGCAAGTAAAAATCCCCGCCACCTACATCCGTGGCGGCACCAGCAAGGGTGTGTTCTTCCGCCTGCAAGACCTGCCCGAGCAGGCGCAAATCCCGGGGCCGGCCCGCGATGCGCTGCTGTTGCGGGTAATCGGTAGCCCCGACCCTTACGGCAAGCAGATCGACGGCATGGGCGGTGCCACTTCCAGCACCAGCAAGACGGTGATCCTGTCGCAAAGCATCAAGCCCGGGCATGATGTGGACTACCTGTTCGGCCAGGTCAGTATCGACAAGGCGTTTGTCGACTGGAGCGGCAACTGCGGCAACCTGTCTGCGGCGGTCGGTTCGTTCGCCATCAGCAGTGGCCTGGTGGACGCGGCGCGCATTCCACGCAACGGCATCGCCACGGTGCGCATCTGGCAGGCCAACATCGGCAAGACCATCATCGCCCATGTGCCGATCACCGAAGGTGAAGTGCAGGAAACCGGCGATTTCGAGCTGGACGGGGTGACCTTCCCGGCGGCCGAGGTGCAGTTGGAGTTTCTCGACCCGGCAGCCGACGAAGACGGTGACGGCGGTTCGATGTTCCCGACCGGTAACCTGGTCGATGAACTGGAGGTGCCGGGCGTCGGTACGTTCAAGGCCACCCTGATCAATGCCGGCATTCCGACCATCTTCGTCAATGCGGCCGATATCGGTTACACCGGTGCCGAACTGCAGGATGCCATCAACGGGGACCCTCAGGCGCTGCTGCGTTTCGAGACCATTCGCGCTTACGGTGCCTTGCGCATGGGCCTGATTGAAAACGTCGACCAGGCAGCCGGACGTCAGCACACACCAAAAGTGGCGTTCGTTGCGCCGCCGAGCACCTACACTGCGTCCAGTGGCAAGGCGGTGCAAGCCGGTGATATCGACCTGCTGGTGCGCGCCTTGTCCATGGGTAAGCTGCACCATGCGATGATGGGGACCGCTGCGGTGGCGATTGGCACTGCGGCGGCCATTCCGGGCACGCTGGTCAACCTCGCGGCCGGCGGGGGTGAGCGTAGCGCCGTGCGTTTCGGCCACCCCTCGGGCACCTTGCGGGTCGGGGCCGAGGCGCGTCAGGTGAATGGTGAGTGGACAGTGACCAAGGCAATCATGAGCCGCAGTGCTCGCGTGCTGATGGAGGGCTGGGTTCGCGTGCCTGGCGATAGCTTCTAACGCACCACTGGCGCTCGGCTTCAAGAGGGGCCGCTGTGCGGCCCATCGCCGGCAAGCCAGCTCCCACAGGTACTGCGCAGGCCTCAAAGTCTGTGCGGTCCCTGTGGGAGCTGGCTTGCCGGCGATGGGCTGCAAAGCAGCCCCAATTCACAGGAGCTGGATATGAGCGCCAACGTTGACCTGAACGACCGCCCGGACTACGACCGGGTGCTGCAAACCCTGGCCGACTACGCCCTCGGCTACCGGGTCGATTCCGCCGAAGCCCTCGACACCGCACGCAACTGCCTGATGGACACCCTGGGCTGCGGCCTGCTGGCCCTGCGCTTTCCCGAATGTACCAAACTGCTCGGCCCTCAGGTGGAAGGTACGCTGGTGCCCAATGGTGCCCGCGTCCCCGGTACCGCCTACCGGCTCGACCCGGTCAAGGCGGCCTGGGACATCGGCTGCACGGTGCGCTGGCTGGATTACAACGACACCTGGCTGGCGGCCGAATGGGCTCACCCCTCGGACAACCTGGGCGGTATCCTGGCCGTTGCCGATCACCTGTCGCAGAAGCGCGTGGCCGCTGGTGAAAAACCGCTGCTGATGCGTGATGTGCTCGAAGCCATGGTCATGGCCCATGAGATCCAGGGCGTGCTGGCACTGGAAAACTCGTTCAACCGCGTCGGTCTCGATCACGTCATTTTAGTGAAAGTGGCCTCGACTGCCGTGTGCGCCAGGTTGATGGGCGCCAACCGCGAACAGATGCTCTCGGCGTTGTCCCATGCCTTCGTCGATGGCCAGGCCCTGCGTACCTATCGGCATGCGCCCAATGCCGGCTCACGCAAGTCCTGGGCGGCGGGTGATGCGTCCAGCCGTGGCGTGCGCCTGGCCGATATCGCCTTGCGCGGTGAGATGGGCGTGCCGGGTGTGCTCACGGCGCCACAATGGGGCTTCTACGACGTATCGTTCAGCCATACCAACAAGGACCTGGCGCTCAAGCCCGCCGGGCAGTACGAACTGCGTCTGCCCCAGGCCTTGGGCAGCTACGTGATGGAAAACGTGCTGTTCAAGGTCAGCTTCCCTGCCGAATTTCACGCCCAGACTGCCTGCGAAGCGGCGGTCACCCTGCACCCACGGGTACGTAACCGCCTGCATGAAATCGACCGCATCGTCATCACCACCCAAGAGTCGGCAATCCGCATCATTTCCAAGAGCGGCCCGCTGGCCAATGCCGCTGACCGTGACCACTGTTTGCAGTACATGGTGGCAGTGCCTTTGATCTTCGGGCATCTGGTGGCGGAGCACTATGAAGACACCTTCCATGCCAACCACCCCAGCATCGACCGCCTGCGCGAGAAGATGGAAGTGGTGGAAGACCCGCGCTTCAGCCGCGAGTACCTGGAGCCGGACAAGCGCTCGATCGCCAATGCGTTACAGGTGTTCTTCAAGGATGGCAGCAGTACCGAGCAGGTGGTGGTGGAATACCCGATCGGGCACCGGCGGCGGCGAGGGGAGGGCATACCCCTGCTGGAGGCCAAGTTCAGGGCCAACCTGGCAACGCGGTTTGCGCGGCAGCGGTGCGGGGAGGTGCTGGAGGTGTGCAAGGACCAGCAAGCGCTGGAAGCGATGGCGGTGCACCGGTTTGTGGATTTGTTCGTGATCTGAGCGGGTGTGAGCAGTCAAATGAAAAAGCCCCGGCATCGCTGCCGGGGCTTTCTTTTGCAGCGTGTAACTCAGCTTACGCCTGAACCACCGGGATCTTGGCGTTGGCTGCCGCTTCGCGGAACTCGGCGATCTGGTCGAAGCTCAGGTAGCGGTAAACGTCGGCAGCCATGCTGTCGATGTCTTTCGCGTACTGCATGTACTCTTCGACGGTCGGCAGCTTGCCGATGATCGAAGCGACAGCAGCCAGCTCGGCCGATGCCAGGTACACGTTGGTGGCGTCGCCCAGACGGTTCGGGAAGTTACGGGTCGAAGTGGAGACCACGGTCGAACCGGTCTGCACACGTGCCTGGTTACCCATGCACAGCGAGCAGCCTGGCATTTCCATGCGCGCACCAGCCTTGCCGTAGATGCCGTAGTAGCCTTCTTCGGTCAGCTGGTGGGCGTCCATCTTGGTTGGCGGGGCCAGCCACAGACGGGTCGGAATACCGCCCTTGACCTTGTCCAGCAGCTTGCCGGCAGCGCGGAAGTGGCCGATGTTGGTCATGCACGAACCGATGAACACTTCGTCGATCTTCTCGCCCTGTACCGAAGACAGCAGGCGGGCATCGTCCGGGTCGTTCGGCGCGCAGAGCACAGGCTCTTTCACGTCGGCCAGGTCGATTTCGATGATTTCGGCGTATTCGGCATCGGCGTCGGCCGACAGCAGCTCAGGCTTGGCCAGCCAGGCTTCCATGGCCTGGGCGCGGCGCTCCAGGGTGCGGGCATCGCCGTAGCCTTCGCCGATCATCCAGCGCAGCAGGGTGATGTTGGACTGCAGGTACTCGGCAATGGCCTTCTCTGGCAGCTTGATGGTGCAACCGGCAGCAGAACGCTCAGCCGAGGCGTCGGACAGCTCGAAGGCTTGCTCGACGGTCAGTTCGTCCAGGCCTTCGATTTCCAGGATGCGGCCGGAGAAGGCGTTTTTCTTGCCTTTCTTCTCGACGGTCAGCAGGCCCTTCTGGATGGCGTAGTAAGGGATCGCATGCACCAGGTCACGCAGGGTGATGCCAGGTTGCAGTTTGCCCTTGAAGCGCACCAGGATCGATTCTGGCATGTCCAGCGGCATGACGCCGGTGGCAGCGGCGAAGGCTACCAGGCCGGAACCGGCCGGGAACGAGATGCCGATCGGGAAGCGGGTGTGCGAGTCGCCACCGGTACCCACGGTGTCAGGCATCAGCATGCGGTTCAGCCAGCTGTGGATGATGCCGTCGCCTGGGCGCAGCGACACGCCGCCACGGGTGCGGATGAAGTCTGGCAGGGTGTGGTGGGTAGTGACGTCGATCGGCTTCGGATAGGCCGCGGTGTGGCAGAACGACTGCATCACCAGGTCAGCGGAGAAGCCCAGGCAGGCCAGGTCTTTCAGCTCGTCACGGGTCATCGGGCCAGTGGTGTCCTGGGAACCGACGGTGGTCATCTTAGGCTCGCAGTAGGCACCTGGGCGCACGCCCTGGCCTTCTGGCAGGCCACAGGCACGGCCGACCATCTTCTGCGCCAGGGTGAAGCCTTTGCCGGTGTCGGCAGGCTGCTCTGGCTTCTTGAACAGGTCCGATGGGCCCTGGCCCAGCTCGGCGCGGGCTTTTTCGGTCAGGCCACGGCCGACGATCAGCGGGATACGGCCGCCAGCGCGCACTTCATCCAGCAATACTTCGGTTTTCAGCGCGAATTCGGTAACCAGCTCGTCGCTGCCGTGGCGGCGCACTTCGCCTTTGAACGGGTACACGTCGATGACGTCGCCCATGGCCAGGTTGGTGCAGTCGAATTCGATCGGCAGGGCGCCGGCGTCTTCCATGGTGTTGTAGAAGATCGGGGCGATCTTGGTGCCGAAGCAGAAGCCACCGGCGCGCTTGTTCGGCACGTACGGGATGTCGTCACCGAAGAACCACAGCACCGAGTTGGTGGCGGATTTACGCGACGAACCGGTACCGACCACGTCACCGACGTAGGCAACCGGGAAGCCTTTGGCCTTGACGGCTTCGATCTGGGCCAGCGGGCCGACCGAACCTGGCTGCGACGGCTCGATGCCGTCACGGGCCATTTTCAGCATGGCCAGGGCGTGCAGCGGGATGTCAGGGCGCGACCAGGCGTCCGGGGCAGGGGACAGGTCGTCGGTGTTGGTCTCGCCAGGCACCTTGAACACGGTCAGGGTGTACTTGTCGGCGATGGCCGGGCGCGAGGTGAACCACTCGCCGGCAGCCCAGGACTCCAGCACGGCCTTGGCGTGGGCGTTGCCCGCCTTGGCTTTTTCGGCCACGTCGTGGAAGGCATCGAACATCAGCAGGGTGTGCTTGAGCTGTTCGGCCGCGACGGCGCCCAGTTCGGCGTCATCCAGCAGTGCGACCAGCGTTTCGATGTTGTAGCCGCCCTGCATGGTGCCCAGCAGTTCGGTGGCGTGCTTGCGGTCGATCAGTGGCGACTTGGCTTCGCCCTTGGCGACGGCGGAGAGGAAAGCAGCCTTGACGTAGGCAGCTTCGTCGACCCCTGGCGGTACGCGGTTGGTGATCAGGTCTACGAGGAAGGCTTCTTCGCCGGCCGGCGGGTTTTTCAGCAGCTCGACCAGGCCTGCAGTTTGTTCGGCGTTCAGCGGCTGGGGCACGATACCCAGGGCGGCACGCTCTTCGATGTGTTTGCGGTAGGCTTCAAGCACAGTTATTTCCCTCATCAGTGGTCCCTAAAGGGGGTCCGGGACGCTCATCCAGCATTCCATGCACCCATGCGCTGCTACGGCTTTGTGGGCCGCCCAGCCAGGGTCGCAAAGAATCCTTACAGAAGCTGCTTTCAAAGTTTTACGCCTGCAGAACGGGGAGCTGATGAGGGCTGGCGCGGGCATGCGAGGGGTGCATGGCCCGGGCCAACGCCGTTCTACCGGATTAACTGTGCTCGTGACGCTTTGAAAACAGCTTCCAACGGACATTGTTGCCTTTGAAAAGGCGGGATGATTCTACGGCAAAAAAAGCCCGAAGGTAAGGCGCAGAAGATGACTTTAACGAGTGACCCTGGTTAGACAAAGGGCTAACATGGGGCCGTGTTCCACCGCCAAGCTGTTGTTTTTCATGTCCAACAAGTCCATCAAGACCCCATGCGTCGGCCTGTGCTCCACGGTGTACGGAGACACGGTGTGCCGTGGCTGCAAGCGCTTCCATCACGAAGTGATCAACTGGAACGGCTACGACGACGCGCAGAAGCGCGCGGTATGGCTGCGCCTTGAGCAGTTGCTGGTGCAGGTGATGATGGCCAAGCTGGAGGTGTTCGACAAAGGCTTGCTGCGCCAGCAGCTGGAACAGCGCTCCATCCGCTTTGTCGAGCAGCAGTCGGAGTATTGCTGGGCGTACCAGCTGATTGCCCGCGGGGCGCGGATGATCCGGGACCTTGAGGCCTACGGCATGGTCTTGCTGCCGGAGTTCCGTGACTGGGAACTGCCACAATTGCGCGATGCCATCGACCGCGAATTCTTCCTGCTTTCAGAAGCGCATTACCAGCGCTACATCGCCCCCAGCTTCCTGCGCGATGCCATGGGCAGCACGCAGGGGCAGTGAGCCGGGCGAATCAGTCGCCGGTGTATTCGCAGCCGCTGGTGCAGGTTTCGTGGATGCGCACCTTCGACAGCTCTGGCATCAGCGGCTTGACCTGCTCCCAGATCCACTTGGCGATCACTTCGCTGGTGGGGTTTTCCAGGCCCGGGATGTCGTTCAGGTAGTTGTGGTCCAGCTGATCATAGATTGGCTTGAAGATCGCCTTGACCTCGGCGAAGTCGCGAATCCAGCCGGTGTGCGGGTCCAGCGGGCCGGTCAGGTGCAGGCCGACCTTGAACGAGTGGCCATGCAGGCGGCCGCACTTGTGTCCTTCAGGGACGTGGGGCAGGCGATGGGCAGATTCGAATGTGAACTCTTTAAAAATTTCCACGCGGTCATAACTCTGTGTGAATCAATATTGCGCGCAGTTTACCAGCATGCCCGCTACAAGGCTTCCTCAGGCGCATTGACCCGACTATAGGCAAGCCACTGTGCTGTCGAGGGAAGCGTTCCTCGTGCCACTCGCGCTCGCGGCTCCGTAGTTTGCAGGTGCTGGCCATAAACCGAGGAATCACCGTGATGGATACCTACACCTTCAAACCTGAGAAAAGCTTCATCGCAGCATGCTATTGGCAGCACCAGCCGAGTACAGCTCAGGCTGCCCTTGAAGAGGGTTTTCAAAGGGTCGGCAGTTTCAGCGATCCTACCCCCCTGGCTACCGAAAGATGGATTCACGCAGGGGAAGACAACCACACGTCCCCGCATGCCTACATAAACCCTCATATCGAGTATCCGCAAAAGTTTGCTACACAGTTCTGGTTTGGCTGTTACGAGACCGATGGTGAGTACGACTATGAGATTCGTGCTGCTCGTGTGGATAGCAATGACCGGCGCTGGAAGCATCGAAATCATCGTCTGGATGTCAGTCGCAACGGCTACCTCAGGTTATACAGTGCTGATGAGCCCTTGGGTCATGACCCGCTCGCCAATTCCACCATGTTATGGCGGCTTCCCGGATTTCGGCCAGAAGCCGCGTCCGTGGGCTCGATCATCTACGACTTGGAGCTGTGGAGCGTGCATGGCCTACGTATCAAGTATCTGTATGAAAACGACTTCCCATACCTGAATGAGAAAAGTGGTGCGCAAGGTTGGCTTGCGATGAAAATAATGCGCAAGGGAGTGGACAAGCTGTAGATGCAAAGGGGCAGGGGCATCTGCGCTATCATGGCGCCAGCTGTTTTCAGGTTGAATTAAGGACCGGTGGTTAATCTTAACCCCGTAGACAACTTGCACAGTTCTCAGGAGAGAAGCACGATGAAAACCTTGACTGCCCTGTTCACCGCCGCCGCCCTTGCCCTGGGCGCCAATGCCGCCTTCGCCAAGGACGTACAGCCTGACGAAGTGGTCAAACTGGTCAACGCCAAGACCATCAAGTCGCTCGACGAGCTGAAAGCCACCGCCGTGGCCAAGCACCCGGGCGCCACTGTCACCGATTCGGAGCTGGAAGACGAGTACGGTCGCTACATCTACAAGGTCGAACTGCGTGACACGCAGAACGTAGAATGGGACGTGGCGCTGGACGCCAAGACCGGTGAAGTGCTGAAGGACGAGCGGGACAACTGATGATTCACTTACCGCGGCCAGCGCGCTACCTCGCGCTGGCGCTGCTGGCCGTGTGTTCGCTGGCCGCCGCCCGCGACCTTGACCAGGACGAAGCCCTGAAGCTGCGCCAGAAGGGCGTCATCCTGCCGCTCGAACAGTTGCTGGAAACCGCCCTGGGGCGTTACCCCGGGGCGCGTTTGCTGGAGGCCGAGCTGGAAGAGGACGACGATCGCTACGAATATGAAGTCGAACTGCTGACGGCGGACGGTGTGGTGCGCGAGATCAAGCTCGATGCCAGCACCGGCGCCCTGCTCAAAGACGAGGAAGACGACTGAATGCGCCTGTTGCTTGTCGAGGACAATGTACCGCTGGCCGACGAGCTGACCACCGGCCTGCAGCGCCAGGGTTATGCCGTGGACTGGCTGGCTGACGGCCGCGATGCGGTGTACCAGGGCCAGAGCGAGCCCTACGACCTGATCATCCTCGACCTTGGCCTGCCGGGCTTGCCGGGCCTGGACGTGCTGGCCCAGTGGCGTGCCGCCGGCCTGGCCACACCGGTATTGATCCTTACCGCCCGTGGCTCGTGGGCCGAGCGTATCGAAGGGCTGAAAGCCGGGGCTGATGACTACCTGAGCAAACCGTTCCACCCGGAAGAGTTGCAACTGCGCATCCAGTCGCTGCTGCGCCGTGCGCGTGGCCTGGCCAATCAGCCAACACTGGAAGCTGCCGGCCTGCACCTGGATGAAAGCCGCCAGTGCGTGAGCCGTGATGGCGTGGATGTGCAGCTGACCGCCGCCGAGTTCCGCCTGCTGCGCTACTTCATGCTGCACCCGCAGCAGATCCTGTCCAAGAGCCACCTGGCCGAGCACCTCTACGACGGTGAAACCGAGCGGGATTCGAACGTGCTGGAAGTACACGTCAACCACTTGCGCCGCAAGCTGGGCCGCAGCGTGATCGAGACCCGGCGCGGGCAGGGCTATATCTACGCGGGGAGCACCGGGTGAAGTCGATCCAGGCGCGTTTGAGCCTTGGCCTGGTCGCGGTGCTGGTGGTAGTCGGCGTGGTCCTGGCGCAACTGACCTTGTGGTTGTTCGAAGCCGGCCTGCAGCGTTACCTGGAAAACGGCCTGCGCAAGGAAAGCGAGAACCTGCTGGTGGCGCTGATGCGCGGGCCATCCGGCCTGCAGCTGGATGAGCGGCGCATCTCGGCGGCGTATCAGCGGCCTTTTTCGGGTTATTACTTCCGTATCGATTTCGACAAAGGCACCTGGCGCTCACGCTCGCTGTGGGACCTGGACATGCCCAAGCCTGCTGCGCCAGGCCTTTCCGACAGCCATGAACTCGGCCCGGAAGGGCAGCAACTGCTAGCCCTGCGCGCTGACTACCGGCGCTTGGGCCAAGACATCTCCATCAGCGTCGCACAGGATTACTCGCCGGTGCGTGAGGGCTTTCGGCGCATGCAGCAGATCGGCCTTGGCATGGGCCTGGTGGCACTGATTCTGGTGTTGGTGCTGCAGCGCATGACCGTAACGCGCTCGCTGCGGCCGTTGGAACGGGCGCGCCAGCAGATCGCCCAACTGCAGCAGGGCCAGCGGTCACAACTGGATGCCGAGGTGCCCAGCGAGCTGGCTCCGCTGGTGGGGCAGATCAACCACCTGCTCAGCCATACCGAAGACAGCTTGCGGCGTTCGCGCAATGCCTTGGGTAACCTGGGGCATGCACTGAAGACACCGTTGGCGGTGCTGCTGAGCCTGGCGTCCAGCGAGCGCCTGAAGGACTTGCCCGAGGTGCGGGCGCAGATGCGTGAGCAGCTGGAGCAGATTCAGCAGCGGTTGGCGCGCGAACTGAATCGCGCGCGGTTGGCGGGTGATGCGTTGCCCGGTGCGCAATTCGATTGCGATGCCGAACTGCCGGGGTTGCTGAGCACGTTGGGCATGATCCATGGAGAAGGGCTGCTGCTGGCCAGCGATGTGCCCCCCGGGTTGCTGTTGCCATGGGACCGTGAGGACTTCCTGGAGTTGCTGGGCAACCTGCTGGACAACGCCTGCAAGTGGGCCGACAGCGAAGTGCGCCTTGGCATTGAGCCGAATGCCGAGGGCTATCAGGTTTGGGTCGATGATGACGGCCCGGGGATTCCCGAGGGCCAGCGGCAGCAGGTGCTGGAGCGTGGTTCGCGGCTGGATGAGCAGGTGGACGGGCACGGCCTTGGGCTGGGCATTGTGCGCGATATCGTCGAGGCCTGGGGTGGGCGGCTGGCCTTGCTGGAGAGCCCGCTGGGTGGGCTTCGCGTCAATATCGACCTGCCGCGCAAGGCCCGATAATTCCGGGGCCGCTGTGCGGCCCATCGCGACACAAGGCCGCTCCCACAGGATTTTCATGAGCCTGAGGACGGCATATCCCTGTGGGAGCGGCCTTGTGTCGCGAAAGGGGCGCACAGCGCCCCCTAGGCCCTGTCTGTACTGCAAAAAAATTGCAGTACAGCCGCATTTTTTTGAATTAGCCCAATCTCCCCCCGCCCGGCAAAATCCCGTTCACGAAACCCTGCGGTTTCCATCTCTCCACGGACGGAGCCCCTTGTGGTATTGCACGCGCAATACGAGGCCCAGGCCACCTCGGCTGGGCTTTCTTTTTAATCAGAAAAACCAAAGATCTCGACTACTTAAATGCCTGCCTCGCGTTCCGAAAGTCGTCTGCAGCGGCTGTTGCCGGCGCCCCTGAATATTCCCCCAAAAGAATGGCTGCGTGCCGCCATCGGTGCGTTGCTCGGCCTGTTCCTCGCCGGCTGGCTGACCAGCATCGCCTATGGCCCCGGTATCGCCCTGCACCTGCTTGGCCCGCTGGCCGCCTCGGCTGTGCTGGTGTTCGCCGTGCATTCCGGCCCATTGGCCCAACCCTGGCCGGTGCTGGGCAGCTATGCCCTCGCGGGCGCGGTCGGCCTGGCCATGCGTGAAGGCTTCGGCCCCGAGCTGTGGGTGGCCGCTGCCGCCCTGGGCATCTCGCTGCTGGTGATGTGCCTGCTGCGCTGCCTGCACCCGCCGGGTGGCGGGGTGGCGGTGAGCGCCGTGCTGGCTGACTCAGGGCTGACCGCCATGGGCGACCACCTGCTGGAGCCGGTGCTGCTCAATGCGTTGATCCTGGTGACAGTGGCGATTGTCTACAACCGCCTGACGGGCGTGCGCTACCCGAAAGGCGCGGTGCCGCGCAAAGACCTGCACCACACCCATGACCCGCTGCCCGGCGAGCGGGTGGGCATCCGCAGTGAAGACCTGGACCAGGCCCTCGAAGAGCTGGGCGAGTTCGTCGATGTCACCCGTGACGAGCTGGAGCGCATCATCCTCGCCACCGAGCAACACGCCCTGCAGCGCAGTCTCGGCGGTATTACGGCGGCCTCGGTGATGTCCCGCGACGTGCAGTTCGCCACGACCGACACCACCCTTGAACAGGCCTGGAAAATGCTCGCCAGCCACCACCTGAAAACCCTGCCGGTGTTACAGCACGGCAAACTGGTGGGCATCGTCAGCCTCAGCGACCTCGTTGGCCCGGCCATGCAGCGCGGCCGTTTCAGCTGGCGCGGGCTGTTTGGCCGCAAGGCGGTGCGCATGGAGCAGGTGATGAGCCGGCGGGTGGTGAGTGTCAGCAGCCAGCACCCGTTGGAGCGTCTGCTGCCGCTGTTGTGCGAACAAGGCTTGCACTGCCTGCCGGTGCTCGACGCCGGCCAGCTGGTGGGGGTGATTACCCAGACTGACCTGATCGCCGGCCTCAAGCGCCAGTTGCTCAGCAAAGCCGAGGCTTCAGATAACCGGGTCCCAGCGCTGTGACCAGTCGCTGGCGCCGGCAGCCACCAGTCGGCGCAAGATAGTGAAGGCCTGTTGAAGGGCTTCGCTGTCGCGTTCGCGTGGATACACCAGGAAGGTTGGGTAAGTGAACTCCGGTGCCTGCGGTACCCGCTCGAACGCGCCGCTGTCCAGGTATGCCTGCACCACCCGCGTGCGGAAGTAACCGCTGCCACCCTGGTCGAGAATGAACTGCAAAGCCAACGGGCCGAGGTTGAAGCTTAACGCCGGGCGCGCGCAATCGGGCAGGGCGGCATCGTGCCGGCGGCGGAAAGCCTCGCCCCAGTCGATGTAGATATACGGTTCGGGTTGGTCGACGCGGCGCACGCGGATCAGTTTCTCTTCCATCAACTGTTCCACCTGCAAGCCCGGCCCGTAGGTCGGCTGGTACACCAGTGCAGCGTCCAGCAGGCCCATCTCGACCTTGCGCAGCAGCGACTCGCCGTCGCTCACTTCGCTGCGTATGGCGTGGCTGGGCAGTTCACGGTGCAGGGCAGTGACCCAGTCGAGCAACATCGGGTTACCCAGGCTGACTTCTGCCCCCACATGCAGCACTTGCTGGCAGCCTTCAGGCAGCGGCAGGTCGCGCCGCGCGGCTTCCCAGGTTTGCACCAGCTGGTTGGCATAACTGACAAAGGCCTCGCCGTCGCTGGTCAGGCTGGCACCGTTGCGGCTGCGCACGAACAGCTGGCAGCCCAATTGCTGCTCCAGGCGCTGCACCCGGGCGGTAATGGCTGTTTGTGACACGAACAGGCGTTCGGCAGCGGCGACCAGGCTGCCGCAACGCACGATTTCCAGAAAGGTTCGGGCCTGTTCGATATCCATGGGCTGCTCGGTGGCTGAGGGGTGGCCTATTCTAGAGCCTTTGCACCGTTATGGGGCGCTTTTGCGTTTTCTGCAAATTTGCAGGTCGGTTGTGACTTTAGTCCCATGGCGGCGCTGTTGTAGCGGTCCATACTCAAGGTTCGCCCTTCAATAACAACAAGTACCGGGTTCCTTTCGCTATGAGCTATCAGCACAGCTACGCCCATTCCATTTCCGACCCTGCCGCATTCTGGGCGGAACAGGCCGCGCACCTGGCCTGGCACCGCAAGCCTGCCCTTACCCTGCAAGACAACGCCGACGGGACCCACCGCTGGTTCGCCGATGGCCGCCTGAACAGCTGCTACCTGGCCCTCGATCACCAGATCGAGCAGGGCCGTGGCGAGCAGCTGGCACTGATTTACGACTCGCCGGTGACGGGCGTGCAGCAGGCCTACACCTATAACCAGTTGCGCGACGAAGTGGCGCGGCTGGCCGGCTTGCTGCGCCAGTTGGGGGTCAACAAGGGCGATGGTGTGATCATCTACATGCCCATGGTGCCGCAGGCGGCCATGGCCATGCTGGCCTGCGCGCGCATTGGTGCGGTGCACTCGGTGGTGTTCGGTGGCTTTGCCGCCAACGAGCTGGCCCTGCGCATCGATGACGCCCGGCCGACGCTGTTGCTCACGGCATCCTGCGGGCTGGAGTTCGACCGGGTGATTGCCTACAAGCCGTTGGTCGACCGTGCCCTGCAACTGGCCCGGCACCAGCCGCGCAATGTGCTGGTGCTGCAACGGCCGCAGGCACAAGCTGAACTGCAGCCAGGCCGCGACCTGGACTGGCAGGCGGCCTTGGCCGGCGCCACGCCGGTCGCCCCGGTCGAACTGGATGCCGGTGACCCGCTGTACATCATGTACACCTCGGGCACCACCGGCAAACCCAAAGGTATCGTCCGGGAAAACGGCGGTAATGCTGTGGCGCTGTGCTATGCCATGCGCCATATCTATGGCATGCAGACCGGCGATGTGTGGTGGGGCATTTCCGACGTGGGCTGGGTGGTCGGCCATTCGCTGATCGTCTACGGGCCGCTGATGAGCGGCTGCACCACGGTGTTCTACGAAGGCAAGCCAATTCGCACCCCGGACGCCTCGGCCTACTGGCGGGTGGTGGAGCAATACAAAGTCAATGCGCTGTTCTGTGCGCCCACCGCCATGCGTGCCATCCGCAAGGAAGACCCGGAGGGCGAGCTGATCCGCAAGCACGACCTCAGCTCGCTGCGCCAGCTGTTCCTGGCGGGTGAGAAGCTCGACTCAAGCACCCATGAATGGCTGGAGCGGGTCAGTGGCAAGCCGGTGCACGACCATTGGTGGCAGACCGAAACCGGCTGGCCGGTCACTGCCCCCTGCGTCGGGCTGGAAGGCAGTGCGGCCAGGCCGGGCTCAAGCAACCGGGCGGTACCGGGCTACCATGTGCGTGTCGTGGATGACGAAGGCCACTTGCTGGGGCCTGATCAACAAGGCTCGATTGTCATTGCGCTGCCGTTGCCGCCCGGGTGCAGCCAGACGCTATGGGGCGACCACGAGCGTTATTTGCAGGCCTACCTGCGCACCTATCCGGGTTACTACCACACAGGCGATGGCGGCTACCTGGACGATGATGGCTTTGTCTACATCATGGGGCGCACAGATGACGTGATCAACGTGTCCGGGCACCGCCTGTCCACCGGCGAAATGGAAGACCTGGTGGCCTGTCACCCGGCGGTGGCCGAGTGTGCGGTGATTGGCGTACATGACGAGATCAAGGGGCAGGTGCCGCTGGCGCTCGTTGTGCTCAAGGACGGCGAGGGCATCAGCGAGGCGCAGTTGCTGGTGGACCTGGTGGGCAGCGTGCGCGAGGCGATCGGCCCGCTGGCCTGTTTCAACCGGGTTCGGCTGGTGAAGCGTTTGCCTAAAACGCGGTCGGGGAAGATCTTGCGGGCGGTGCTGCGCAAGATTGCCGACGGGCAGGAGTATGTGCCGCCCTCGACCCTGGATGACCCGGCGGTGCTGGGGGAGATCGAGGGGGTGCTGGCGGATCTGCCCAGGGCGGGTTAAGGCCTGCATCCACCTGAGCTTCGCCCAGTCGCCCCAGCGGATCGCAAGGGCGGATATCCAGGGCCGTTAGTGGTTGAGTGATGCCTGCGCCCGGGTTGTGACAGGGCGCGGGTCTGTCAGGCTACGGCCTGTGCGCCTGTGATCTCAACCAGCGAGCCACACATGAAGGCCGCCTCGTCGGAGGCCAGGAAGGCAACCAGTGCAGCGACTTCCTCAGGCTTGCCGATGCGCCCGAAGGGCACCATCTTGTCCAGATCGGCAATGGTCCGGCCCGACCTGAGTACACCTGCTTCGAGCATCGGTGTGTGGATCTCGCCTGGGCAAACCGCGTTCACGCGGATGTTCTGAGGGGCGTAGTCGCGCGCCAGGTTCTGGGTGAACGAAGCGACAGCTGCCTTGGTGACGTTGTATGCGATGTGGCCAGGTGCGGGGTAAAGGCCCCACTGCGAGGCCGTGTTGACGATCGCGCCGGCACCCTGCTCGATCATGACGGGCAGTGCTGCGCGGCACAGGTGGAACATCGAGTCCAGGTTGATGGCGAAGCTGGTGTGCCAATCGTCCTCGCTCAGTGCCAGAAGGCTCCCGCGGCGGTTGATACCGGCATTGTTGACCAGGACGTCGATGCGCCCGAGTTTGGCGACAACCGATTCAACCAGCCCACGGCAAGCCTCACCCGAACCGATGTCAGCTGCCAAGGCAATTGCCTTGCCACCGGAGCCCTCGATCGCGCTGGCTACGTCCTGTGCCGCTGCCAGGTTGACGTCGCTGACCACGACGGTAGCACCTTCGCTTGCAAGGCGCGTCGCGATGGCCGAGCCGATACCGCCAGCGCCTCCAGTCACGATCGCAACTTTGTTCTCGAATCTGTTCATTCCGGACTCCCGGTGAGCGTTGATTGGTGTCTGTTTTGTTTTTGTGTGCAGTGCTGCGTGCAAAGCTATCGGCTTATGCAGCACCCTGTCAACTGACTCGAGCAGGCGAAGTACGAAGTATTGGGTTGCTCAATGAAATAGCGGGCACCAGCGAGCCATCGACCAAATGATGATCAATCTGGGTGGAACGCCGGATAAACGCTGTGAGGGGCCGTGATAATTATCGGTACGTACTTTGGAAGTGCGGGGCACCTATACGTGACCTGGCCAAGACAGTTGCTTAGGCCACCGACATGCGCGCAGTAAGATTCTGCTGCATGTAGTCCAGAAAACGCCGCTGGAACAGCATGGTGTGCTCATGCGCAGCAGCTTCTGCGGCATCGGCATCGCGTGCTGCGATGGCATCGATGATTTCGTCATGGTCGCGCCCCAGTTTGTGGGTGCTGGCCGAACTTACGATATGGTCGAAGTGCAGGTGAAGCAGTCGCTGGCCTTCTCCCAGCAAGCGCTCGTAGTAATTGATGAAGTAAGGGTTGCGCCCGGCGTGGGCAATGGCCATGTGGAAGGCCTTGTTCAACTCCGACATGGACTGGAAGTCGCCCGATGTTACTGCCTTGAGGTATTCGGCATCGGCTTGGCGGATTTTTTCGAGGTCTTCCGGACGATGTTGAATGGCCGCCAGGCGAGTGACTGCACGTTGCATCAAGTCCAGCGCGGAGATGTAGTTTGGAAACTCTTCGATCTCGAAGGGTGTAACCAAGGTGGTACGGTTTGGCAGGATGACCACCAGGCCCTCAGTGATCAGCCGAGCCAGTGCATCCCGCACAGGGGAGCGGGAGAGGCCGAATTGAGCGGCAAGGGACACTTCGTCCAGCTGTACCCCGGGTTTGAGCTTCAGGGTGAGAATCTGCTTGCGCAGTTCTTCATAGATGTAGCGCCCACTGTGGCGACGTACACCACTTTCTTTATCGTTATCTTTAGTCATCATCAGGTCTCGTTGGCTCTGGCCTTTATCATACAGGCCGGGCCTTGTCATGTTGCAACTCCTGTCGCCGCCCGATGAGTCGGTACCGCAAGGGGAGCGGTCACTGCGTTCAAAAAGCCGCGCCCAGCATGTCTGGGCGCGGCTGCAGGGGCGCTGTGGTCAGCCTTCTCCCCATGTGTCGCTGAGCATGAAGCCTGCGCCGAGCGGGTCGTCTGGATCGACGCCCAACTGTTGAAGGCCATACAGCCAGGCCCGCCCGGTCACGCGTGGCAATACCGCCGGTTTGCCGGCGACATCGGTATGGCCGAGCAGGGCGACCTGGAACTGGCCGCCGATGGTCGAGCGCGATACCAGGTGATCGCCGGCCTGTACCTTGCCGCGTGCCGCCAATGTGGCCAGGTTGGCCGAACTGCCGGTGCCGCAGGGCGAGCGGTCGACCCGGCCCGGGGGCAGGGTGGTGCAGGTCTGGTAGGTGCGGTCGTCCAGGCGGTTGCGGAACATTACATAGGCCACCTCGTTCACTGACGCAAGCAAGGGGTGCTGGATGTTCAATTGCCGGTTGATCACTGCCCTCAGCGCTACGCCGGCATCGGCCAGTTGCCGGGCATTTTCCGGTGCGATCGAGAGCCCGACCTGCTCGACGTCGATCAGCGCGTAGTACACACCGCCAAACGCCACGTCGATCTTGATCGTGCCGAAGGCTTCGGTCTCGATGGCCAGGTCCAGATGCTCGACAAAGGCCGGTACCATGTCCAGCGACACGTTCAGGCAGCGGCCGTCCGCGCATTGTGCGCGAGCGGTCACCAGGCCTGCAGGCGTATCGAGCACCACGGTGGTTTCTGGCTCTTGCATCGGCACCATGCCCAGTTCGAGCAGGGCGGTGACGACGCAGATGCAGTTGCTGCCCGACATAGGGTGAGCCTTGTCGGCCTGCAGCACGATGAAGCCTGCGTGGGCCTCGGGGCGAGTGGGCGGCAGCAGCAAGTTGACCGACATCTGCAGGCAGCCGCGCGGCTCCAGCGTCACCAGGCGGCGCAGGCTGTCGTCGACGTCGTTGATGTAGTTCATCTTGTCGAGCATGGTGGCACCCGGGACGCCGATGACGCCCCCGGTGATGACCTTGCCGATCTCGCCTTCGCAGTGCACCTCAGCCAGCTGAAGCGTCTGTTTCCAACGCATGGGTGTTACCTCACTTGATGTACCAGCCCCAAGGCTGTTCGCTGTCGTAGCGGGTGATCTGCTTGGTTTCCAGGTAGTTGTTCAGGCCCCATTCGCCCAGCTCGCGACCAATGCCGCTGGTCTTGTAACCGCCCCACGGTGCTTCGGTAAAGGTTGGCTGTGAGCAGTTGATCCAGACGATACCGGCGCGGAACTTGCGCGCGACGCGTTCGCAGCGCTCGATGTCTTTGGACATGACTGCGGCACCCAGACCGAAGCGCGAGTTGTTGGCCGACTTGACCGCTTCTTCTTCGGTGTCGAACGGGCGGATGCACACGACCGGGGCGAAGATCTCTTCGTTCCAGATCCAGCTGTCTTCCGGCACATCGGCGAACACGGTTGGTTGCAGGTAGAAGCCTTTGTCCAGGTGCGCCGGGCGTTCGCCGCCGCACACCAGGCGGGCGCCTTCTTCCAGGCCGCGGGAGATGGCTTGCAGTGTACCTTCGTATTGGCTGCGGTTGACCAGCGGGCCGAGCAGCACGCCTTCTTCCATGCCGTTGCCGATCTTGATCTTGCGGGTTTCTTCGGCCAGGCGCGCCAGCAGTGGTTCGTACGCAGAGCGTTCGACCAGCACGCGGGAAGTGGCCGAGCAGACTTCACCCTTGTTCCAGAAGATGCCGAACATGATCCACTCGACGGCCTTTTCGATGTCGCTGTCGGCGAAGATCACGAACGGCGACTTGCCGCCCAGCTCCAGGGTGACATTCTTGATGTCCTGCGCGGCGGCTTGCATGATGCGGCTGCCGACCGGCACGCTGCCGGTGAAGGCCAGCTTGTCCACGCCGGGGTGCGCGGTCAGGGCGGCACCGACCTTGGAGCCTGGGCCGGTGACGATGTTCAGCACACCCGCTGGCAGGCCGGCTTCATCGGCGATGCGGGCCAGTTCCAGTGCGGTCAGTGAGGTTTGCTCGGCGGGCTTGAGGATGATGCTGCAACCGGCGGCCAGCGCAGGGGCGATTTTCCACGAAGCCATCAGCATCGGGAAGTTCCACGGCACGATGGCGCCGGCAACACCGATCGGCTCCTTGCGGGCGATGGAGCTGAAGCGGTCATCGGACAGCGCGACGTCTTTCTCGCGGTGGCGGTCCAGTTCCTCGGCCAGTTTGGCGTAGAAGTCGAAGCAGCCGGCAGTGTCGCCGATGTCCCACATGGCTTCCGGGAACGGCTTGCCGTTGTCGCGCACTTCAAGTTCGGCCAGCTCTTCCTGGCGGGCACGGATGCCGTCGGCAATCTTGCGCAGGTACTCACCACGCTCGGCACCGCTCAGGCGCGGCCACGGGCCCTCGTCAAAAGCGGCGCGGGCAGCCTTGACCGCGAGATCGATGTCTTCTTCGGTACCCGATGCCACGCTGGTGATCAGGCTTTCGTCGCTCGGGTCATACGAATTGAAACTGCCGCCCTGGACAGGGCTGACCCATTGGCCATTGATGTAGAACTGGTCGTAGCGGTTCATGCAGTACCTCCAATAAGGGCGAAGCGACGAGCGCTGAATGCGGACAGGTTTTGTGCCGGGGTACGGTTTGCAGCCAGGTCGGCGACCAGGCGGCCGGTGGTGGCGCCCAGGGTCAGGCCGAGCTGGCCGTGGCCGAAGGCCATGATCACGTTTTTCAGGCGGGGCGAACGGTCGATGACCGGTTTGGTATCAGGCAGGAACGGCCGGTAGCCGACGCCGAACTCCATCCCCTGGGTGTTGAGTTGTGGCAGTACGCGGCGTGCTTTTTCCATGATGATTTCGGCGCGCTTGAAGTTGGGTTCGGCGCCGGGGGCGGCGAACTCGATGGTGCCGCCGATCTGCAGGCCGCGGGTCATCGGGGCGAAGCAGAAGCCGCCATCGGCGTAGATCACCGAGTGGCGAATCTCCACGTCAGGGGTGGGCAGCACGGCCTGGTAGCCAGCGATGCCGGCCAACGGGATGTTTACACCCAGTGTGTCGAAGAAAGGACGTGCGCCAGTACCGGCAGCCACCACGACGTGGTCGGCTGGCAGGCGGGTGCCGTCGGCCAGGGTCACACCGCTGGCGCGGTCGTGGTTCTCATCGATTTTCACGGCTTTCTGACGCAGGCGCACGCCACCTTGGGCGATGAAACTTTCGGTCAGTGCGGCAATGAAACCCTCGGTATCGCTGACGGCGCGCCAGTCAGGGAACATCAGGCCATGCTGGAACTTGCCGGCCAGGGCCGGCTCCAGATCGCCGATGGCGGCGCCGTCCAGCTCTTCGGACTTGAAGCCCAACTGCTTGCGCAGTTCCAGGTGCGGGCGTTCGTGGGCCAGACCTGCTGGCGAGTCGAACACCTCAAGGATCGGGCGGTCACCCAGCAAGGTTTTGTCCGCGCAGACATCCAGCAACGGGGCATAGTCGGTGTAGACATGTTGGGTCAGGCGCGCCATGTCCTCGGCGATCTCATGGATCTTCGACGAACGTGCGCAGGCCAGAAAACGCAGGAACCAGGGCAGGATGCCCGGCAGCGCGCTCGGGCGCAGGGCCAGGGGGCCTTTCTGGTCCAGCAGCCAGCCCGGGATCTTCATCAGGATGCCCGGCTTGGACAGTGGAATGACTTCACTGACCGCCATCTGACCGCAACTCCACTTGGCGGTACTGTCGCCCGGTGCGGCGGGGTCGATGAGCGTGACCTTGTGGCCTTCGCGCTGCAGGTACAGCGCGCAGCAGACACCGACGATACCGCCGCCGATGACTACCGCGTTCTGCGATGACGATTGTGGGGTGTTCATGGTTCGTCTCGTATCAAGAGAGGGGGCGAAGGGGCCGCAGGGCGGCCCCGTGTAGCCTTACTGCTGCGAAGCTTCGAACACCTTGCGGAACTCGGTTTTCTCTTCGTCGGTCAGCGGCAGCAGCGGTGCACGTGCGTTACCGACCTTGAAGCCGGCCAGCTCTGCGCCGTACTTGACCTTCTGCACGAACTTGCCGCTTTCCAGGTTGGCCATGGCCGGGAACAGGCTGCGCATCACTTGCTGGGCGCCACGGATGTCGCCGCTGGTGAAGGCTTTGTGGAAGGCAACGACCTTCTCCGGGAAGATGTTGGCCGGGCCACAGATCCAGCTGTCGGCGCCCCACAGGTAGAAGTCCAGCGCCTGGTCGTCGGAACCGCAGGACAGTTGGATGCCCTTGTATTTTTCACCGATCTCGATGGCGCGCAACAGGTTGCCGCTGCTTTCTTTAATGCCGACCACACGTGGGTGATCGTTGAGCGCAGCGATCACGTCCATGCCCACTTCGACGTTGGTGCGGATCGGGTAGTTGTAGAGCACAACATTGATCTCGGGGAAGGTCTCGAGAATGGTGTTGTAGTGGGCCAGCAGCTCTTCCTGGGATGGCAGCGCGTAGTACGGCGGGGCGATCAGCAGGTTGGTGTAGCCGGCGTCGACGGTCTGCTTGATCTGCTCCAGCACCTCGCGGGTGCAAGAGCCGTTGGCGCCGGCGATCAGGGTGCCGCGGTCACCGACCACTTCCTTGACGGTAGCCAGGATCTGGCGGCGCTCTTCATTGGTCAGGGCGTAGTATTCACCGGTCGAACCCAGCGGAACGAAGCCGCTGACGCCGGCTTTGAGTTGGTGCTCGAGAATCGAGGCCAGGGTGTCGTGGTCGACTTTGCCAGCGGCGTCGAACGGGGTGACCAGAGCGGGCAGGATGCCATTGAGTTTCATGGTGGTTCTCCAGGTTATCAAGGGAGGTTTAGTAGGCGTAGCGGCGCAGCAGGCGCCCTTCGACCACGCCGACCAGGCGGGTCAGCGGGAAGGCCACGAGGAAATAGATGACCGCCACCGCCGAAAGGAACTCGACCGGGCGGGCAGTGCTGTTGGAAATGTTCTGGCCGACGAACATCAAGTCAGCGACACCCACCGAAGAGATCAATGCGCTCTCCTTGAACAGGCTGACGATGTTCGACAACAGCGGCGGAACCGAGCGCAGCAGGGCCTGCGGGAAGATGACGTAGAGCACCTTCACCTTCGACGTCAGGCCCAGCGCGGTGCAGGCGTCATGCTGTTCACTGGCGATCGACTTGAGTGCGCCACGGAAGGTCTCGCTGGTGATTGCACCCATGTACAGGGTCAAGGCGATCAGTACCGACACGTACGGCGGGATGTCCAGGCCGAATACCACCGGGAAGCAGAAGAACACCCAGAACAGCTGGATCAGCAAGGGCGTACCGCGGAAGAACTCCACATAGAGGGTCAGCGGCAGGCGCACCAGTTTGAGTTTCACCTGGCGCAGCAGGCTGACCGCAAAACCAAGCAGGCTACCGAACAGGGCGCACAGACCGGTGAAGGCCAGGGTCAGGGCCAGGCCCTTGAGCAGTACGGGCCAGTAGCCCAGCACAACCGAAAAATCGAGTGGCATGGTGATTTCCTCAGCGCTGTCCGGCCAGTTCCTGGCGCCGCTCGAACCACTGCACCAGCTGCGCGATCGGCAGCGACATGGCGAAGTAGATGAGGGCGATCAGGGTGTAGGTTTCCAGCGGGCGGTACGCCTCGGTGGCGAGGCTCTTGCCCACGTACATCAGGTCTGCCACCGCGACGATGGCCACCAGTGCGCTTTGCTGCAGGGTGCCGATGCCATTGGTGATCAGCACCGGCAGTGCGCTGCGCAGCGATTGCGGCAGAATCACGTACAGCGTGCGTTGCCACGCCTTCAGGCCCAGCGCGATGGAAGCATCCAGGTGCTCGCGCGGCACCGCCTGCACACCTGCCCGATAAGCCTCGGCGTTGAACGCGGTGAGGTTCAGGCCCAATGCCAGGAAGCCCATGGCGATCGGGTCGATGAACACGTTGAACAGCATCGGCACGCAATAGAAGAACCAGACGATCTGCAGCAGTGCCGGGGTGCACCGGAAAAACTCGATGAACAGCTGCGCCGGCCAACGGATGAAGAACCAGCGGCTGAGGGTCATCAGGCACAGCAGGAAGCCGCAGACCAGGCCGATCAGGTTTGAAACGAGCGCCAGTTCCAGCGTTACTTTCAGGCCGTCGAGCAACGCCGGGAACGTGCCACTGAGGAAATGGAAGTCGAATTGATAGTTCATGGCAGTGCCCTCAGTCGAAATGCACGACCTTTTCCAGGAACTCGCGGGTGCGGGCTTCCTTGGGGTGGGTGAAGATCTGTTCGGGATGGCCCTGCTCGACAACCTTGCCGTTGGCGCAGAACACCACGCGGGTGGCGATATGGCGGGCAAAGTGCATGTCGTGGGTGACGATGATCATCGCCATCTTTTGCTCGGCCAGTTGCATCATCACGTTCTGCACTTCGATGACCATTTCCGGGTCCAGCGCCGAAGTCACTTCATCGAACAGCATCAGGCGCGGTTCGAGCATCAGCGCACGGGCAATCGCCACACGTTGCTTCTGGCCGCCAGAAAGCTGGGACGGGTAGGCGTGCAGCTTGCTTTCCAGGCCCAGCCGGGCGAGGTAGGCGCGGGCTTTTTCGGTCGCTTCGGCCTTGCTCAGGCCATGCACCTTGACCGGGGCCAGAATCAGGTTGCCCAGTACCGACAGGTGCGGAAACAGCGTGTAGTGCTGGAACACCATGCCGATCTGCTTGTGCAAGGCTTCATCCAGAGGCTTGCCCTGTTTGCGGGCGCCATCGATGTAAGGCTTGCCCTGGAACTGAATGCTGCCGCCCTGGATGCCTTCGAGCCCCATCAGTACGCGCAGCAACGAGCTTTTGCCGCTGCCCGATGGGCCGATGATGACGAGGCGATCATCGGCACGCATGTCCAGGTTCATCTGGTCCATGACCACCAGCTGCTCGCTGTAGGCTTTGCGCACGCTGCGCAGTTGGATGAAATTGCCGTTCATGTCTGAATTCGGGGTGAGCGAAGCCTGTGGCTGGGAAGCCACCAAATGAGGAGTGGTCATTACAGTCGTCTCCGAAGGGCCTGCTGCGAGGCCCTCTATATGTCCGCTGGAGTTACTGGGCTTTGCCGCCCGCGATGATTTCGGCGGCGGCCTTGTCCACCAGCTTGTCGATCTCGCCCGACTCGCGACGCTGAGTCAGGTAGGCATCGAGCTGGGCAAGGTCTGCAGCAGGCGTGTCATGGGCCAGGGCGAAGGACACCCCTTGCTTGGCCATGGCGGGGACAGGAAGCACTTCCTTGACCCAGCTGTTGGCCATGGCGAACAGATGGTTGGTGTCGCTGGCGTCGGCCAGCACGTCGGCGCGGCGCGACATCAGCGCCATGCGCGTTTCATCCGAGCCTGGCAGGCGCATCAGCGTGGCGTTCTTGATAGCGGCGGTAACGGCCTTGTCTGCTGCGGTACCGGAGATGACCGCGATGGTGACACCAGGCTTGTCGAAGTCAGTGATGGCGTTACCGGCACCGCTGAATTTCGGGTTCTTCTCATTGATCAGCAATGAAACCTGGTAGTCAGTGGCCGGAGTCGAGAAGGCCACGGCTTTTGCACGCTCAGGCGTCTTGTTGAGTGCCATGGCCATATCCCACTTGCCGCTCTGCAGGCCGGCCACCTGGTTGTCCCAGCTGGTGTCGACGAACTGTGCCTTGACCTTGAGCACGTTCTCGGCGAAGTCGCGGCACAAATCAACGAAGTAGCCGCTGTATTGGCCTGAAGCCGGATCGCGCATCACATAGGGGGCTGCGACAGCTGCGCCGCACCGCAGTACACCGGCTTTCTGGACGTTTTGCCAGGTTGGCGTGTCGGCGTGCGCCGCAGGTTGCGACAGCAACGCCAGGGCTGCGGTAAGGCATGCAACGCCGGCGCTGACTTTGCGTGAAAGGGACCGTGCCATGTTGAATCTCTCCGGTAATTTGTTTTTGTAGGCAGAAGAGCAAGCAAACGAATCGCTGTATTTTATTTGAGTGCCGTAATGTGTGCAGCAATGCATTCAGGCTATTGTGACTCTGCGCAAGCTGTCAACACGCCTGAAAGAATTTTTTGAAGCAAAGCGCCCCCGATCACCTGCAAAAAGTGATTGGGAAGGGCGCTGCTGGGGAGGAGGGGGCGAAGCTAGGCGGGACTGCTGGTCAACTGCAATTCGTTGAGAAAACGCTCAAGGATCATGTTCGGACGGCGCCCCTTGCGGGTCGCGATGGCGAGCTTGGCATCGAAGTACAGGCGGTTGGGGTCAAGCGCTGCCATGATGCCTTTTTCCACCCAGGTGGCGGCATAGTGATCGGGCAGGAAACCGATGTAGCTGCCGGTCAGGATAAGAAACGCGATCCCCTCACGGTCAGTCGCCGAAGCCCCGAAGTTGAGCAGTTGGTGCAGCCCGATCGCCTCGGCGGTCATCCGATAGGTCGGCACCACGGCATCGGCCTGAGCCAGTTGTTCGTCGGTGACACTGGCGGCATGGGCAAACAGCGGATGCTCGTGGCTGCAATACAGGTTTGAACGTTCCTCGTAGAGCAGGCTGTAGTCCAGGCCTGACAGGGGCGAAATCAGCGGTACTGCGCCGACATGCAGGTGGCCGTCCAGAAGGCCGCGCTCGATTTCACCGGGGGTGCTCATGCTCAGGTTGATGCGCACGCCGCTGCCCTCGGCGCGCACGGCCTTGAGCGCATGGGTGATGCGCATCTTCGGCTGGGTGACCAGGTTGTTGACGATCGCGACGTTGAGGTCGCCGCGCAACTGTTGGTGCATCTGGTTCACTTCGCTGCGAAAGCCCTCGATGGCCACCAGCACGGTTTCACTGGCGCGCAGCACCTCACGGCCTTCGTCGGTGAGCGCAAAGCCCGCTCGCCCCCGCTGGCACAAGCGCATCCCCAGGCGTTTTTCCAGGTCGCCCATGTGCAGGCTGATGGCGGACCGGGTGATGCCCAGCGCACTTTCGGCGCCAGAGAAACTGCCGCATTCGGCGACGGTTTTGAAAACCCGCAGCAGCCTGAGATCAAAATCACTTACCTGATGCAGGGGCGTCTTCTTGGTCATGCGTGAGTTTTCCAATAACTGACAGCAAGAAAATATAGATTTATCGCACATGACTTTCCAGCACAAGCTAGGCCCATCACACCACGCTCAGGATTACCGTCATGAACCAGGCCTTGCAGACACCTCTCTCCTTGGCCAGTGGCCTCCAGCTTGAAGCGCACTGGATGCCGTTCTCCTCCAATCGGAACTTCAAGAAAGACCCACGCTTCATCGTGGGTGCCAAAGGTAATCGCCTGATCGATGAGCATGGCCGTGAGGTGTTCGATAGCCTCTCGGGATTGTGGACTTGTGGGGCGGGCCATTCCCGGCAGGAAATTGCTGACGCGGTCGCGACGCAATTGGTGTCCCTGGATTACTCGCCAGCGTTTCAGTATGGCCACCCCTTGTCGTTCCAGCTGGCCGAGAAGATTGCCGCTTTGGTACCCGGTAATCTCAACCACGTATTCTTCACGGGGTCGGGGTCCGAGAGCGCCGATACCTCCATCAAGATGGCCCGCGCGTACTGGCGCCTGAAAGGGCAGCCTCAAAAGACCAAGCTGATTGGGCGTGCCCGTGGTTACCACGGCGTGAACGTAGCAGGCACCTCGCTGGGTGGCATTGGCGGCAACCGCAAGATGTTCGGCCCATTGATGGATGTAGACCACCTCCCGCACACCTTGCAGCCAGACCAGGCCTTTACAAAGGGGACAGCCGAGACGGGCGGCGTGGCCTTGGCCAATGAATTGCTGAAGCTGATCGAGCTGCATGATGCCTCCAACATCGCGGCAGTTATCGTCGAACCGATGTCCGGCTCGGCGGGTGTCATCGTGCCGCCGCAAGGCTACCTCCAACGCCTGCGCGAGATCTGCGACCAGCACGACATTCTGCTGATCTTCGATGAGGTCATCACGGCTTTCGGGCGCATGGGGACCATGACCGGTGCCGAGTACTTCGGCGTCACGCCGGACCTGATGAACATCGCCAAGCAGGTCACCAACGGTGCCATCCCGATGGGCGCCGTGGTTGCCTCCAGCGAGATCTACAACACCTTCATGTACCAGGCGTCTCCCGAATACGCGGTCGAGTTCGCCCACGGTTACACCTATTCGGCCCACCCGGTTGCGTGCGCAGCTGCCCTGGCCACCTTGGACCTGCTGGAAAAGGACAACCTGGTTCAGCAGTCGGCGGAACTGGCACCGCACTTCGAGAAAGCCATTCATGGCCTGAAGGGCAGCCGGCACATCGTCGACATCCGCAACTGCGGCCTGGCCGGTGCGTTGCAGATTGCGCCACGGGATGGCGATGCGCTCATTCGCCCGTTCGAAGCGGGCATGGCGTTGTGGAAAGCAGGTTTCTACGTGCGCTTTGGTGGCGACACCCTGCAGTTCGGCCCAACGTTCAACACCCAGCCCCAGGAACTGGATCGCCTGTTCGATGCCGTAGGCGAAGCCTTGCACGGTATCGACTGATCAGCACGCTCTCGTGCGACGGGAGCTTCCTTAATACAACAAATAGACAGCTTGTCACCAAGCTCGAGGAAAGAAGATGGCAACTATCAAGCACTTGATCCATGGTGAACACATCGCGGACGACGCCCGCACCACGGATGTGTTCAATCCGTCCACTGGCCAGGCTATCCACACGTTGGGCCTGGCGAGCCGCGCCACCGTGCAAAAGGCCATCGACTCGGCCCAAGCCGCCTTCCCGGCCTGGCGCAACACCCCGCCCGCCAAGCGCGCGCAGGTAATGTTCCGCTTCAAGCAACTGCTGGAGGCGAACGAGCAGCGAATCGCCCAACTGATCAGCGAAGAGCACGGCAAGACCATTGAAGATGCCATCGGTGAACTCAAGCGTGGCATCGAGAACGTCGAGTTCGCCTCGGCCGCCCCAGAGATCCTCAAGGGCGAATACAGCCGCAACGTCGGCCCGAATATCGATGCCTGGAGCGACTTGCAGCCCATTGGCGTGGTCGCCGGCATCACCCCGTTCAACTTCCCGGCCATGGTGCCGCTGTGGATGTACCCACTGGCTATTGCCTGCGGTAACTGCTTCATCCTCAAGCCGTCCGAGCGCGACCCAAGCTCGACGCTGCTGATCGCCGAACTGCTGCATGAAGCCGGCCTGCCAAATGGCGTGCTGAACGTGGTGCACGGTGACAAGGAAGCAGTGGATGCACTGATCGAGGCGCCTGAAGTGAAGGCCCTGAGCTTCGTCGGTTCTACCCCGATCGCCGAATACATCTATGCCGAAGGCACCAGGCGCGGCAAGCGCGTACAAGCCCTGGGCGGTGCCAAGAATCACGCGGTGCTGATGCCCGATGCCGAGCTGGACAACGCCGTCAGTGCGCTGATGGGCGCTGCCTACGGTTCGTGCGGCGAGCGCTGCATGGCGATCTCGGTGGCCGTGTGCGTCGGTGACCAGGTGGCAGACGCCCTGATTGCCAAGCTCGAACCCCAGATCAAGGCGCTGAAGATCGGTGCCGGCACTTCCTGCGGCCTGGACATGGGCCCGCTGGTCACTGCTGCTGCGCGTGACAAAGTGCTGGGCTACATCGATGACGGCGTTGCCGCCGGTGCCAAGGTCGTTGTGGACGGCCGTGGCTTCAAAGTGGCAGGCAACGAAGACGGCTACTTCGTGGGCGGCACCTTGTTCGACCGCGTTACCCCGGAAATGCGCATCTATAAGGAAGAGATCTTCGGCCCGGTGCTGTGCGTGGTCCGCGTGAACAGCCTGGAAGAGGCGATCAAGTTGATCAACGACCATGAGTACGGCAACGGCACCTGCATCTTCACCCGCGACGGTGAGTCGGCGCGCCTGTTCTGCGACGAGATCGAAGTCGGCATGGTCGGTGTCAACGTGCCGCTGCCAGTACCGGTGAGCTACCACAGCTTTGGCGGCTGGAAGCGTTCGCTGTTCGGCGACCTGCACGCCTATGGCCCGGACGGTGTGCGCTTCTACACCCGCAAGAAGGCAATTACCCAACGCTGGCCGAAACGCACCAGCCATGAGGCCGCTCAATTCGCTTTCCCTAGCAACAGCTAAGGCAAGCCCTTGGTTCGAATGCCTGCGCCGTTCACTGTTCTGACGGAGAACCGCGATGGCGCAGGCGTTCGTCACGCTTCAAGCGTCTGGCTCACTTCATTAATAGGTCGACAAGTATCATGGCGATTACCAACCAATACGTGAAAGATCTTGATCGCGAGTACGTATTTCACTCGTGGTCTACCCAAGGCACACTCAACCCTCTGGTGATCGCCGGTGGCGAAGGCAGCACGGTCTGGGATTACGACGGCAAGCGTTACCTGGACTTCTCCAGCCAACTGATCAACACCAACCTGGGGCATCAGCACCCAGCGGTCATCGCTGCCATCCAGGAACAAGCCGGCGCATTGACCACCATCGCCCCGGCAACGGCCAACCTGATGCGCGGTGAAGCCGCCAAGCGCATCATCGAGCAGGCCCCGGCCGGCTTCAAGAAAGTCTTCTTCACCAACGGTGGCGCTGACGCCAACGAAAACGCGATCCGCATGGCGCGTCTGTTCACCGGTCGTGACAAGGTGTTGTCGTCCTACCGCTCCTACCACGGCAACACCGGTTCGGCGATTGTTGCCACCGGTGACCCGCGCCGCGTGCCGAACGAGTACGCCCGTGGCCACGTGCACTTCTTCACCCCGTACCTGTACCGCAGCGAGTTCAACGCCCAGACCGAGGCTGAAGAAACCGAGCGCGCCCTGCGTCACCTGCGTCGTGTGATCGAGTGCGAAGGCGCGAACTCGATCGCTGCCATTCTGTTGGAGAGCCTGCCGGGTACCGCCGGTGTGCTGGTGACCCCGGCCGCTTACATGCAAGGCGTGCGCGAACTGGCCAACGAGTTCGGCATCATGCTGATCCTCGACGAAGTGATGGCCGGTTTCGGCCGCACGGGCAAGTGGTTCGCCTTCGAGCACTACGGCGTGGTGCCGGACCTGATCACCTTTGCCAAGGGCGTGAACTCGGGCTACGTACCTGTCGGAGGTGTGGTGATCTCGGAGCAACTGAGCAGCTACTTCGACACCCACTTCTTCCCAGGCGGCCTGACTTACTCCGGCCACCCGCTGGCCATGGCCTCGATTGTCGCGTCGATCGACACCATGCGCAAAGAGCGCGTGGTCGAGAACGCCCAGGAAATCGGCGAAAAGCAGCTGGGCCCGCGTCTGCGTGAACTGCAGCAGCGTCACCCGGCCATTGGCGAAGTCCGTGGCGCCGGTGTGTTCTGGGCCCTGGAATTCGTCAGCGACAAGACGACCCGTGCGCCGTTGGCCGCGCAGACCATGCTCGCCTTGAAGAACAAGCTGATGGAGCGCGGCCTGCTGCCGTTCGTGGTCGAAAACCGCATCCACGTGGCGCCGCCTTGCATCATCACGGCTGAAGAAGTCGAGGCCGGTATCGCTATCCTGGATGACGTCATCGGTTCCGTGCTGGGCTGACAGCTTCTCACCACTGTCGAAGGCTTAGGCTTGAGACATTTGCCGCCTTCACGCTGGGCGGCCTTTTTATTCCTGAAAGCCAAAGCCAGGCTAAGCCTGGCTTTGGCGTTTGCATGGGTATCGCACCTTTCTGCTGCGCTTGCCCGGTAAAGCTCAGGGCGGCGCATCAGGTCCGGGGTAGCCAGCCCATTTGACGCTTCAGTACCGAGTCACTCGACTCGCCCACCAGTTCTTCGTAAACGCCCGGGGCCGTTGCACCCTCGGTACTGATCAGCAACACGCGCGATTGCCCATCGAGCCTGACGTCAGCAGACAGGCTGGGGGTGCGCATCAGTCGGGTCAGGGCAGAGAGGCCTGCTACCGCCGACTCACCCGCCACCAGCGGAATGTCTTGCTGGCTGCCCTGAGCCAGTCGCTTCATCGATGCCACGGCTTCGTCATCCTCGATGGTCATGAAGAAGTCGACGCATGGCTGCAGGAACTGCCAGGCCAGAGGGGAGGTTTCACCGCAGGCCAGGCCCGCCATGACAGAATCCACCGAGCCGGTTGCCTTGGCTGCTTTGCCGGACTTTGCGCTTTGATAGAGGCAGTCCGCTTGCGCCGGCTCAACAACGATGAAGGTAGGGCGTTGCTCAGCAAAGTGTTCCCACAGGTAGCTGGCAATACCCGCTGCCAGGCCGCCCACACCGCCTTGCAGGAATACGTGGGTAAACGGCGGCTGCGGGGTGCTTTGAGCTTGCAGGTCTTCAATGATCTCAGCGGGAATGGTGCCGTAGCCTTGCATGACATCCCTGGGGATATCCTGATAGCCCTCGTACGAGGTGTCAGATACCACCCGCCAGCTGTTGCGCTCCGCCAGGCTGGCCGCTTCCTCGACGGATTCGTCATAGTTGCCAGTGATGCGCACGATTTGTGCGCCATAGGCCGCGATGGCGGTCTCTCGCTCGACGCTGACGTTGGCATGCAGCACGATCACGCAGCCGCAGCCAATACTCTGGGCTGCGGCAGCCAATGCACGTCCGTGGTTGCCATCGGTCGCGCTGATGACGGTGAAGTTAGCCAGTTCGGCTGCATGCTTGCCGGCAAACAGGTCTGCAGCGCTGAACTGGCGCTCGGCGAAGGTGCGCATGATCAGGCGCACCAAGGCGATCGGGGCGCCAAGCGCCTTGAAACTGCCCAGTTGCGAGCGCACCGATTCATCTTTGACCCATACCTGCGCGACGCCCAGCTCACTGGCAAGCCCCGGCAGGTCATACAGCGGCGTGCCATTGGCATTGATGCTCGACCACTGGCCAAGCCACTGGCGACTTTCGTTGGCGCTGGCGATGCTCATGATCCGCTTGAGATCATCAGGGTAGGGTTGGCGGGTTACGTTCGGGTTCGCTAACAGCATTTCGGACTCCAATGGCAGGCAAAGTAGGGCCACTGCCGCCGGTAATCACTGGCGGGCACAGGTGGGCAGGGGAGATCAGCGGGGCGTGTTGAGGCGCCGCTGGACGACATCCAGCAGCACTTGTGCACCGTTGAGCAGCTGGTCGTCGTCAGTATGTTCGCGGGGGTTGTGGCTGATGCCCCCACGGCTAGGCACGAAGATCATTGCGGCAGGTGCAATGCGGGCGATCATCTGCGCATCGTGGCCTGCGCCCGAAGTCATGCGGCGCAGGCTGAAGCCAAAGCGTCGGGCAGAGTCTTCGATAGCATTTGCCAGGGATGGGTCAAAGGTCACAGGCTGGAATCGCACCAGTTGCTCGGTTTCAATCGACACGCCTTCCTCTTCGGCAATTTCTGCAAGTCGTGCGGCGAGCTGTTGTTCAGCTTTCAGCAGTTTGCTTTCGTCTGGGTCCCTGAGGTCGACAGTGAAGCTGGCGCGACGCGGGATAACGTTGATCACATCAGGCTCGAAGGTCATGCAGCCGACAGTCGCGAGCGTGGTGCCACTGCTTTTGGCGAGGTGCCGCAACTCGGTGGTGATGGCGCAGGCCACATAGCCAGCATCGTGACGCAGGTGAGTAGGGGTAGTGCCCGCGTGGTTCGCATTGCCCTTTACGGTCACCTGTTGCCAGGAAATGCCCTGCAGATTTTCCACCACGCCGATCAAGGTGTTTTCCGCCTCCAGAATGGGGCCTTGTTCGATGTGCAGCTCCAGGTATTCGTGGGGCACCAGGGCGCCTGGTTCCAGCTCGCCGGCATAGCCGATGCGGGCAAGCTCATCACCCAGGCGGCTGCCGTCGGTACCTACAGTGTCCAGGGCGTCTTCAACGCTCATGCCACCGGCATAGACCAGCGAGCCCATCATGTCCGGTTGGTAACGCACGCCTTCCTCGTTGGTGAAGGCGCCCACGGTGATGGTGCGTGGTGGCAACACGCCTGCTTCACGGTATGCACGCTGTACGGCCAGCCCAGCCAGCACACCGTAGCAGCCGTCCAGGGCCCCGGCGTTGGTGACCGTGTCGATATGCGAGCCCATCATGAAGGGGCGGTCGTGTCCGGTGTCGCTTGTTGAGCGGAGCGAGCCAAAAATGTTGCCGATACGATCAACCTGAATGTCCAGTTCAAGCTCGCGCATCCAGGCCACTAACTGATCACGGCCCGCTTTTTCCGCATCGCTGAGCGCGATGCGCGTCCTGCCACCTTGGGTCAGGTCAACACCAATATCGCCCAAGGTTTTGATCTGCTGAAGAAGCTTCGCACCATTCAATTGCAAGCCAGGCACATTGCTCATTCCTATCTCCGCAATGCGAAGGGCGGATGCCGCCACTTCGCGTTGTTGTTCTGTGGTTACCGAAAAATGATATTCCTTTAACAGTGTATGAAATCTTGATTTTGTGCCTGTTAGCGTAGTTTTATTGCGTTTGAGTGCATGAACCACTGGATTCATTACGAGCTGACCATGAGCCTTGATTCGTTTGACCGTGCCTTGCTGGAAGTGGTCCAGCGCGATGCATCAACATCCCAGATAGCGCTTGGCGAGCAGGTGAGCCTGTCCTCGGCGGCGGTCAACCGGCGCTTGAAGAAATTGGGCAGCGAAGGGGTCATTCAGCGCACGGTGGCGCAGGTGAACCCTGCGAGCCTGGGTTACATGCTGACCGTCATCACCGAGGTCGAGGTAGAAAGTGAGCGGTTGGAGCTGCTGGACGAAATGAAAAGAACTTTCATGGCGTGTCCGCAGGTTCAACAGTGCTACTACGTGGCAGGGGAGTGTGACTTCGTGCTCATCATGCTGGTCAGGAACATGGAGCAGTACACCCAATTGACCAGGACGCTCTTTTTCCAAAGCAACAACGTCAAGCGCTTCAAGACACTGGTTTCAATGAGCAATGTGAAAACCGGGCTCGTGGTGCCGACCGACTTGGAAGATTGAGCGTGGAATGAGACGGGGGCAACTGTCGTTGCCCCCGTCCGGTGCTGCTGAACCTGGCTGCTACCCGTTATTGTTGTCGTTGCCGGCAGCCATGGCGGCGAAGGCGGTTCGGATTTCCGAGTCTTGAATCTCCAGTAGACATTGCAGGCGCGTTCATCGCTCAGACAGCGCGGCACGCTGTTCATGATTCTGGGCGTTTGTGGCATGCGTCCTTCTCTGGTGGATCAGGCCAAGGCAGATGATCATCACGGCCAGGAGCCCGGTGGCCGTGATCTCCGAGCGATAGGCCGGGATGAAGAACATGCCGATCAGTGCACCGCTGATGAACAGGATCACTGCCCAGGTCAGCCACGGGAACAGCCACATGCGAAACGCCGGCAGCTTGCCTGCGGCCATCAGCTTCTTGCGCAGGCACAGCTGCGAGACGGCGATGACCAGGTAGACGAGCAGGGCGACAGCACCGGAGGTAGAAAGCAGGAACTTGAATACGTTTTCGGGGGCGAAGTAATTGATGAAGGTTGCCACGATGCCGATCACCGTCGAGCCTGCTACTGCTGCGAGTGGCACGTTCGCGTTGGTGGTGTACTTGTACAGTCGTGGCGCATCACCGCGTTTGGCCAGCGAGTAGAGCATGCGCGAGGCGGTGTACACCTGGGAGTTCATGCAGCTGGCGACCGCCAGCAAGACAACGATGTCGATCACCAGGTTGGCGTTGGGAATGTTCATGATTTCCAGAGCGCGCTGGAACGAGCCCACTTCTGGCAGGCGCGGATCGTTCCAGGGTACGACAGACAGGATCATCAGGATCGACAACAGGTAGAACACGCAGATGCGCCATACCACCGAGTTGGTGGCGCGGGTGATCTGGCGTGCGGGATTCTTCGATTCTGCAGCGGCGATGGTCACCACTTCGGCGCCGATGAAGCTGAACATGGTGGTCAGCATGGCACCAATGACCGCAGACAATCCATTCGGTGCGAAACCGCCGTGCTGGGCCATGAGTTGCCCGATGCCGCTGACTTCACGATTGGGCAGCAGCCCCATCAGTGCAGCTGCACATAGCGCAATGAAGGCGATGATGGCGACAATCTTGATCAGCCCAAACCAGAACTCGAACTCACCGTAGCGGGCGACACTGAAGAAGTTGGAGCACGTCAGCAGCACGATCATGGCCAAGGCAGTGATCCAGGTATCAATCGCCGGTACCCAGGTGTGAACGATGTTCGCTGCAGCAATGGCTTCCAATGGAATGGCCAGTACCCAGAACCACCAGTACAGCCAACCGATGCTGAAGCCGGCCCAAGGGCCGATGGCCCGGTCGGCATAGGTTGAAAACGAACCGGTATCCGGTGATGCGACCGCCATTTCGCCCAGCATGCGCATGACCAGCACGACCAGCGCGCCAGTGAATATGTAGGCCAGGATAACGGCTGGGCCGGCCTTGGCGATGGCATGCCCGGAGAAGACGAACAGGCCTGCACCGATGACGCCGGCAATCGAAAGCATGGTGACATGGCGCTGCTTCAAGCCGGGAGCGAGTGATGTATTCGACATGGATAGACTCATTATTTGTTCTTGGAGCGTTCTAATCCGTACAGCAGGCAAGGCCCCCGACGCGCTGAAAAAGATCGTGCGGTGGGGTGAAGCGTTAGCGCAGGCTTGCCTTGTGTAACAGGCACTCTGGTGACGGTGCCAACGTGTCATTCAGCGGTCCGCCGCTCGTGCGGCCCCTACAGATCACAAGACTTTGGGTGAAAGCATTGTTGAGTTAAATCCATTTTTTCTCACGCTATGTTTCTAAAATGCTCACCCATTATTGGCCAGCGAAGTGAGTGCTTTCGTGTTCAGCGCTTCGCCTGAAAAATGATTCCTCTGAGGATTAATCGCTACAGCGCGATGCTGTTGACAGCGCCAGGCATAATTTTTATTGTGAATGCAGTCATGCACACAAAATCGCATGCAGAAAGTGCCGTACCTTCCTGCCAAAAACAATGAATATCAGTGAGGTGTGAAATGGTTCTTCCGGTCCCGTCGTATCTGAAAGGTCTCTTCGTTGGCGCAAGCCTGTGTGGTGCATTGCTGGCTCAATCCGCTGCCCAGGCTGCGGAAACGTCGGTTTGGCAAACCATTCAAAAGGCAGGAGAGTTGCGCTGCGGTGCAGCGGTTGCTGCGCCGTACGTGATGCGTGACGCCAAGACAGGCGAGTACAGCGGCTACTTTGTCGACTTGTGCCGCGATTTCGGGGAGAAGGTGCTGAAGGTGAAGGTATCGTTTGTCGATACCAACTGGGACAACCTGGTGGCAGGTTTGCAAAGCAACAAGTGGGACTTGGCCATGGCCCTGAACCAGACCCCCGAGCGTGCCCTGGCGGTTGCCTTCACTGTGCCAGCCACCGATTACCAGGTATCGCTGCTGGTGAACAAGGACAACCCCAAGGTCGCTGATGTGAAAGAAGACCTTTCGGCCCTCGACAAGCCTGAAGTGACCTTCGCTGTCATGTCGGGCACCGCCCAGGACAAAGCCATTTCCTCGGTGATCCATAACGGCAAGATCATGCGTTTGCCGGGCATGGATGAAGCTCGCCTTGCGGTCATGTCAAAACGCGCTGACGTGCTGGTAGACGCCAGTGATACCAACCACTTGTTTGCAATGGCCAACCCCACCTGGACGCGTGAGATTTTGCCCAAGCCGGCCTTGGCCAAGCAGGGCGTATCGTTCGGCGTGCGGCGCGATATTTCGCCTGCCGACCTGGAGGTGCTGAATATCTACCTGCGCCAAAAGCGCGATACCGGCGATATCCAGCAACTGGTCGACAAGGCCTCGAACGAGGCCAATGCTGCGAAATAGGATTCCCTGGCATGCTGTCCGCGATTGTGGTGCGGGCAGCATTTTCCCGTTCTTGAAACAAGAAGGTGATAACTGATGTGTGACCCGACACGCCCCCTGGCAGGACAAACCGTACTGGTGACCGGTGCCTCTGGTGGTATTGGTGCCGCGATCGTCGAGCAGTTGGCGGCCGAGGGTGCGCGCCCGATCATTCATTACAGCCGTGACGAGCAGGGCGCCCGCGCATTGCTCGAGCGCATCGGTGGTAAGGGTTGGATCGTACAGGGCGACCTGAGTGATGAGGCCGGGCCAGAGCAGCTTTGGCAGGCCGCACTTGAGTTGAGCGGTGGCCGTATCCATGGTCTTGTGAACAACGCCGGTATCCGCACTGAAATTGGCCTGGAGGCCGACTCGGCACAGTGGCGCGCCGCTTGGCGCCGTGAGTTTCAGGTCAACTTCTTCGCTGCCGCCGATCTCAGCCGCGAAGCCGTCCAGCACTACCGTGCCCACGGTGGCGGACGAATCATCAACATGGCCAGTCGTGCGGCCCAGCGCGGCTACGCTGCCGATGCCTTGCCTTATGGCACCAGTAAGGCTGCGTTGATCAACCTTACAAAGTCCCTTGCCCGTAGCGTGGCTGCTGATGGTGTGGTTGCGGTGGCTATTGCGCCGGGTTGGGTGCGTACCGACATGGCTGAGCAGTTTGTCGCTCAACAGGGTGAAGCGGCGGCAGTGTCTGATATCCCGGTGGGGAGAATGGCCGCTCCTGCGGAAGTCGCTGAGTTGGTTGCGTTCACGCTGCGTCCGTCCCAGGCGTCGCTCAATGGCGCGACGCTGGACGTCAATGGGGGCAGTTACATCCGATAACTCAGCGGGTTTACTCGCGAAGAGGCCTGTTCAGGCCATGCAGTGCCAAGGGGCTACCTGGTGCAGTTGCCCCAACCGGCTGCGGGTTCGCATCAGGTCGGCAAGCGGCCCGCCCAGGCTCTCTTCCAGCGGTCGCTTGCCAATCACCGTCACTTGACGGTCCTGGTCATACAGCACATCCACCAGGTTGACGAAGCGCTGCTGGGCTGCCAGCGAACATTCCGCCAGGTCATCCAGCCCATCAATGATCCACTCATCGTACTGCTGCGCCAGCACCAGGTAGTCGATCACCGCCGTGGCCTTTTCGCACAAGTCGTCAAACCCGAGCACCACCCGCCGGCCGTCGATGGCCAGTGCGCGTAAGGGGCGCTTGTTCACCTCCAGCATCACCGGCTGTTCGCGCGGCACGTTCAGCGCCTGGCGCTGCGCGGCATCGCCTGGCCACACATAATGGCCCTGGGTGAAACGCTGGTGCTCGCGGTTGGCCGGCAGGCTGCGAAAATCTGTATCGCCGCCTACCTCCAGCACTTCCATGGCGCTGTTGATCAGGCGGATGACGGGCAGGAAACGCTCGTGGTACAGCGGGTTGGGCAGCAAGCCTTCAGGGGCGTAGTTGGAGGTCACCAGCAGGAACACGCCACGGGCGAACAAGGCGTTGAACAACCGGGTGAGCAGCATGGCATCGCCAATGTCATGCACATGGAACTCATCGAAGCACAGCACCCGGCAATCGCCCACCAGCTCATCGAGTGTGGCGCCCAGTGCATCGTCCAATGCCCGGTGGCGGTGCATGCCCTGGTGCAGGCGGGCAAAGAAGTCATGAAAGTGCAGGCGCAGTTTGGCTTCTACCGGCACCGCCTGGAAAAAGCCATCGAGCAGCCAGCTCTTGCCGCGTCCCACCGACCCGTACAGGTAAAGGCTGCGTGGCTGCCCCTGTTCGAGCTGTGCCAGTTGTGCGGCCATGCACTGGATCACCCGTCGCTGGCCATCACTCAGCTGGTAACCCCGGCTGCGGGCTTTGTCCTCGAACCAGTCGAGCAGTTCACTGTGGTTGGCTTCGGCGCCACGCAGGCGTTGGCCAAGCTGGCGAAGTGGGGCGGGGATCCAGGCAGACAAATGCACAGCTCCTTGGGCGATGGCGGGGCAGCGTGCAGCTTGCCCGAGGGCGGCCATTTTGACCAATACAGAAAGTGGCCGGCAATGATCGCTTCATGCGATAGGTCTGGCATCAGCGCGGGGGAAAATGACTAACTCGCTGTTTTCTGGCAATTTTTTTTCATCAGGGGCTTCACAGATCAAAATTTTGTTGTTAAAGTGCCGCGCATTCCAAGACAACAACCCAGTTGTCACTCAGTTGGAATTGTCAGAGCAGCAAACGCTGCATCCGATACAGGGGCGTCGCCAAGCGGTAAGGCAGCAGGTTTTGATCCTGCCATGCGTTGGTTCGAATCCAGCCGCCCCTGCCATTTTTCAGATTCAAACGTATATCACCCGGTGCTTAGGAAAATGAGCGCTGGGTTTTGTCGTTTTTGTCGTTTTTGCGCGATGTCTGTAGAGCGGCCGTGTGCCGCTCTCAACTAATCTGCAATCCCCAGCATTTCATTCAGTACCCTGGCCAGCTCATCCGCCTGCACGGGCTTCTGGATCACCACGCTGCCCGGTAAATCCAGCCCTTGCAACTCCGCATAGCCAGTTAGAAACACCACCGGCAGGTGCGGGTAGCGGTCACGGGCCGCCAGCGCCAACTGCGCGCCGTTGAACTCGGGCATGGCGAAATCGGTAAGCAGCAGGTCGATTTCCCCATCCAGCAGTGCCAGGGCCTGTTCGCCGCTGTGCGCCTGGCGCACCTGGTAGCCGTACTGGCGCAACACGTCGCCCAGCATGTCGCGCACCAGGTGGTCATCATCCACCAGCAGTACCGTACGGTTGCGGCCACTGTCGCTGACCGACTGCCTGAGCAGCGGTACGGCCGGTTCGCTCATGGCCTGCTCCTTGACCGCCGGCAGATACACCGCCACTTGCGTGCCACGGCCAGGTACGGTGTCGATGCGCACGCCGCCCCCGGACTGTTTGGCAAAGCCGAACACCTGGGCCAGGCCAAGGCCGGAACCCTTGCCGATGTCCTTGGTGGTAAAGAACGGCTCGAACACCTTGGCCAGCACGTCTTCGCTCATGCCACAGCCGGTATCGCGGATGCTCAGCATCACATATTCCCCAGGCTCCGGGTCTTCGGGGCGCTGCGGGCGGGTATCGATGCGGGTGTTGTGAGTTGTCAGGGTCAGCTGGCCGCCATCGGGCATGGCATCGCGGGCATTGATCGCCAGGTTGAGGATGATCATTTCGGTCTGGGTAGGGTCGGTCAGGGCCTGCCACAGGGCCGGGTCCAGGTCCAGGCGTACCGAGACGTTACCGCCCAAGGTGCGGCTTAACAGTTCTTCCAGGCCGGCCAGGGTGCGATTGAGGTTCAGCGGCACGGGTTCCAGGCGCTGACGGCGGGAAAACGCCAGCAGCTGTGAGGTCAGCTTGGCGCCACGCTCGCCGGCTTCGCGGATGTGCGTGAGACGCGTGCGGGCTTTGTCCAGGTTGGCCTTGGCCAGGTCGCGCTCGAGAAAGCTGGCGCCGGTGAGGATGACCGTCAGCAGGTTGTTGAAGTCGTGGGCCACGCCTGCGGTCAGCTGGCCGACCGCTTCCAGCCGCTGCATCTGTTGCAGCGCCGCCTCGATGCGTTCGCGCTCGTTGATCTGCTCGCGCAGGCGCGTGTTGGCTTCTGCCAGGCCAAGGGCGGCTTCGCGCTCGCTGGTAATGTCGCGCGCCACTACGTACAGCAAGGTGTCTTCAGGCACCACCACCCACGACAGCCAGCGCTGCTGCCCACCGGCGTGCTGGATGCGCCCGACGAAGCGGGCACTGGTGCGGCCGTGGGCGAGGGCGGCCAGTTCGGTAAGCAACAGTTCCTGGTCGTGCTCGGGCAGCAGGTGCAGCAAGGAGGACTGGCTCAGGCGCTCGCGGGAGAAGCCCAGGCTGGCTTCCCAGGCGGGGTTGAGTGCGACTGGGGTCAGGTCTTTGTTGAGCACGGCCAGCAGGTCCTGCGACAACTCCCAGGCGCGGTCGCGTTCTCGGGTGCGGCGTTCCACCCGCTCGCCCAGCATCTCGTTGAGCTGGCGCAGCGCCTGGGTGGCCAGGCGCTGGGTGTGGATGTCCTGCAGTACGCCGGAAAAACGCACGCACTGGTCGTTGACGAACTGGCACTGGCCGCTGCTAAGCAACCAGCGTGGCTCCAGCCCGTTGGGTTGGGCAATACGGAACTCGACCCGGTAGTGGCCGCCGCTTTCCGGGCGCATGGCGTGCTCCACCGCCTCGCGCACCAGTGGCAGGTCGTCGGGGTAGATGCCGGCGTAGAACACGTCAAGGCTCATTTCGGTGCTGGTGGGCAGGCCGAACAACGTCTTGCAGCGGTCGTCCCACAGCAGCAGGCCTTCTTGCGGGCGCAGGTCCCAGGTGCCCATGCCGGCGGCGTCGATGGCGATGCGGGCACGGGCTTCGACATCTGCCAGTGCCTCTTCGGCGCGGCGCCGGCGCTGGCGTTCCTGCACCTCGGTCAGGGCCCGGCGCACGGCCTTGGGCAGCAGTGGCAGGTTTTTTTTCAGCACATAGTCGGTGGCGCCGAGGCGGATCATTTCCACCGCGTGCTCTTCGCCATAAATGCCGGACAGGAAAATGAACGGTATGTCTGGCGCCAGGCGCTGGGCGATGGCCAGCACCTCGGTGCCGGACGAGCCTGGCAGCACGCAGTCGCACAGGATCAGGTCATAGTGGGCCTCACGCAGGGCATGTTCGACGCCCGCATGGTCGAACACCAGCCGGTGCTGCACATTCAGCCCGCTGCGCTCCAGGCGCATCAGGGTCAGCTCGGCGTCCATCGCGCTGTCTTCGACCATCAGTATTTTCAACGGCGTTTGCTGCATCGTTGCGGCGGCCTCAGTTGCTACCGCGACGGTTCAGCCGCAGTGAGCCGGGTGGCGGTTCGTTGAGCACTGCCCAGAATACCCCGAGGTCGGAGATGGCGGCGACGAATTCCTTGAACTCCACCGGTTTGACCACATACGCGTTCACCCCCAACTCGTAGGCGCGCAGCAGGTCGGGCTCCTCCCGTGAGGAGGTCAGCATGACGGTGGGGATGCTGCGCAGTTCGGGTGTGGCACGGACTGCCTTGAGCACTTCCAGGCCATCGACCTTGGGCAGTTTCAGGTCCAGTAGCAGCACGGCAGGGTTGCCGTCGTCGCGATCGGCATAGGCATTGCGGCGCAGCAGGTAGTCCAGGGCATCGGCGCCGTCGCGCAGCACGATGACTTCGTTGGCCAACTGGCTGCGCTCCAGGGCCAGCAGCGTCAGCTCCAGGTCCCTTGGGTTGTCTTCGACCAGCAGGATGGGTTTAAGCATGGTGATAGTGGTGCCTCAGGTGGATTCGGGGTGGTGCGGCAGGGTGAAGTGGAAGCTGGCACCCTGGTCGATCTGGCCAGTGGCCCAGACCCGGCCGTCATGGCGCTCGATGATACGGCGCACGCTGGCCAGGCCAATCCCGGTGCCTTCGAAGTCCTCCATGCGGTGCAGGCGCTGGAACACACCGAACAGCTTGTTGGCGTAGGCCATGTCGAAGCCTACGCCATTGTCGACGATGCAGATTTCGGTTTCGTCAGGGTGCTGTACCGCGCGGATGCCTATGTGCGCGGGGTTACGGCCACGCGTGTACTTGATGGCATTGGCGATCAGGTTGTGCAAGGCCATGTTGATGAATGCCGGGTCGCCGATCACCTTGGGCAGTGCAGCGATGTCCCAAACGATTGCGCGGCCTTCGTAATCCGGTGCCAGCTCGCTGCGAATCGCATCGACCAGCGTGTTGAGGTCGACGTCGGACAGGCGCAAGGCCGAGCGGCCCATTTGCGAGAAGTTGAGCAGGTTGTCCACCAGGCTGCCGGCGAAGTGCGCCGCTTCTCCGATATGCTGAAGGTAGCGCTTGCCGCGTTCGCTCAGGCCCTGGCCTTCGATTTCGCCGAGGAGCTCGGTGTAGCCGGCGATGTGCCGCAAGGGGGCGCGCAAGTCGTGGGACACGCTGTATGAAAATGCTTCAAGCTCCTTGTTCGAACGGCGCAACTCGCCTGCCAGTTGCGCCAGCTCTTCGGCCTTGCGCAACACAATGCCCAGCACGGCGCTGCGCAACTCCATCACGCCCTCGATCACCAGCGGGTCCCAGGGCTCGCAGTAGCCGCGCAGTTCTTCCTGCCAGCGCTCAAAACTGTGTCGCGGGTCGAGGTTGCCCTGCGGCCCGGCCTGCTTGGTCGGCTGGCCCGCCCAGCTCACCGTGCGCACCTGCTCGGGGCGGAACCACAGCAGGTAGTGCGAGTGGATCTGCGAGATGGCCACCGCCAGCACACCGCCTGCATGGGCGGCCAGTTCGGGCAGGTCGGTGATGTCACGGCGCAGGTTGTCGCTGTGGAACACCGTGTCTGCACCGCGTTGGCCGAGCCAGTGCACCAGCGCGGTCACCTGGGCTTCGGGCGGGGTCTTGCCGATCAGGTCGCAGCGTTCGGCCGAGATTACGGCGGCACCCTGGGCACCGGCAAAGGCCAGCAGCACATGGGGCAGGTCGCGCAGGCCATCGCTGACGCTGTCATGGTCGGCCATGGACGAGATCATGCGCACGATGTGTTGGCGCAGCGCCAGCAGCTTGCGTGTGCTGGCATGCGCCTCGCGGGACTCGATCTGCAGCGACAGCACGCTGGCCAGCAGCTCGCTGGCCGTGCGGGTACGCAGGTCCACCGCACGCGGCTGCTGATGGTGGCAGGACACCAGCCCCCACAGCTCACCGTCGACCACGATCGACAACGACATCGAGGCCAGCGTGCCCATGTTGCGCATGTATTGCAGGTGCACCGGTGACACGCTGCGCAGCGCGGCGAAGCTCATGTCCAGTGCCTTGCCGGTACGCGGGTTGGTGGCCGGCAGCAGGGGCGAGGGTTGGTAGTTGGCGTCTTCGATCACGCGGATGCGGTTCACCCGGTACAGCTCGCGCGCCTGGCGCGGGATGTCTGCAGCCGGGAAGCATAGGCCCAGGTAACGGGGGTAGCCCGGGTCGGCCACCTCGGCCAGCACCTGGCCGTTGCCATCGGCATCGAAACGGTACGCCTTGACCCGGCCAAAACCGGTGATGCGCTTGAGCTGCAGCACCGTTTGCTGCAGCAGGTCTTCAAGGCTGCTGGCCAGCTGAAGGCTGCCAACGAAGCTGCGCACCAGCGGGTAGTAGTCGCCTTGCCCGGCCAGGTCCGGTGGCAGGCGTGGGGGTTCGAGTTCGGCGACCAATACTTCGTCATGACAGTGCACCAGCAAGTGCAATGGGGTGCTGAACGGCGCGCCCTGGCGCAAACGCACGTCGCCAATGTGGAAAGGGAAAATTTCATCGTCGGGTAAACGCGCGAGCTGCGCGCGCACGTCAAAACCGTCGCTGACCAGGTGGGTGAAGTGGCAACCGATCAGCTCCCGGGCCGGCAAGCCCAGCCAGTGCTCGACATTTTCACTGGCCTGCAGCACGCACAGGTCGGTGGCATCCAGCACCAGCAAGAAACCGTGGGGCTGGATGCTGCTCGGCAGGTGGATCGGTTCCCGGGCACAGCGTTCCATGGCTTCTGCCAGCGTGTTGTCTGCAGTCATCAATGAAAACGCTCCTGTCTTGTCCGTCCATGTATGGCACAGGATGAGGTTGTTTCACCCTATCAGAATATAGGCAGTTTTACCGGCCTCTGGCCATTGGAGGCACTGGGTAGCGAGGGGTTCTACGCGGGCTTGGTTTTTTTTGACGGGGCGGTATCGCTTTATCGCTAATACAAAAAAATGGCTTGATGCCACCACGGTTGCGCTGCCTCGCTGCTACGCTCAGATCAGGCAGTTTCAATAAGGATAATAAGGTGACGGAGCGCTTGGTGGCCGCGCTGTTGGGCCTGTTGTTCAGTGGCAGTACCGTGGCTGCGGACTTTCTCGTGGAAGTGCGGGTGCTGGTGCAGCGCGGCTGCATGCTGGTGACCCAGGCACGCGATGCGGGAGCTCAGGCGCTAGGGCGGATCGACCTGGGTGCGACGGCGCGCCTGGACGGCCCTGGCGCGCCTTTGAGCGGGGTTCTGCTGAGCCAGCGCCCGCCGCGCCTGGAGTGCAACCCGGGCACCCCTTATCAAGTGCGCGTCGACGGCGGCCAGCATGGCGGCGTTGGCGAGCTGCGTTACCTGGCCAGCGACGACCGCACCGCACGGCCCATTCCTTACCGCTTGTACCGCGATGCTGCCTGGCGCGACCCCTTGGAGGTTGGCGTGGCCCAGTCGGCGCGGGTGCCAAGCAGTGGCTCGGTCGAGCTGCCGCTGTATGCGCGTGTCGACAAACTGGCCTGGGTGCCGAATGCAGGGCTGTACGCCGACCTGCTCAAAGTCACGGTCACCTGGTAGGGATATCACCATGCACAAGGACGCGATGCCATGAAGCGCACTTCGATCCTGTTGCTCACCCTGGGGCCACTGCTGGTGCCCGGTGGCACGGTGCATGGCAGCACCACCGGCTTCATCCAGGCGCGCCTGGTCATCAGCGCCGCCTGCCAGATCAGCAGCAACGAAACGCAGCCGGCCGTGCTGGGCAACCCGGGTGTACTGGACTTTGGCGAGCGCGGCCCGAACTGGGACCAGCCGCTGCGTAGCCGGGTAGACGAAGCGGGCGGCGAGGGCAGCCTGCAGATCAGCTGCACGCCCGAGGTACGGGCTTTCAACGTGCGGATCAATGGTGGCCTGAATGGCGATGATGGTATTCGCCGCCTGAGCAACGGCCGTGAACTGATCCCTTATCAACTGGCGGTCGACCCGGGCGGCAATAGCCGCTACGTCATCGGCCAGGCACGCGCCTTCACCATCAACAGCGCCCGGCAGATCCCGATTCCCATCTACGGTGTGGTAGTGGCGCAACCCCGCGCGCTGCCGGCCGGGCTGTACCGCGACACCCTCAGAGTGACCCTGGACTGGTAACTACGCAAGGAGACTCCGATGCGAACGAACCTTTCATGCTGCATGTTTGCAGGCCTCGGCCTGGCGCTGGCCTCTCCGGCACAGGCCGCCACGGTGACCGGGAGCATTACCTCGACGTTGACCCTGACTGCCGCGTGCCAGGTCAATGGCGGTACGGCGACATCAGGGCTGAATTTCGGCGCGCTGAACTTCGGCACCGTGGATGCCCTGTTCACCAGCGCCAATGCTCAGGTACAGAGGAATGGTGGCGGTGCCATGAGCATTCTGTGCTCGGCGGGTGCGATCCCTGTGATCAAGGTGCGCGCCGGCCTGCATGATGGCCAGTCGAGCGGGGGGACGCGGGCGCTTGCCGATGGCGCTGGCAATTTTGTGCCCTACGACCTCTATACCGACTCCGGCGCTTCGAACTTGCTGGCGATCGACGGCACCATCACGTTGCCAACCAGCACTGGCGCGGCCCAGACGGTCAATCTTTACGGCAGGGCGGTGGGCAAGGCCGGTTTGCCACCCGGGACCTACACCGACACGATTTCGGTTGAGCTGTCGTTCTGAGCCATGCGCCGCTGGTTGACATGGAGCCTGACCGGTACCGGCCTGTTGCTGGCCACCCCGCTGAGTGCGGTGACCACCAGCACCTTCACGGTGACGGCTCAAATCGTTGCCGGCTGCCTGGTGATGGGCGGCGTCACCAACTACGGGACGCTGGACTATGGCACGCAGTCAGCGTTGTCCACCAGCACACTCAGCACTTCGCTGGGCGGCAGTACGGTGACGTTCCAGTGCACGCCAGGCGTGGCCATGAGCATGAGCCTTGACGGGGGGCAGAACAGTGCCAGCGGCACACGCAACCTCAAGCGTACAAGCGGGACACAAGTGCTGGCCTACCAGTTGTACCGGGACGCGGCCTTCAGCCAGAGCCTGGGGATTGGCCAGAACGTGGCCGTGAGCTATTCCGACCCGACGGCGATCAAGCTGCCGGTGTACGGGCGGGTCCAGCTGACCGGCACCCTGCCGGCAGGGATCTACACCGATGTGGTGCAAGTGACGGTGACCTGGTAGACGCCAGCGCCAGCAACGACAAGTGTCTAAGGAGAGCTGCATGCGGGAAGGCGCGAAGTGGGCGCATGGATTGATCGGGTTGTTGTGGCTGGCAAGCTTGCCGGCAGGGGCGGCGACGTCGGTGCTGATCTGGCCGATCGACCCGGTGCTGGAGGCCGACCAGAAGGCCGGTGCCCTGTGGCTGGAAAACCGTGGCACTGCGCCGGCCAACTTGCAGGTGCGCGTGTTCGCGTGGCGCCAGGGTGATTACCAGGAGCAGTTTCAGGCGCAGCGCGAAATCATTGGCAGCCCACCGGTGGCCAACATTGCGCCGGGGCAAAAGCAGCTGATCCGCCTGACCCGCACCGGCCCCTCGCCAGCCGGCCAGGAGCAGGCCTACCGCATCATCATCGACGAAATCCCGCCCGCCCTTCCTGTCGAAAAGGCCGAGCCCGGCGCAACAGCGGCCATCCGCCTGCAGATGCGTTACTCGGTGCCTTTGTTCGTCTACGGCGAGGGGCTGTGGGGCAAGGCCGACCCCGAGGGCAAGCGTAATGTCGAGGGTGTGGGCAAGCCGCAGCTCAGCTGGCGCCCGGTGACCGTGCAGGGCAAACCCTACGTTGAGCTGCGCAACACAGGCCCGGTGCACGCGCGCCTGACCGATGTGGTGGTGCAGCAAGGCAGCCAGAGCAAACCGCTGGCCGAGGGCTTGCTGGGCTATGTGCTGCCGGGTGCCAGCATGCGTTGGCCGGCACCCGTGGCGCCTGGCAGCACCAGCGTGCTCAAGGGCCGGGTCAACGGCCAAGGCTCGGCGGACGCCATCCGCCAAGGCCAATGAGCCAGCAACTGAATGCAGTGCAGGGGCCAGGGAGGACCCGGCAATGGTTGGAAACCGTGTGTGAAGTGGCTGACGGCGATGACGCGCCGCTGGTGCCTGGGGCTGGCCATGGTCAGCCCTGGGCTGGCGCTGGCCGACGACCTGCCCCCGCCACCCACGGAGATGTCCGCCATCGCCGATGCCACGCTGTACCTCGACCTGCTGGTGAACCAGATGCCCAGGGCTGAACTGGTGCCGGTGCAGCAGCGGGCCGGGCAGTTGTACCTGGACAGCGAGGTATTGCGCGCGGCGGGCATCTCGCTGCCGGGCAACCCTCAGGGCGAAGTGGCCCTGGAGCGCATCGTGGGGCTGCATACCGACTACGACAGCCAGAATCAACGCCTGCTGCTGCAGGTGCCGCCAGCCTGGCTGCCAGACCAGCAGCTGGGCGACCGCAACCTGTACCCGGCCAGCGATGCCCGCAGCAGTTTCGGCGCCTTGTTCAACTATGACCTGTACCTGAATGACACCGACGACGGCGGCACCTACCTGGCCGCCTGGAACGAGCTGCGCCTGTTCGACAGCTGGGGCACCTTTTCCAGCACCGGGCAGTGGCGTCAGTCGTTCAATGGCGTACAGGCGGACGCCACGCGGCAAGGCTTCATGCGTTACGACACCACCTGGCGCTTCACCGATGAGCAGCGCCTGCTGACGTATGAGGCGGGTGATTTCGTGACCGACGCCTTGCCCTGGAGCAGTTCGGTACGCGTGGGCGGCTTGCAGTTGTCACGTGACTTTGGTGCGCGCCCCGACCTGGTCACTTACCCGTTGCCGGCGTTCGCAGGGGAGGCGGCGGTCCCAACGTCGCTGGACCTGTTCATCAACGGCTACAAGTCCAGCACTACCGAGCTACAGCCAGGCCCCTATACCTTGACCAACGTGCCCTTCATCAATGGCGCGGGGGAGGCGGTGGTCGTCACTACCGATGCGCTGGGCCGGCAGGTGTCGACCACCTTGCCGTTCTACGTGACCAGTAGCCTGCTGCAGAAAGGCCTGTCGGATTATTCGGTGGCTGCGGGCAGTTTGCGACGTGATTACGCCGTACGCGATTTTGCCTACGGCCCAGGCGTTGCTTCGGCCAGCCTGCGTTACGGCGTCAGTGACAGCTTCACCCTGGAAACCCACGCCGAAACCGCTGAGTCGCTGGCATTGGCAGGCCTGGGCGGCAACATGCGGCTGGGCAACTTCGGTGTGCTTAACGCCGCGTTGGCGCAAAGCCGGTTTGACGGTGACAAGGGTCACCAGGTCGCTTTGGGGTATCAGTACAACAGCCAGCGCATCGGCTTCAGCTACCAGCGCCTGCAACGCCATGGTGACTATGCCGACCTGACCCGGGTCGATGCCCCGGACACGCAACTGAGCAAAAGCAGCGAGCAGGTCACCCTCAGCCTCAACCTGAACGAGTACGGCAGCGTCGGCGCCGGTTACTTCGATGTGCGCGCCGGTGATGGCACGCGTACCCGGCTGATCAACCTCAGTTACAGCAGGCCGCTGTGGGGCAACAGCAGCGTGTACCTGTCGGCCAACCGCGAGGTGGGCGACAGCCAGTGGGCGGTGCAGGCGCAGTTGGTAATCCCGTTCGACCTGCATGGCACCCTGGCGCTGGGCATGGAGCGCAGCAAGGAAGGCGAGCGCCTGCAACGGGTCAACTACAGCCGTGCGGTGCCGGTCGGTGGCGGTGTTGGCTACAACCTGGGATATGCCGCTGGCAGTGACCGCGATGCCTATCGCCAGGCCGACGTCACCTGGCGCCTGCAGTCGGTGCAGTTGCAGGCCGGTGTGTATGGCAGCAGCGGCGAAATGACCCGTTGGGCCGATGCCAGTGGCTCGCTGGTGTGGATGGACGCCGGGCTGTTTGCCGCCAACCGCATTGATGACGCCTTTGTGGTGGTCAGCACGGCGGGGTATGCCGATGTACCGGTACGCTACGAAAACCAGGAAGTCGGCCGCACCGATGCCAAGGGGCACCTGCTGGTGCCGTACAGCAGCGGTTACTACCGGGGCAAATACGAGATCGACCCCATGAACCTGCCGCCGGATGTCCTCGCATCGGATGTGGAACAGCGCGTGGCGGTACGCCGGGGCAGCGGCTACTTGCTGGAGTTCCCGCTCAAGCGCGTGATGGCGGCCAGTGTCGAACTGGTGGACGCAAACCAGCAGGTACTCAAATTGGGCAGCCGCGTTACCCACGAGCAAAGTGGCGGCCAGGCGGTGGTGGGCTGGGACGGCCTGGTCTATCTGGAGAACCTGTCGCCGCACAACCGCTTGCAGGTCGAAATTGAAGGCGGTGGGCATTGCCAGGTGGAATTCGACCTGCCTGAAGCGCAAGGCTCGGTTCCCTTGATCGGCCCGTTGGTGTGCCGATGAACGCCTGGTTGCGTGGTGTGTGGGCGAGCGTGCTGTTGATGCAGGCTGGCTCGGCCTGGGCCCTGTGCTCGTCGGTGGCGACGTCACCGGCAGCGTTTGGCAGCCTCAATTCGACGCAGGTTCGTTCCACGGTACAAACCTCTTCGTCGACGAACTCGGGGTTGCGGTGTTCAGGCTCATTGCTCAGCCTGCTGAGCACCGGTGACCACTTCTACGCCACGATCACCCCGGCTTCGGGAGGGCTGGTAGGCCCGACCGGCGACGTCATCGCCTACACGCTGTATGCCGATAACAGCACCAACTACCCGATCACACGGAATGTGGCCTACGACTTTGCCCGCAACGGTATCCTCGATGTGTTGGGGCTACTCGGCAGTATCACGCCCAAGACCGTACCGATCTACCTGCGCACCCAAATCGGCAGCAACGTCGCGGCAGGGTTGTATCAAGAGAACCTGACCGTGGCCTGGAGCTGGGACTACTGCTCGGGGATTGGTGTGCTAGGGGGCTGCCTCGGGCGGGACATCGGTTCAGGCGTACAGACCTTGAACGTGAGCCTGACGGTGACCAACGACTGCCAGATCACCACCCCTGACATCAGCTTCAGCAGTGCCCCGGTGGTGGCAGGTTTCGGTACGGTAAGCCAGAGCGTGAGCGTGTCGTGCACCAAGGGCAGTAACTACACCGTGGGGCTGGATGACGGGCAGAACGTGTCCGGTGGGCGGCGGCGAATGAAGTCATCGGCCAACAACTACCTGGCCTACGACATTTTCAAGAGTGCCAGCACGGTGCGCTGGGGTGCTTCGGGGGCGGCACGACGTGCCAGTACCGATGCAGACGTAAACCCCGGGGCGGGTACCGGTATTGGCAACCAGCTGTTCAACTATAACGCCAAGGTCTACACGGACCAGGCTACGCCGCCAGCGGCGACCTATTCCGACAGTGTGATACTGGATGTGCAGTTCTGAGCCCAGACCTCTGTCGGGCTTACCGGCCTCATCGCCGGCAAGCCAGCTCCCACAGTACTGCACATGGCTCAGGTATAGCGCGGTCGAGGTGGGAGCCGGCTTGCCGGCGATGAGGCCATGATGGTCAGCGCAAATCGTCAACCATTTTCGCCAATGTCTCCAGCACCGCCCCGGCCAGTGCCTTCGACCGCGCCCCCGACCACCCGGTAACCGCATCGGGCGCGTCGTCATGGTCCTTGAACGGCATCTCCAGGGTCAGTGACAGGCAGTCATGCGCCATGCCCACCGCGTTGCAGGCCAGCGTGGTATTGGCCTGGCCCGGCTCGTCACGGGTGTAGCCATGCACGGTCTGGAAGTCCCGGGTCAGGCTGCACAAGGTGCTGCGGAACTGCTCCTCCAGCGTTGCCAGGCGTGGCGTGTAGCCCGGGTTGCCCTCGCAGGCGGCGGTGAATACGTGGGGGATCTCTTCATCGCCGTGTACATCGACAAAGGCGTCCACCCCGTACTGCTTCATCTGCGCCTGGGCAAAGAACACCTCCGGGGTCAGCTCGACGCTGGCGTCCTGCCAGGCGCGGTTGAGGTCCTTGCCCTTGAAGTTGGTGCGCAGGTGGCCGAGGAAGGCGCCGTCCGGGTTCATGTTGGGGATCAGGTACAGGTCGGCCTTGGCCAGCAACTGCTGGATCACTGCATCGTTGGCCTGCAGGCGATCGATTACCCCTTCCATGAACCATTCGGCCATGTGCTCGCCCGGGTGCTGCTGGGCAATCAGCCACAGCTTGCGCTTGCCGGTGGCGCCATCGCCGGCGCGCAGCAGCGGAATGTCGCGGCCCTGTACGCTTCGGCCGCTGGCCAGCAACTCGACCCCTGGCAACTGGCGAGCACGTTCGATCAGCTGGTTGTGACGGGCGCGCGGGTAGGGCTCGAAGTAGGCAAACCAGATCTGCTCCTGCTCTGCTTTCACTTCGAACGACAGCGCCGTGCCGTCGAACTGGCTGGGTACGCGGAACCAGGTGTTCTGGTCGTAGCTGGCCACTGCGTTGTAGCCGCTCCAGGCATTTTTGTACGAGGAGCCCGATGCGTTGTCGAGGCTGAAGCGATGGACCTGGCCCGGGGTCAGCCCACTGACCTTGAAGTGGAACCACTGGTAGTGGCCGCTGTGGGTGTCGGGGCGGATGGCCAGGTGCACCTGGGCCGGGTTGCTGGCGTCCAGCACCTGAATGTTGCCGGAATCGAAAGCGCAGTCGATCTGCACGGGGGACAGCGTCACGGTCATGGGCCGGGCTCCTTATCGGGCGTTGTTGTAGGGGTACTGTACACGGCTTGGCCCGGTCGACGCCAAAATCGCACCGGCCACGCCACCGCATTGTGTTGATGCCTTGGCGGCCTGCAGGTTATTTGAAGAACTGGCTCGGTGTGGTGCCGAACTGGCGCTTGAACATGCTGGCGAAGGCACTGGGGCTGTCATACCCCAGCGCCCCCGCCACATCGATGATCCGCTCGCCCTGTGCGATCCGCTCCAGTGCCTGCATCAGCCGCGCCTGCTGGCGCCACTGGCCAAAGGTCATGCCGGTTTCCTTGCGGAACAGGCGCTAGATGGTCTTTTCATCTATGCCCAGTTGCAAGCCCCAGTCAGCCACGGTGGCGTTGTCATCAGGCCTTTCGTGCAAGGCCGAGCAGATGGCCTTCAAACGCCTGTCGCTGGGTTGCGACAGCTTCAGCGGCAAGGTTGGCAGTACGCAGATTTCGTCGAGGATCAAGCGCATCACCCGGGCTTCACGCGAGTCCTCGGCAAAGGGGGCGGTAAAGCCCACCGAGGCTTTGATCAGTTCGCTAAGCAGCGGCGAGATGCTGATGGCCTTGCTCTGCAGGGGCAGGCCCGCCGCCGCGTCGGTGCGCACGAACACACTGCGCATCTTCACGTCGCCAACACAGCGGATGGCGTGCACCTGGCCGCAGGGCATCCACACACCGCGGCTGGGCGGCACGGTCCAGCATTCGTTACCGGACTCGACGATCATCAAGCCTTTGATGGCGTAGATCAGTTGATGCTTGGCATGCCGGTGGGGTTCGATGAACCAGTCCGTAGGGTAGTCGGTCGCACGGCTCCCGACTTCCCAGGTCCATTCATCGACCTCCACCAGCAATTCGCGCTGCGGCTTTACCATCGTGACCTCGTGTAGATGCAGCCAGGCAGCGCCACTTTAGCAGCAACGGCTCGGCCGGGCCTGCGAGCGGGTGGCCGGCAGCAGCGCGGTGGCCAGCCCGAGCAACGGCAGGAACGCGATGGCCTGGTACACCCACTCGATGCCATGCCGGTCGGCCAGTTCGCCCAGGCCTGCAGCGCCGATGCCGCTGATGCCGAACATCAGCCCGAACATCACCCCGGAGACCATGCCGACCCGTCCTGGCACCGCCTCTTGGGCATACACCACCAGCGCAGCGAAGGCCGAGGACATCACCAGGCCAATGGCCACGGCCAGTACGGCTGTCCAGGCCAGGTTGGCATGGGGCAGGGCCAGGGCGAAGGGGGCGACGCCAAGGAACGAGACCCAGATCACCGCCTTGCGCCCGATGCGGTCACCCACCGGGCCGCCGGCAAAGGTCCCCAGCGCCACGGCTGCGAGGAACACGAACAGGTACAGCTGGCTGTGTTGCACGCTCAGGCCGAAATGCTCGATCAGGTAGAAGGTGAAGTAGTTGGTGAACGAGGCGATGTAAACGAACTTGGCGAACATCAGCACGGCCACCACGGCCACTGCGCGCCACATGGCACCCCGCGACAACCCGGGCGCCTGCTGACCGGCGAAGGTCTTGAGCCGGGCCTGGCCGTGGCGCACGCTCCAGCCTGTTACCCGCAACAGCACCATGACAGCCAGTGCAGCTGCCAGCATGAACCAGGCAATGGCCGGCTGACCGTGCGGAATGACGATGGCGGCGGTGAGCAGCGGGCCGAGGGCCGAGCCGGTATTGCCGCCAACCTGGAAGGTGGATTGCGCGGTGCCGAAGCGCCCGCCGGAGGCCATCCTGGCCACCCGCGAGGCTTCGGGGTGGAAGGTGGCCGAACCCACGCCAACCACTGCGGCGGCCAGCAACAGCATTTCATAACTGCCGGCAAAGGCGAGCAGGGCGATGCCCACCAGCGTCACCAGCATGCCGGCGGGCAGCAGGAAGGGTTGTGGATGTTTGTCGGTGAACAGGCCGACCCAGGGCTGCAGCAGGGAGGCGGTTACCTGGTAGACCAGGGCGATCCAGCCGATCTGGGCAAAGCTGAGCGCAAAATCGCTTTTCAGCATGGGGTAGATCGATGGCAGCACCGCCTGGATCAGGTCGTTGAGCAGGTGGGCGAATGCAGCAGCACCGACGATGCGGACCACAAAGCCCTGAGGCTGGTCGGCAGGCGTGGTGGAGGCTACGGAGGCAGCGGAGGTTGTCATGGGCAAGGTTCTTCTGTGGCAAGGGAGCAAGGCATTGCCGCAGCAGGTTAGCCAGTGCCCGGGTTGCCTGTCTCACGCCGAACAGGCAGCCACTGCCGTGTTTCGGGCATCCGTGCCCGCAAAGCCCTTTTAGCGTTCGTGCCTGGCCATCCAGCGCAGCAATGCCGCAATCGGTATGCTGCGGTGAGCCTCGTGTCGGTAGGGCTTGCCTTCGGCGCTGTAGCGCTCCCGATACCGGCTAAGGACCAGGCTACGGCCATCAGCCGATAGCCGCGCCTCCAGTTCATGCAGCAACAGGGGTTGCCGGGCGGCACCTTCCAGGCGCCTGAACAGCAGCATGGCTGCCTGGGCATCATTCATGGCCGGTTGCCTCCGGGCAATGGGCTTGCCACGTTCCAGGTTTGCCTGCCTTGCCTTCTGCCACCAGGTTGCTGCGCTGTTGGGCGGTGTAGTCGCGCATTGCCAGGTAGTAGTCGGGCCAGGTGTGCAGCAGATCGGTCAACGGCAGGGCGGCGGCGCGCCCATCCACGATGTGCCCGGCAGTGGCCACGGTCGTGAGGGTGGCAACCGTATCGCTGTTATCGCCGAACGGGTCCACGGCCATGCTCAACACCTTGCCGGTAGCGTCGCGCAGGTTGTGCGTACCCAGCAGTGGCAGTTCGACGATGGGGCCATTGGCGATGCCCCAGACCCCGAAGGTTTGGCCAAAGTCTGAACGGTGCTGGCTCAGCCCCATCTTCCCGGACACATCGACCAGGCCCGCCACACCCAGGGTGGTGTTGAAGATGAAGCGTGAAAGGCTGGTCATGGCCCGTTCGCCGTTGCCCTGCAGCAGGTCGTTGACGAACACCTTGGGCTCGCCGAAGTTGTTGGCAAAGTTGTGCACGCCCTGCCGGGCAAAATCAGGTAGCGCGGTGTAGCCGCGGGCGACGGGGCTCAGCAGGTAGTCATCGACCGTGCGGTTGAAGGCAAACACTGCGCGGTTGGCCGGCTCTGCGGGGTCGCTGACCTGATAGGCCACAGGGCCGCAGGCCGAGGTGGCGGGTGCGCGCTGGCTGCAGCCTGCGGCCACGAGCAACGACAATGCCAGTGCGGCGGAACGCGCCGAACGGGAGGGGGATGATGAGCGGGACATAGGCACATTCCTGGCAAGAACTGGCGGCGATGCTGCCCGGCTTTTCTTGCCTGGTAATGTCTGGATTGTCTCGGCCCGGACACTTTGTTACCGGGTTGAAATATATGACGGCCGCAGGGTGATGGCCTTAAAGTACCGCTTGGTTACCTTGTTCGTGGTGCTTTTTCGTGAGCCATTTGCTGATCGTCGACGATGATGTCGAGGTGCTCGACCTGTTACAGAAGTTTCTTCGCCAGCATGGCTACGAGGTAGACGTCGCCTGCGATGGCAAAGCGCTCTGGCAGGCGATCGAGCGGCGCGTGCCAGACCTGGTCATCCTCGATGTGATGCTGCCCGGTGACAGTGGCCTGGTGCTGTGCCAGCGCCTGTTGGCCGAACACAAGGTGGCAGTGATCATGCTGACTGCCATGGGCGAGCTGAGCGACCGTGTGGTGGGCCTGGAGCTGGGGGCCGACGACTACCTGACCAAGCCGTTCGCTGCCCGTGAACTGCTGGCGCGGGTCAGGGCCGTGTTGCGCAGGGCCGGTGAGGGGGCTGCTGGCGCTGTTGGCGCCCCGAGCCACCCCTCGGTGCTTGAGTTCGCCGGCTGGCAGCTGGACGTGGTGCGGCGCGAGTTGCGCTCGCCGGATAACGTCATGATCCCGTTGTCCAACGGTGAATTCGAGCTGTTGCTGGTGTTTGCCGAGCATCCGCGTCGGGTGCTTAGCCGCCAGCAGTTGCTGGACCTGGCCCGTGGCGAAGCCTACGACGCCTACGACCGCAGCGTTGATGTACAGGTGAGCAGGTTGCGCCGCAAGCTTGAAGCCGACAATGGCAGTGAGCCGTTGATCCGCACCCTGCGTAATGCCGGCTACCTGTTCACGCCCACGGTCGCCAGGCGATGAAGCTGTTTACCCGGCTGTGGCAGGCCCTGCCGCAGCCAAGAGTCACCATTGCCCGCTGGATTGCGCTGACCACTTTGACGGCGATGTTGTTCCTGTTGCTGCTCAAGGGGCTGTTCAGCCTGCTGCTGAGTGTGTGGGCGCAACCACCGCTGCTGGAAAGCGGGGTGATCGAGAAAGTGGCAGCGGTGACCCGCATCCTCGATGCGGCGCCCGTGTCGCAACGCGGCAACCTCGCTGATGCGGCGGGTGACGGCACCTATTCCGTACGCTGGTTGCAACGCCATGACGAAGCCGGTGTACCCAGGCTGGTCGATGCCGAGTTCCGCCAGGGCACGCCTATCCTGCGCGCCTTGCTCAAGCGCCCGGATGCCAGGGTCGAGGCATTCGAGCCTTCCGACATGCCGGAATACGCCCCTGAACGCGGTTATGCCCTGATGATCGAGCTGAGCGACAAGTCCTGGGTGCTGTTTCGCGCCACCAGCCGTAGCTGGGGCCTGGATGAACTGCCGCGTAACCTGATCATCCTCGCCTTGATGCTGGCTTCCAGCCTTGCTGTCGCGTTGTTGGCCACACGCTACCTGGCCAAGCCCCTGGAGCGCTTTGCCGAAGGTGCGCGGCGCTTTGGCAAGGACTTCAACGCGCCCCCGATCCCGGTGGTCGGCCCGCACGACCTGCGCCAGGCCATCCTGGCCTTCAATGCCACCCAGGCCCAGCTCAAGCATTACCTGAACGACCGCACGCAGATGCTCGCGGCCATCTCCCACGACCTTCGCGCACCGCTGACGCGCATGCGCTTGCGCGCCGAGTTCATCGACGATGCCCAGCTGCAGGCCAAGTTGTTTCAGGACGTTGACGAGATGCAGGCGATGGTCGATGCCGCGCTGGCGTTTTTCCGTGATGACGCGCGGCTTGAACCTACCACCGTGTTCGACCTGGGCGAGCTGCTGCTGACCGTGGTGGACGACTTCAAGGATGCGGGCGTGGAGGTTGGCCTCAGCGGGCCGCGCCGCTGTGTTTACACCGGGCGGCCCGTGGGCATCAAGCGGGTGCTGGTCAACCTGATCGACAATGCCGCGAAGTACGGTTGCGAACCAACGGTGGTGTTGGCGGTAACCGCCAGGCAGATAGAGATTACCGTGCAGGATCGCGGGCCGGGCATCGCGCCAGACCTGCAGGAGCAGGTATTCGTGCCGTTTTACCGTATTGAAGGCTCACGTAACCGCGACACGGGCGGTGTGGGGCTGGGCCTGCCCGCCGCACGGGCCATCGTGCTGGAACAAGGTGGCAGCCTGACATTGAGCAACCGCCTCGAAGGCGGTTTGCAAGCCAAGGTCACGCTGCCACTGGGTTGATCAGAGCCCCAGCTCGCTGAGCCCGGGGTGATCATCCGGGCGCCGGCCCAGCGGCCAGTGGAACTTGCGCTCGGCTTCGCTGATGGGGTGTTCGTTGATGCTCGAATGACGGTTCTGCATCAGTCCGTCGTCGGCAAACTCCCAGTTCTCGTTGCCGTAGGCGCGGAACCACTGGCCGCTGTCGTCGTGGTATTCGTAGGCGTAGCGTACGGCAATGCGGTTGCCGGTGAAGGCCCACAGTTCCTTGATCAGGCGGTATTCCAGTTCGTGGTGCCATTTGCGGGTCAGAAACGCTTCGACCTCGGCACGGCCACGGGGGAACTCGACGCGGTTACGCCACACCGTGTCCGGGGTGTAGGCGAGTGCAACCTTGGCCGGGTCACGGCCGTTCCAGCCATCTTCGGCCAGCCGGACTTTTTCGATGGCACTTTCGCGGGTGAAGGGGGGAAGGGGTGGGCGGGACATCGGTGTACTCCTCGGGTCGTTTGGCTTGTAGCAGGTTAGCTGCCGCTGCCTGGACAGAGAATGGATGTGCCGGGCACTTCATAATTGCGGTGCGTGAAATAGTACTGAGGTGTCGTGCCCAGGTGTGGCCCTTGTGTAACCCCTGCACAAGGGCGTACCCCTGTCAGTCCCAGGCCGGCGCCAGGCCGTCTGGGCTGACTTCGCGGCCATTGCGTTCGAGCGTGGCGATGCGTGCCATGTCGTCTGCGTCCAGCTTCAGGTCTCGGGCAAGCAGGTTGCTGGCCAGGTTTTCACGCTTGGTCGACGACGGGATGATCGCATAGCCCAACTGCAAGGCCCAGGCCAGGGCAACCTGGGCGACGGTAGCCTTGTGCTTCGCGGCAATCTCGGCCAGTACCGGGTCCTTCAGCACCTTGCCGTAGGCCAGGGTCATGTACGAGGTGACGGTGATGCCCTGTTCCTTCAGGAATGCGGTCAGCTTGCCGTTTTGCAGGTAAGGGCTGAGTTCGATCTGGTTGGTAGCGATTTCGCCTTTGCCGACGACCTCGATGGCCTGGCGAGTCAGCTCGATGTTGAAATTGGACACACCGATCTGGCGTGTCAGGCCCAGCTTCTTCGCTTCGGCCAGTGCGGTCATGTATTCGCGCAGTTCCACCCCGTTGCCCGGCGCTGGCCAGTGGATCAGCAGCAGGTCGACATAGTCGGTACGCAGTTTGCTCAGGCTGTCGCGCAGGCTGGGGATGAGCTTGTCGGCGGCGTAGTTGTCCACCCAGATCTTGGTGGTGATGAACAGCTCGCTGCGTGGCACGCCGCTTTCGGCAATCGCCTGGCCAACGTCAGCTTCGTTCTTGTAGATTTGCGCGGTGTCGATCACCCGGTAGCCCAGCGCCAGGGCCGACTTGACCGAATCGATGACGGCCTGGCCGGTGAGGCGGAAGGTGCCGAGGCCGAAAGAGGGAATGCTCATGAATCTGCTCCTGGTGAGTGGGAAATAGCATTGAGCCTGGTCGCTCAACGTCGATCTCATTGGGTATAGGTGCAGTGTGCGGGTTTCGGTGCGCCGGATTAAGGCAGGGCAGGGCCAAGGTCATTTGATTCACAGTCAAGAATCGGTGGCCAAGTTGTGACTGCGTCAGGGGGCAGGAAACGAAACGGCCCGCCATGGAGGCGGGCCGTCAGGCATTGCAGGTGACGATCAGCGGCGGCGGAACAGCGGCAGCGGCTCGTCGGTGGCGGCCTGGTAGGTCACCGAAAAGTCCTTCAGGCTTTGCAGTGCGTCTTCCGGGTCCTTGTCGGCACGGATGGCGAATGCATCGAAACCGCAGCGGGCCATGAAGAACAGCTGGTCGCGCAGCACGTCGCCAATGGCGCGCAGCTCGCCCTTGAACTTGTAGCGGTCACGCAGCAGGCGCGCATTGGAGTAGTTGCGCCCGTCGGTGAAGGCCGGGAAGTTCAGCGCGATGACCTGGAAGTGCTGCACGTCTTCGCCGATTTCTTCGGCTTCTTCGTCGCTGTCCAGCCAGATGCCCAGGCCGCCGTCGCGGGCCTTGAGCACATGGGCGTGGTCACGCCACAGTTGCAGCGGGACGATGTAGTCGTCGCAGTTGGTCAGCTCGTCAAAGGACGTTTCCTTGGGCAGCAGGTGCCAGGTTTCGTCGACGATCTGGTTGTTCTTAATGATTCGCTGCATAGACGCGTTCCTTGAAGGGGTCGATGCCGATACGCTGGTAGGTGTCGATGAAACGCTCTTCCTCGGTACGTTGTTCGACGTACACGGCGATCAGCTTCTCGATCACATCGGCCATGGCCTCCTGGGCGAAGGACGGGCCGAGGATCTTGCCCAGGCTTGCGCCACGCGCGGCGTTGCCGCCCAGCGACACCTGGTAGAACTCCTCACCCTTCTTGTCCACGCCGAGGATGCCGATGTGGCCCACGTGGTGGTGGCCGCAGGCGTTCATGCAGCCAGAGATGTTCAGGTCGATTTCACCGATGTCGAACAGGTAGTCCAGGTCGTCGAAACGGCGCTGGATGGATTCGGCGATCGGGATCGACTTGGCGTTGGCCAGCGAGCAGTAGTCACCGCCCGGGCAGCAGATGATGTCGGTCAGCAGGCCGATGTTCGGCGTGGCGAAGCCGCCTTCGCGCAGCTCCAGCCACAGCGCGTGCAGCTGGCGCTGCTCGACGTCGGCGAGGATGATGTTCTGCTCATGCGAGGTGCGCAGGAAGCCGAAGCTGTAGCGCTCGGCCAGGTCGGCCACGGCGTCCAGCTGTTTGTCGGTCAGGTCGCCCGGGGCAACGCCGGTCGGCTTGAGCGACAGGGTCACGGCCACGTAACCCGGGCGTTTGTGGGCGCGGGTGTTGCGCGAACGCCAGCGGGCGAAGCCTGGGTATTCGGCGTCCTGGGCGGCGTAGTCGACGTTGTCGAGGGCCAGGTAGTCCGGGTCGACGAAGTGGCGCGACACGCGCTGGACTTCATCTTCGGTCAGGGTGGTGCTGCCGCCACGCAGGTGGACCATTTCGGCCTCGACCTTCTCGGCGAACACTTCCGGGGTCAGGGCCTTGACCAGGATCTTGATCCGCGCCTTGTACTTGTTGTCACGGCGACCGTAACGGTTGTACACGCGCAGGATGGCGTCCAGGTAGCTGATCAGGTCTTGCCACGGCAGGAACTCGTTGATGAACGAGCCCACCACCGGGGTACGGCCCAGGCCACCGCCGACCAGCACACGGAAGCCCAGCTCGCCGGCAGCGTTGCGCACCGGCTCCAGGCCGATGTCGTGCACTTCGATGGCGGCGCGGTCTTCCTGCGAGCCGTTGATGGCGATCTTGAACTTGCGCGGCAGGTAAGCGAATTCCGGGTGGAAGGTGGTCCACTGACGGACGATCTCGCACCACGGGCGCGGGTCGATGATTTCGTCTGCGGCCACACCGGCGAACTGGTCGGTGGTGGTGTTGCGCAGGCAGTTGCCGCTGGTCTGGATCGCGTGCATCTGCACGGTGGCCAGTTCGGCGAGGATGTCCGGGATGTCTTCCAGCGCCGGCCAGTTGTACTGCACGTTCTGGCGGGTGGAAATGTGGGCATAGCCCTTGTCGTAGTCGCGAGCGATCTTGGCCAGGGTGCGGACCTGGGTGGCGTTCAGCTGGCCGTACGGCACGGCGACACGCAGCATCGGCGCGAAACGTTGGATGTAAAGGCCGTTCTGCAGGCGCAGAGGGCGGAATTCTTCTTCGCTCAGCTCACCGGCCAGGTAGCGGCGGGTCTGATCACGGAACTGCTTGACGCGGTCCTCGATGATCCGCTGATCGTACTCGTCGTATACGTACATATAAGTCCTGTCTCAGGCATGCAGCTATTCGCGCGCACGGCCGCGCACTCCGGTACGGAGCCGGGGAACGATATCAGGTTGCGGTTATGCGCTAAAGTGATGTTTTAGCATATGAAAAGAACCAAATGGACTATGTGAGACTGACTGCCATTTGTGCCTTGGGTGAGGCAGGGCGTTTATAATCCGGCGTTTGCTTCGCAGAGATGTGACCCCATGCTCAAGGCCCTGTGCCAAAGCTTGTGTCTAGCCCTGCCGCTGGCGGCAAGCGCGCAGCCATCGGTGGTTTTCCTCAACCCAGGGCTGTCCACCGAGACGTTCTGGACCAGCTACACCCGCTTCATGCAGGCCGCCGCAGATGAGCTGGGCATGTCCCTCAGGGTGGAATACAGCGAGCGCCGCGCCGACCTGGCGCTGACCCAGGCCCGGGCGATCCTGAGTGGGGCGCAGCGGCCGGATTACCTGGTGCTGGTCAACGAGCAGTACGTCGCGCCCGAAGTGCTGCGCCTGTCGCGTGGCACGGGGGTGAAGCTGCTGTTGGTCAACAATGGCCTGACGGCCAGCCAGGTTCGCAGCATTCAGGCCCAGCCCGACAAGTATGCCGAGCCGCTGGGCACCTTGATGAGCAACGACGAGCAGGCGGGCTTCCAGATGTTGCACCAGATGGTCGCGCAACTGCCGCACGACGTCGGGGCGGTGGACCTCGTGGCTTTTGCCGGGGTCAAGACCACCCCGGCCTCGCAGCTGCGCGAGGAGGGCATGCGCCGCGCGCTGGCCGACTTCCCTCAGGTGCGCCTGCGCCAGGTGGTGTATGGCGGCTGGAGCCGCCAGCGCGCCTACGAGCAGGCGCAGCAGTTGCTGGAGCGCTACCCGGCCACGCGTCTGGTGTGGTCGGCCAATGACGAAATGGCCTTTGGCGCCATGCAGGCGTTCGAAGCCGCCGGGCGCAAGCCGGGGCGCGATGTGCTGTTCAGCGCGGTCAACAGTTCGCCCGAGGCCTTGCGCGCGCGTATCGATGGCCGCCTGAGTGTGTTGATGGGCGGGCACTTTACCCTGGGTGGCTGGGCCATGGTGATGCTGCACGACGACGCACACGGGCTGGCGCTGAACCGCGATGGCCTGCGCGAGCACAGTGCGCCGGTGCTGCAGTTGATCGACCAGGCCAAAGCCAGGCGTTGGCTGAAACTGCTGGAACGGGACGACTACGGTGTCGATTTCCAGCATTACAGTGCCGAAGGGCGGCCGTCTGGCTACCAGTATCCGTTTCTGACGGCACCGGTCGAATATTGAAAGACCCTGCTTGAGGAAAGGGCATTGCTCGTCTTAACTGCTGGTGGTGAAGTGCATTCCCATAACCACTACAAGAGGCAATGCAATGGGAAACTCAACCAAGGTCCGCAAAGCTGACAGCAGCGTCGATGCCTGGGCGATCCTCTGCCTGATCGTGTTGGTGGTGGTCACTGCCGTGTATTGGGTCAGCCACCAGTAGACCTGTTCTCAAGACCGTGAAGCCGTCAGAGCGCCTGCGGGAGGGAATCCCGCAGGCGTTTTCATTTCTAGCGGGCGGTAAGGTGCAGGGCCAGTTGCACCAGGCCGATCAGGACGGCAATGAACACCAGGGTGAACAGCGTCCCCAGTGCGATGAAATGGCTGGCTTTGCCGTGGGTAAAGTCGCGGGCGCGGTTCTTGCCGCTTTGCACGCCGAAGGCGGCGGCGAGGATGCTGTGCAGCATCTGCCAGAAGGTAGGCGGTTTGCCCTGGCTGGAATCGTCCATGGTGGCTCCTGAAGAATCAGAGGCAATCAGGGACAGTGTAGGCAATGGCTATGAGGTTGCCTGTGCCGGCCTCTTCGCGGGCTTGCCCGCTCCCACAGGTACAGCACAAACCTCAAGGGCAGTGACGTACCTGTGGGAGCGGGCAAGCCCGCGAAGAAGCCAGCGCGGTCTTAGCTGTCGTACCCGAGGTTAGGCGCCAGCCAGCGCTCGCTCACGCTCACATCCTGGCCCTTACGCGCGCTGTAGTTCTCGATCTGGTCCTTGTCCACCTTGCCCACGGCAAAGTATTGCGCCTGCGGGTGGGCAAAGTACCAGCCGCTGACCGCCGCCGCCGGGAACATCGCGAAGTGCTCGGTCAGGAACACGCCGCTCGGCCCGGTTTCGCCAATGGCGGTGCCATCGAGCAGGCGGAACAGGGTTTCCTTCTCGGTGTGGTCGGGGCAGGCCGGGTAGCCCGGGGCCGGGCGAATGCCGCTGTACTGCTCCTTGATCAGCGCCTCATTGTCCAGCTGCTCGTCGCGGGCATAGCCCCAGTGTTCTTTACGCACCTGTTCGTGCAGCCATTCGGCGCAGGCTTCGGCCAGGCGGTCGGCCAGGGCCTTGACCATGATCGAGCTGTAGTCGTCGCCTTTGTCCTGGTAAGCCTTGGCCACTTCCTCGGCACCGATGCCGGCCGTGGTGATGAACCCGCCCACATAGTCGGTGACGCCGCTGGCTTTTGGCGCGACGAAGTCGGCCAGCGACCAGTTGGGCTTGCCGTCCGGCTTGATGGTTTGCTGACGCAGGTGGTGCAGGGTGGCCAACGGCTGGCCGTCCTCGCCGTACACCTCGATGTCGTCATCGGCCACCTGGTTGGCTGGCCAGAAGCCGAACACCGCGCGGGCGCTGATCAGCTTCTCGTCGATCAGCTTGTCGAGCATCTCGCGGGCATCCTTGTACAGCGCCGTGGCCGCCTCGCCGACCACTTCGTCGGTGAGGATGCGCGGGAACTTGCCGGCCAGGTCCCAGGAGATGAAGAACGGGGTCCAGTCGATGTATTCGGCCAGGGTGCGCAGGTCGATGTCTTCCAGCACCTTGACGCCGGTGAAGGAGGGCACCGCTGGCTGGTAGCCGGCCCAGTCGTATTGCGGCTTGGCAGCGATGGCCTGGCTGTAGCTCAGGCGCTCGGTGCGGGCACTGCGGTTGGCGGTGCGCTCGCGTACGTCCACGTATTCTGCGCGAGTCTTCTCGACGAAGCCCGGCTTGAGTTCCTTGGACAGCAGCTGGGTGGCAACGCCTACCGCACGCGAGGCGTCGGTAACGTAGATGACCGCATCGTTGCTGTACTTCGGCTCGATCTTGACCGCAGTGTGCGCCTTGGAGGTGGTAGCGCCGCCGATCATCAGTGGCAGCTCGAAGCCCTGGCGCTGCATTTCACGGGCAACGTGGACCATCTCGTCCAGCGACGGGGTGATCAGGCCGGACAAACCGATGATGTCGCACTTCTGTTCGCGGGCGGTTTGCAGGATTTTCTCGGCCGGCACCATCACGCCGAGGTCGACGATGTCGTAGCCGTTACAGCCCAGTACCACGCCGACGATGTTCTTGCCGATGTCGTGTACGTCGCCTTTGACCGTGGCCATCAGGATCTTGCCCTTGGCTTCCGGCTTGTCGCCTTTTTCGGCCTCGATGAACGGGATCAGGTGCGCCACGGCCTGCTTCATTACGCGGGCCGACTTGACCACCTGGGGCAGGAACATCTTGCCCGCGCCGAACAGGTCGCCGACCACGTTCATGCCGTTCATCAGCGGGCCTTCGATCACTTCGATCGGGCGTGCGCACTGCTGGCGGCATTCTTCGGTGTCTTCGACAATGAACGCGGTAATGCCTTTGACCAGCGCATGCTCCAGGCGTTTTTCCACCGGCAGCGAGCGCCATTCTTCGTTTTCCACTTCCTTGGTGGCGCCGCCGCCCCGGTAGTCGTCAGCGATCGCCAGCAGGGCGTCGGTGCCGTGCGGGGTGCGGTTGAGTACCACGTCCTCGACTTTTTCGCGCAGTGCGGCCGGGATTTCGTCGTAGATTTCCAGCTGGCCGGCGTTGACGATACCCATGGTCAGGCCGTTCTGGATTGCGTGGTACAGGAAGACCGAGTGGATCGCCTCACGCACCGGGTTGTTGCCACGGAACGAGAACGACACGTTGGACACACCGCCCGAACTCAGCGCGTGGGGCAGGTGATCGCGGATGTAGGCACAGGCCTCGATGAAATCGACGGCGTAGTTGTTGTGTTCTTCGATACCGGTGGCGACGGCGAAGATGTTTGGGTCGAAGATGATGTCTTCCGGCGGGAAGCCCACTTCGTTGACCAGAATGTCATAGCTGCGCTGGCAGATTTCCTTCTTGCGCGCGGCGGTGTCGGCCTGGCCGACCTCGTCGAAGGCCATCACCACCACGGCAGCGCCATAGCGCTTGCACAGGCGGGCGTGGTGCTTGAACTGCTCGACGCCCTCCTTCATGGAAATGGAGTTGACGATGCCCTTGCCCTGGATGCACTTGAGGCCCGCTTCGATCACGTCCCACTTGGACGAGTCGATCATGATCGGCACGCGGGAAATGTCCGGCTCACCGGCGATCAGGTTGAGGAAGCGGACCATGGCGGCCTGGGAGTCGAGCATCCCTTCGTCCATGTTGATGTCGATCACCTGGGCGCCGGCCTCGACCTGCTGCAGGGCGACTTCCAGCGCTTCGGTGTAGTTCTCTTCACGGATCAGCCGGGCGAACTTGGCGGAGCCGGTGATGTTGGTGCGCTCGCCGACGTTGACGAACAGCGACTGGCGGTCGATGGTGAACGGCTCCAGGCCCGACAGGCGGCAGGCCTTGGCGATTTCCGGGATCTCACGCGGCTTGTACTTGGCCACGGCTTCGGCAATGGCCTGGATGTGGCCTGGGGTGGTACCACAGCAGCCGCCGATGATGTTCAGGAAGCCGCTGGCGGCGAATTCCTCGACCACCGCAGCCATTTCCGCCGGGGTCTCGTCGTATTCACCGAAGGCGTTCGGCAGGCCGGCGTTGGGGTGGGCCGAAACATGGGTGTCGGCTTTGGTCGCCAGCTCTTCCAGGTACGGGCGCAGGTCCTTGGCGCCGAGGGCGCAGTTCAGGCCCACGGAAATCGGCTTGGCGTGGCGCACCGAGTTCCAGAACGCTTCGGTGGTCTGGCCGGACAGGGTACGGCCGGAGGCGTCGGTGATGGTGCCGGAGATCATGATCGGCAGTTCGACGTTGTCGTCCTCGAACACTTGCTGAACGGCGAAGATCGCCGCCTTGGCGTTGAGGGTGTCGAAGATGGTTTCGATCAGGATCAGGTCGGCGCCGCCCTCGATCAGGCCGCGGGTGGCCTCGATGTAGTTTTCGACCAGCTCATCGAAGGTGACGTTGCGGTAGCCAGGGTCGTTGACGTCCGGGGAAATCGAGCAGGTGCGGCTGGTAGGGCCGAGCACGCCGGCAACGAAGCGCGGCTTGTCGGGGGTTTCCAGGGTCTTGGCGTCGGCCACCTGGCGGGCGATGCGCGCGCCTTCGACGTTCAGTTCGTAGACCAGCGACTCCATGCCGTAGTCGGCCTGGGAAATCTGCGTGGCGTTGAAGGTGTTGGTTTCGAGAATATCGGCGCCGGCATCCAGGTAGGCTTTCTCGATGGCGGCGATCACGTCCGGGCGGCTGAGCAGCAACAGGTCGTTGTTACCTTTGACATCGCTTGGCCAATCGGCGAAACGCGTGCCACGATAGTCGTGTTCCTCGAGACGGTAGCTTTGGATCATAGTACCCATGCCGCCGTCGAGGATCAGGATGCGCTCTTTGAGTGCGTTCTGGAGTGCTTGGAGACGAGCGCTGCGGTCGGACATAGGAACTACCTGGTCGGGCAAATATCAGAAGGTGCGGAATCATAACAAAGCTGCGCGGTTTTTACGCACATCGCCCATTTGCATGAAAACTGCTCATGTTGTTGACGCGATTACCAGCACCCAAGGACGACCAGGCACAATCGTGATGGCTTTCAAGAACCAGGACTTTTCGCACATGGTGCATCGTATCCTTGCCGGCGCCTTCGCCCTGCTCATCAGCGGCGCGGTGTTCGGGCAAGCCCCCCAGTCGAGCCCGGCTATTTCCTACACCCGGGACATTCAACCGATCTTCACCGAGAAGTGCGTGGCCTGCCACGCCTGCAACGACGCTGCCTGCCAACTCAAGCTGGAAAGCCCGGAAGGCGCGGTGCGCGGGGCCAGCAAGGTCCCGGTGTACCAGGGCGAGCGCAGCAAGGCGGTGCCCACCACGCGGCTGTTCTACGACGCCCACAGCGAAGAGCAATGGCGCAAGAAGGGCTTCTACTCGGTGCTCGACAACCAGGGCAGCCAGGCCGCGCTGATGGCGCGCATGCTGGAACTGGGGCACAAGACCCCACTCACACCCAACGCCAAGTTGCCCGAGGACATCGTCCTGGGCCTGAACCGCAACAACATGTGCCCGCTGCCCCATGAGTTCGACGCCTATGCCGGCGCCCACCCCAAAGAGGGTATGCCGTTGGCGGTGACCGGGCTGACCGACAAGGAATACGACACCCTGCGCCGTTGGCTGGCAGCGGGGGCGCCGGTGGAATACCAGCCGATCAAGCCAAGCGCAGCCGAAGCCCGGCAGATCACCGAGTGGGAAGAGCTGCTCAACCGCCCGGGTTCCACCGAGGCGCTGGTCGGCCGCTGGCTGTACGAGCACTTGTTCCTGGCGCATATCTACTTCGTTGGGGGGGAGCAGGGGCACTTCTTCCAGTGGGTGCGTTCGCGCACGCCGAGCGGCAAGCCGGTCGATATTATTGCCACGCGCCGCCCCAACGACCCGCCGGGCACCGACTTCTACTATCGGTTGATCCCGGTGCAGGGTGTGATCGTGCACAAGACGCACATCACCTACCCGATGGGGCCGCAGAAACTCAAACGGGTGAAGCAGCTGTTCTATGCCGGCGACTGGCACGCCACCGCACTGCCGGGTTACGGCCCGCGTCACCGGGCCAACCCGTTCGAAACCTTCGAGGCGATCCCGGCAGTGGCGCGTTACCAGTTCATGCTGGATAACGCCGAATACTTCGTACGCACCTTCATCCGGGGCCCGGTGTGCCGTGGGCAGATCGCCACTGACGTGATCCGCGATAACTTCTGGGCGCTGTTCCAGGAGCCGGCCTTCGACCGTTACATCACCGACGCCAAATACCGTGGCGAGGCCACGCCGCTGCTGGCCATGCCGGGCCAGATCGATGACGTGGGCAGTGTGCTGAGCCTGTGGCACGCCTACCGCGACAAACGCAACGAGTACGAAAAGCTGCGCCGTGACGCCTATGCCGACATGCCCGCACCGGGCTGGTCGACCTTGTGGGCCGGTAACGACAACGCGTTGCTGAGCATCTTCCGCCACTTCGACAGCGCCTCGGTGAGCAAGGGCCTGATCGGTGACGTGCCGTTGACCGTGTGGTTGTTCGACTACCCGTTGTTCGAGCGCACCTATTACCAGTTGGCGGTCAACTTCGACGTGTTCGGCAATGTTTCGCACCAGTTGCAGACGCGCCTGTATTTCGACCTGATTCGCAACGGTGCCGAGGTCAACTTCTTGCGCCTGATGCCGGCTGACCAGCGCAAGGCGATCCTGGGTGACTGGTACCAGAACAGCGGCAAAGTGAAGATGTGGATGGACTATGAGGACATCGACACCGACACCCCGAGCGGCATCCAGCTTGACCCGCGCAACCCCAAGCGCGACTTTGGCCTGAAGCTGTTGCAGCGCACCGGCAGCCTGAATGCCACGCCCGACCCGATCAACCGCTGCCAGGGCGCGTTCTGCTCACGGCCGCAGATGAACGAAGAGTTCCGCAATGCCGAGCAGTCGCTCAGCCGCCTGGTGTCGCGCCCGGCTGCTGGGCTGAAGGTGATCAACCAGTTGCCCGAGGCAACCATGCTGCGTATCGAAGGGCAGGGCGGCCAGCGCCAGGTGTACAGCCTGCTGCGCAACCGTGCGCACAGCAACGTGGCGTTCCTGCTGGGTGAGGCATACCGCTATCAGCCGGGGCTGGATACCTTGACGTTGGCCCCGGGCGTGCTCAGCAGCTACCCGAACTTCATCTTCAACATCCCGACCAAGGATGTGGCGGAGTTCGTCGAGGACATGGAGTATGCGAAAGATGACCCGGCGAAGTTCGAGCGCATCGTCATGCGCTGGGGCGTGCGCCGTAGTCATCCTGAGTTCTGGCGCTACTTCCATGACTTGAACAGCTTCATCAAGGAGACCCAGCCGGTGGAGGCGGGGGTGCTGGATATGAACCGCTACGAGAACCTCTGATCGGGTAGGCTGACCTTTCCGGGTACCCTGCGGTCGGAAAAGGTGGGTGGTCCGGGGGCTGCTATGCAGCCCAATCGCCGGCAAGCCAGCTCCCACAGGGGCCGCGTAGCTCTCAGGCACGCGCGGTCTCTGTGGGAGCTGGCTTGCCGGCGATGGAGCGCAAAGCGCTCCCAAAGGCCTCAATGCACCGGCAAGCGCAGGGTACTTCATGCTGTATTCGCTTCAGGCACTGCGGGCGTTCGCCGCCTGGGTGGTGGTCTGCCACCATTTCATGCAGATCTTCTTCGACTTCCACGCCACCGGCCCCATTGGCCAACTGCTTACCGACCGTGGCGCCGTAGGCGTCGACATCTTCTTTGTCATCAGCGGGCTGGTCATCTACCTGTCGACCCGCGACAAAACCATCGAACCGCGCCAGTTCCTGCTCAATCGGGTGCTGCGTATTGTGCCGGCCTACTGGTTCTACACCGCGTTGATGGCCCTGTTGCTGCTGGCGTTTAGCCAATGGATGCCACATCAGGTGTTCGCCTGGCATCATCTGTTCTTGTCGATGCTGTTCATCCCGGCAGAAAACCCCGGAGGCTATGGCCTGTACCCGACCCTGAACGTGGGCTGGACGCTGAACTTCGAGATGTTCTTCTACCTGCTGTTCGGCCTGGCCTTCCTGGTGCGCCAGCGTCATCACCTGTTGCTGGTTACCGCGGCCTTGTTGCTGGCCAGCGAGGTGCTGGGCCGGCTGGGTGTGCTAAGCCGCTTTTACAACAACGACATCATCTACGAGTTCTTGCTCGGCATCGGCCTGGGCGTGCTGTATCGCCGTGGGCTGATCCGCCAAGGGCGGTGGTTGCCGCTGGGCGTGCTGGTTGTGGCGGGCCTGGCCATTTATCACCTGGATGCGTCCCAGCGCCTGCTGCATTGGGGCGTACCGAGCGCCATGATCGTGATGGCCTTCATCGCGCTGGAACCGCTTTTCCAAGGCAACCGGCTGCTCAAGGCCTTGGGGGACTGCTCGTATTCGGTGTACCTGGTCCATGTGCTGGTGCTGTACGCCGGCTGGTTCGCCAGCCAGCGCCTGCCGTTGAACCCGTATCTGGTGTTTGCCCTGTGCGTGCCGTCCATTGGACTAATGTCGTGGTTCAGTTACCAGTGGCTGGAGCGCGGTCTGTACCGGCGCATGCAGGCCTGGCTGGCGGCGCCACGGGGGGCGGCCCCTGAATATGCGCTTTCCCGAGTCAAATACTAGGACTTTGTTCAATGAGCGGGTTGGCGTACACTTGGCGGCAAGTCTGTGAGGAACCTACATGAGCGCTATAACCATTACCGACGCCGCCCATGACTACCTGGCCGATCTGCTCTCCAAGCAGAATACGCCTGGCATCGGCATTCGCATTTTCATCACCCAGCCGGGCACCCAGTACGCAGAGACGTGCATTGCCTACTGCAAGCCGGGCGAAGAGAAGCCTGACGACACCGCCGTGGGTCTGAAGAGCTTCACCGCTTACCTGGATGCGGTCAGCGTGCCGTTCCTGGAAGACGCACTGGTTGACTACGCCACCGACCGCATGGGTGGCCAGCTGACCATCAAAGCGCCTAACGCCAAGGTGCCGATGGTCAACGAAGACAGCCCGATCAACGAGCGCATCAACTACTACCTGCAGACCGAGATCAACCCGGGTCTGGCTAGCCACGGCGGCCAGGTCAGCCTGGTGGACGTGGTTGACGACGGCATCGCCGTGTTGCAGTTCGGTGGTGGTTGCCAAGGCTGCGGCCAGGCCGATGTCACCCTGAAGGAAGGTATCGAGCGCACCCTGCTCGAGCGTGTTCCGGAATTGAAGGGCGTGCGTGACGTGACCGACCACAGCCAGAAAGAGAACGCTTACTACTAAGCCAAAGGCGGCTCTCTAGCAACAAAGTGTTACGGTTTCAACCCCCTGCGACAACAGGCCGCAGCCCGTATTCAAAGGGTTGCAGGCCTTCCCCGCCTTGGTCGGGTAGAACCCCTTGGGGTGTCATGCCAGAATGCCCCGGTTTTTCAGCCGGCCCGTCCCGAGGGCCGGCACCTTCCCTGTAAAGGATGGTTTCATGAATGATCTATATACCCGGCGCGCAGTTGTCGCCGGGATGGGCGTTCTCGGGCTTGGCCTGCTGGCAGGCTGCAGCCCGGCCCGGGGGCTCGAGTTCAAGTACGGCAAGAACATGAGCAACGAAATCCTCGGGCGCAAGTTCAGCCTCAAAGACCCGCAAGGTAACGTGCGCACCCTGTCGAGCTTCTACGGCAGCATGCCGATGGTCTTCTTCGGCTTCACCCAGTGCCCGGCCGTTTGCCCGACCACCCTGGCGCGTGCGGCGCAAATCCGCAAGCTGCTGAGGGGCCGTGACCGTGACCTGTTCCAGGTGGTGTTCATCACGCTGGACCCGGAGCGCGACACCCCCGAGGTGCTTGATGCCTACGTCAAGGCCTTCGACCCGACGTTCACCGCGCTCACCGGCACCCCCGAGGAAATTGCCGCAGTGGCCAAGGAATTCAAGGTGTTCTACGAAAAGGTCCCGGCCGGTGACACCTATACCATTTCTCACTCGTCCACCAGCTACGTCTACGATACGCGTGGCACCCTGCGCCTGAGCCTGGGCCATTCCCTGAACGCCAAGGAATGTGCCGAAGACCTGGTCACCCTGATGGAGATCTGCTGAATGTCGATGCAACCGATCAAACGCGGCCTGGCTGCCCTGGCACTGATGGGCCTGGCCCTGCCAGCCCTGGCCCAGACCACCGTGAGTGAGGCCTGGGTGCGTGCCAGCGTGCCGCACCAGCAGTCCACCGGTGCGTTCATGACCCTCACCGCCAGCAGCGACAGCAAGCTGGTGAGCGTGGCTTCGCCTGTGGCCAAGACCGTGCAGGTGCACGAGATGACCATGAACGGTGACGTGATGGGCATGCGTGAGGTGAAGTCTGTAGAGCTGCCGGCTGGCAAGGCCGTCACCCTCGACCCGAATGGCCTGCATGTGATGCTGATGGGCCTGAACAATCAGGTGAAGGAAGGCGAGAAAGTGCCACTGACCCTGACCATCGAAGATGCCAAGGGCGGCAAGGAAACCGTGGACGTGCAGGCTGAAGTGCGTGCGCTCAACGCCGAGGCCGGCGGTGGGCATGACCACATGCACATGAAGCACTGACCGATCAAAGGGCCGCGTTTAGCGGCCCTTTTCTTCTCAGCCGTACCCTTCAGCTACGAAAGCGCGGCAGCGGCCTGTCGAGGGTCAGCGAGGTCAGGGTCTTGCGGACCTGGGCTTCGTCGGCCTCCAGCGCTTTGAGGCTTGCGCGGATCTTGCCGGCGGCGGGCACATCGCCCTGCCGGTCGATCCAGTCGGCAATCTCCTTGCAGGCACTGCTCAGGCAGGCCTGGCGCTGGTTCATCAGCGACAGAAGGGTGGTGAGCTCTCTTTCGGACATGGCAGGATCCTCCAATTCAGCCTTGTCAGTGTAGCAGAGGGTTGGCGGGGCTCCTGATGGCTTTGCAGGAGGTGTTGAGGATGCAAAAAGGAGTACTCCGTCGCTTGAGTAACACCGAGTTACTTATCTATAGGAATAAACATCGTGTTTAAAGTGGATGCCGCTACCTCGCCGGTGGCATGAACCTTTGCAAGCGGACGAGATGTGCTGAGCCGTTCTGTCACACAGTTTGGCGGCGGCTGGTCTGACTTCGCCAATAGTTACTGAGCGTAGGAACATTCGGAGTCTCAATGTTGGCTGCGCTGACAGTGCGGGTGTTGTTACAACTTTCATGTTGAGTCCAGCCGAGGATGAGCTCTAGATTCAGTCGCTCTGTACCGCTGGCTGAGGAAAGCAACGATTATGCAGGCGTTGAGTCTTAACTCCGGAACGCGCTCACTTACATTGGGCTATTGCTTTTCCAAGTGCGGTGAATTTGCCTTCGAAGCGGCATTTGCCGTGACCATCGTACTCATGGTCGAGGCGGATTTGTTGTTGATTGGCATCGCTTATTTCTTCCGCTACTTGCCGAGCATGGTGTTTTCTCCCTTGGGTGGTTGGCTGGCAGATAACGCCGACAAGAAAAGAACACTGTTTGCGGTCGAGTTGGCCAAATGCATTCTGTCGCTTGCCTTCTTTGCCTTGTTCAGTTGGTTTACGCCGGTACTGCCCGTGTTGGTGGCCTTCGCGATGGTCATGACCGCGCTTGAATGTCTGTATGTACCCACGTTTCGCGCATACTTTCCGGATATCGTGGAAAAGGACCAACTGGCTTCAGTCAACAGCGGTATCCAGGTGATCGAAGATACGGCCTCTATTATTGGACCGTTGGTGTTTTCGGCCTGTGTGTTGCTGCTATCTCGCGACGCAACCTTCTTGTTCTTTGCAATATGCCTGGTGTTGTCTGCCATTTCCATTGCTACCTTGGGGCCAGCAAGGCAAGGCGTGCGGCAGGCATTCGATGGGCGAGCCATAGTCCGCGATGCGGTGCGCAGCGTGAACCAGCTCAAGGGCAGCAATGTCCCGTTGTTTGCCGTTATTGGCTGTACCACGCTTTGTGCGATGTTCGCCACGTCGGTGATTCGCTTCATTCTCCCGGCTTCGGTGTTGGAGCACTTTACCTCTGAGGCAGCGGTGGGTTACGTATTCTCACTGCTGGCGGCAGGCACCGTGCTGGGTGGCGTGCTCTACACCCGCTTCAACCCGCGTACCACTGCACGGTTGGTACTGCGCTATTGGATAATTTACGGCGCACTGTTTTTTGCTGCCGCAGTGGCGCTGCAGTTCAATACCTGGTTGTTTCTGCTGATCCTCTTCCTGGTTGGCTTCATTGGCGCATTTGTCGATATCGCAATCGTGACAAACATCCAGTGCTTGTCGAACGAGCATGAAGTTGGCAGGAACTTTTCCCTTTATTACTTCACGACCGTCATTGGGGATGCCGTTTCAGGGCTGGTTGCCAGCCTGGTCTTCGTGCTTGCGGGGCCAGCAACCTTCATCTGGATGACGCTCATGCTGGTCATCGCACCGGTACGCTGGAACCTGAAAGGACGCGCCCTTGATACCGACGATAGTGCGTAATGTGCCGCTCGGTATTGGTACCTGGAGGTAGGCTTGAACTGGTATTGCGGCGCCTCAGGCGGTTATTGCAGATTGAGCACAAGCCTGCCGATACGCCCCCGGCGTCACCCCATACGCCTGCTTGAACTGCCGGCTCAAATGGCTCTGGTCAGCAAACCCCAGGTCAAACGCCACCTCCGAAGCGACCAGGCCGCTTTTCAGCATTTCCCGGGCGCGGGCCAGGCGGCGTTGTTTCAACCAGGCATGCGGCGGCAGGCCGGTGGCCTGGCGGAATACCCGTGCGAAGTGGAACGGTGACAGGTTGACTGCGGCGGCCAGCGCTTCGAGCGAGGGAGGGTCGGCCAATTGGCTTTCCAGCAGTTCACGGGCGCGGGCCACGGCCAGGGGTTCGTGGCCGGGGGCTGAAGGCTCGGCGCATTGCCCGTGACGCTGCACCAGGGCCAGCACCGCCTGGCGCCAGGCGGTCTGTTGCTGCAGGGCGCTGGCGCCGGCCTCGGACAGCTGATGCAGCTGGCTGAAGGCGATGGCCAGGGCAGGGTCCTGGATGACGCTGTCCTTGAACCTGGTCATGCCGTGACGGCCCAGTTCCAGCTCGTCGAGCACGCCGGTTACTCGCTCGTGCTCGGGGTAGAAGCCGCGATAACGCCAGCCCGCTTCATGGGCTGTGGCACCGGTATGCAGCTCGTCAGGGTTGATCAGCACCATGCTGCCAACCGGCGCCAAGTGCTCGCTGCCTCGGTGCCAGAAGCGCTGGGCCCCGGATTCGATCACGGTGAACACATAGCCTTCGTGCACATGCGGGGCGAAACGCTGCTGGAAATAACGCGCGTGCAGCATCTCGACGTCGCCCAGTGCCGGCGCCTGCCAGAGGTGTGTCTGCTCGCGCAGGGGCGTGCTCATGCCAGCCAGCTGCGCAGGAAGAAGAAGATCAACATGCTCACCAGCATGCTCAGCAATACGCTGCGGGTCAACAGCACCAGGGCGATGGCCACCAGTGAGCCCAGCAGGTAGGGGTTGAGCAGGCTCAGGTTGAGCTGGTGATCGGGCATGAAGATGATCGGGCCGCAGATGGCCGTGAGCATGCCCGGCACGGCAAAGCCAAGGAACTGCCTGGCGTTGGAGCTCAGACGCAAGGGCAGGCGCGGTTCCAGGAACGCATAGCGGTTGAGGAACACGATGGCGCCCATGGCAAAGATCAGGATCCAGGTCATGCTCGGGCTCCGGCAAATTTCTGGCAGATGAACCCGGCGCCCATACCCAGCAGGCCTGCGGCCACCAGGGCGGTCTCCCAGTGCCAGTGGCTGAACAATACCGAGCAGAACAACGACACAGCTACGCACACCACCGTGGGCAGGTTGCGCACCAGCGGTGCGATCAGGGCGACGAAGGTGGCGACGATGGAGAAGTCCAGGCCGAACTGGTCCAGGTGTGGAATGTTCTGGCCCAGCAGGATGCCGGCCAGGGTAAACAGGTTCCAGGCAATGTAGAAGGTCAGGCCCACCCCCAGGGCGTACCAGCGGTTGAACTGCTGTTGGTCGTACTGGCTGGTCAGGGCGAAGAATTCGTCGGTCAGCAGAAAGCCCAGGCCCAGCCGCCAGCGCAGCGGCTGGCTGGACAGTACCGGGCGCATCGACAGGCCGTACAGCAGGTGCTGCGAGGTCAGCAGCAGGGTGGTGAGCAGGATCGACGCCAGGTTGGCGCCGCCTTTGAGCATGCCGATGGCCACCAGTTGCGCGGCGCCAGCGAAGACGATGGCCGACAGCCCTTGCCCTTCCCAGGCAGTGAGGTTGGCTTCGATGGCCATGGAGCCGGCCAGCAGCCCCCAGGGGGCGACGGCCAGGGACAGGGGGAGAATGGCGATGGCGCCGTGGAGAAAGGCTTGGCGGGCGATGTGGGGCATGATGGCTGCAATGCTTTACGTGGTAGGCCAGCATGCCAGAAGGGGTGGGGGCATGGCTTGAACGATCTTGCTCGTCTATCGCCTGCCGCGCGCAGTCCCTTGTAGGAGCGCGTTAGCTCGATGGATTATGGATGGCGGGTCAGATGCTGTTGTGCTGTCACACAGCCATTGATGTCCACGGCCTTTTGCAGGAGGGTCAGGCGGTGCTGCGGGTCGAGGTCGCCGAGCAGGCGGTACACTTCGGCCTGGTAGTCACGCTGGCGCCCCCACAGCATGTCCAGGCCTTGTGGCCGGCTGCGGTTGCAGGCCAGGCGGGTGGCCGGTTGCGGGTAGTAGGGGGCGTACACGGTGGCCATGCTGGGGATGGCTTCCAGCGCTGCGCGGTACTCGCTGCTGACGTTGTAGGGCCGGCACCAGGTGGCGATGGCCGGCGCGGGTGCGGCAAAACCCTGCTGGAGGCTGGCCACCAGTAACGGGCAGGCGGCATCCGGAATTTGCGCGACGGGCAGATACGTCATGTAGTACAGCGCCAGGCGGTACTGCGCGACCGGGTGGCCCAGCTCGACCGATTTTTTCAGCAGGGCAACCGCTGTCGGCAAGGTGTGGGCCAGGGCCTGGCCCTGACGGCTGAGCTCGGGGTCGCCGCCAACGGCTGTGCGCAGTGTATTGGCGTCGTCGCCCTGGTTGTCGGCCTGCTCCAGCAATGGCAAGGCCTGACGGTAGAGCAGGTCGGCATGAGGGTCGATGCGCACCTCCAGCGCGTGCGCAGCCAGCGGCATCAGGGCGATCAACAGCGGGGGCAGGCGTCGCATGCGGCTCACAGGCAAGCCCCATGGGCGGCCAGGCAAGGATGGACGGCTTCGATGTTCATGGCGGTCAAGCGTGCGCCTCGGCAAATCGGAACGACGACGTATTCTAGCCACCCAGACGGGCGGCCGGAAGACCACCCGGCAACTGTCAGACGAGCTTGATCGGCGTGACCTTGCGCAGGGCGTGTTTTTCCTGGGCCAGACCGAGTTTGGCGGTGATCACCTTGGCCAGGGCATTGTTGCCCAGATCGTTCAGGTGCAGGCGGTCGATGAACAGGTCGGCGCCGAACACGGGTGAGCTGTTGAGCATGCAGTTCATGTCGTAGCAAGGCACAGGGTCGGCCTGGCTCTTGATGCGGCGGAAAAACGCCGAATGCAACTGGCTGTCGAATGCACCCTCCAGCAGCCGGTCGAAGTTCGCCGGTTTTTGCTGCAGCGCGGTCAGCATGGCCTGTTCACCGGCAGGCAGGGTATCCCGGCACCAGGGCAGCAACGGCTGCAGAATGAAGGTGAGGGTGGCGTGGCTGTCTGCCAGCAGCCGATCCCATTGGCGCAAGGTACGGCCAATGTTATCGGCAGCACGGGCCAGGCGCTTTTCCGGGGGCGACAGCGGCCAGCTGACCGGGGCGGCGACCACAGGGGTGGCCAACGCCTGACGGATACGCCGCCACAGCGACTGCCGACGGGGTGGTGCGGCGGGCTGCATGCCTTCGCTGAAACTGTTGAGAAAGTCCTGGTAGGCCTTGGCGTGCTGCGGGCCGTTGAGGTTGGCGAGGACTTCACTGAGGGCTTCGTGGGCCAGGCTGTTGAGGCCGCTGAGCACCACTACGTGGCCGAGCTGGCCAAGGCGGTGCTGGTGGGTCAGGAACATCAGCAGCTCCTGGCTGGCGTTAAGGCCGCAGCCGGCCAGGCTCAGCCAGACTTCGCCGGTGAGCATCGACAGGTGCGAGGCCACCGTGTGCTCGTCGGAGCTGGCGCCGATACCCAGGGCCGTGGAGCCGCCGACCAGCAGGTTGATACGCGAAGTACCGCCGCGCTCGGCTGCGGAAAAGCGCTTGCCGGCGCAATGGCTGTAGCGCAGGCCGAGCGCATCGGTATTGATGGTGCCAGAGCGGTAGCCACTTTCGTGCACATGCACGGTGAGCGGGGCACGCCGGCTGCCCAGCAGCAGAAAGCGTTGGTAGTCCTGCTGCAACGGCGAAGGAGATGCGCTCATGTCAGTCACGGCCATGGTCGCTCCTTCGGTTGCGCCGAGTGTTGCGCTTCACGTTCAGGCCGCCAGCTCCTTGAGGTTGTACAGCAGGCCACCGGCGGCGATCAGCAGCAGGGCCACACCGGAAGCCAGGCTTATCATGCGGTTGCTCCGCTGCGAGGCGATCTTGCCGATGGCGAAGATGTACAGGCTGAGCACGGCAAAATCGATGGCCACCCACAGCAGCGACAGGACCACCATGCTTTTGCCGAACGACTCGGTGATCTGGATGAACTGCGGGAAGAAGGCGATGAAGAAAATGATGTCCTTCGGGTTGGAGATACCCACCATGAACCCTTGCAGCAGCCCGCCACGCCCGGCCTTGGGGGCTTCGCTCGCCGCTTCCGGCGCAGGCGCCTTCAGGGCTTCCCTCAACGTGCCCACCGCGATGTAGCCGATGAACAGGCAACCCATCAGGCTCATGGCGCTGAGCCAGGCCTTGTCGATGGCGGCGCTGGTGAGAATGATCCAGGCCGCTGCACCGATCAGCACCAGTGACGCCCAGTTGGTGCCGACGGCGGTAAACATGGCCTTGCGCGAACCGGAGGCGGCCGCGGTGTTGACGATCAGTGCCACCACCGGGCCGGGGGTAGCGATCAGCAGCAGGACAGTGAGGGCATAGGTGGCGGTAAGTGCGGTATTCACGGTCAGTTCTCGATCAGTATGTCGGTTGCCGCAGGGTGTGCGGCATGGGCGTGGAACGGGCAGCGCGACGGGTTGAGCGACCCCGCCTCCTGAAGTTGGTATTGCTTCCACTCGTAGTTGTCGGCATCGCCGAAGAAGCCGAGGGTGTCAGGTACGACACCGTCGTTGTAGTGGTGCACGCGCTCGCGAATGCGCTCGCGGATTTTCTTGCCGCTCTCGGTATTGGCGTTGGCCACTTCGTCGAAGTTTTCCCGTGGGTTGATGACGAAGGTGATGTGCTGGCCCAGGTTGCGGCTTTTCATTTGCTGGTGGCCGGGGAAGTTCATGTTGATGAACAGGGGCATGCCGGCATAGCAGAACGACCAGGCGGTGTCGTCGGGGTCGGTGGGAATGCCTTGCGGCCACGGGTGTGGGTCGCGCGCATGTACGCCACGCAACACTTTCCAGGCCAGCGCCTGTTGTTCGGCCAGGGTGCTGCCCGCTGCCGTTTCGAGAAACACCACCAGTGGGCTGCCGATGCGCTGTTTGGGTTTGATCGGTGTGACGGTGCGCACGTAGTCGGCCAGCCCTTGGGCGATGTCATCGGCCAGCTGCCCGGCGCGGGCGAAAAGAATATGGCAGGTTTCGCCGTTGACCGCCTTGCGGCCGAACAGGCAGGGGAAGTCGGGGTTGGCGAGAATACTGCGAAAATGCTCTATGGTCTTGTAAGTCCAGTGCTGCGTGTTCCAGACATGTTCATCGGCTAGCTCTAGCGCATCCAGGCGATAGCAATTTCCATATCCCGTAAACATGATTTCCCCAGGCGTAAATTTAATGAACGTTCAAGCCACATGCAGGCAGGATCTTGGTTATGTTTATTATTTACCTGCATTTTCCGAGACGCTCTTGACGTTGTAAAACGCGTGGAACTATGACCTACTATTAGTCTTACTCATGCTCGGGACGTCGCCATGTCGGAACGGATTCAGGCCTTGCACGCCCTGCGTGCCTTCGAGGTGGCCTCTCGCTATGGCTCCTTTACCCGCGCTGCGGAAGAGCTTGCCTTGACCCAGGGCGCGGTCAGCCATCACATCAAGACCCTGGAGGCCATGTTCGGCTGCGACCTGTTCGAACGCCGTGGCCCCAAGCTCAGCCTGACCGAGCACGGCCGCCTGCTGGCGCAAGAGCTGAAAGTGGGCTTCAAGATCATCGAAAATGCCTGCGCATTGTTGCGCCAGGACCGCTATGGCCTGCGCCTGAAGGCCCCGTCCACGCTCACTGTGCGCTGGCTGCTGCGGGCACTGGATGCCTTCAAGAAGCACGAGGACAACTGCAGCGTGCAGTTGTCCAGCGTGTGGATGGACATCGACAGCGTGGACTTCTATTCCGAGCCCTACGACTGCGCCATCCTGCTGGCCAACGGGCGTTTTCCCGCCGATATCGAGAGCTTCAAGCTGTTCGATGAATGGCTGATCCCGGTGTGCCACCCGGACTACATGGCGCAAGCGCAACCGGCCCTGGCCGACCTGACCCAGTGCGAATTCCTGCACCCGTCCCCGGACCGCCGTGACTGGCGGCGCTGGCTGGCGCGCATGGACGCGCTGGATATCAGCATCGATCAGGGGCAAGTGTTCGATACCCTCGACCAGGGTATTTCGGCCGCCCAGCAAGGCCTGGGTATTTCGGTGGTCGACCTGGTACTGGCCAGCGCCGACCTGGCGGCCGGGCGCCTGGTCACACCGTTCAAGCACGCCGTGGCCACCGGCGACGGCTACTACATGACCTGGCTCAAGGCCAGCCCCAAGGCGCGGCAAATGCACAAGCTGCGTGACTTTCTGCTTGGCCAGGTGCCACCGCTGGCCTACAAGGACATCAACTACCTGTACGGTTGAACACCCGCTCAAGCATGAAGTCGATGAACACCCGCAATTTCGGCGGCATCTGCCGCCCGGACGGCCACAGCAGGTAGAAGCTGCCGCGTCGCTCCATGAAGTCGTCGAGCACGCTCACCAGTGAGCCATTGCCCAGCTCACGGCCCACGGTGAAGTCCGGCAGGCAAGTGATGCCGCGGTGGTTCACGGCAAAGCAGACGCGTGTCTCGACGTGGTTGCACACCATCGAGATGGGGATGTCATAGGCGTGTTCGGGGTGCTCCTGGCGTAGCGGCCAGGTTTCCAGCTTGCCGTTGCTGGGGAAGCGGTAATGCAGGCAGGTGTGCGCCGCCAGGTCGCGCGGGTGCACGGGCGTGCCGCGTTCGCGCAGGTAGCCGGGCGAAGCCACCAGGCGGTGCTGGAAATACCCCAGGAACTTGGCATTGAGCCGTGAATCCACCGGCTGCCCACCGCGCATCACCACATCGAAACCTTCGCCGATGATATCCACCATGCGGTCGGAAAAGTCCAGGTCCAGCTCCACTTGCGGGTACAGCGCCATGAACTCGGCCAGCGCCGGCATCACCAGCCCGGTGACCTGCGGCATGCTCACCCGCAGGCGCCCGCGTGGGGTTTCGCTGGCTTGTGACAGTTCCTGCTCGGTGGCCTCGATTTCGGCGAGGATGCGCCGGCTGCGCTCAAGGAACAGCGTGCCCTCGGCGGTGAGGGTGATGCTGCGGGTGCTGCGGTGGAACAGGCGTACGCCCAGGCGGCTTTCCAGGCGTGCTACACGCTTGCCCACAGCCGAGGCACTGATCCCCAAGGACTGGCCAGCGGCGACAAAGCTGCGGGTTTCAGCCACCCGATTGAAGACCACGAAACCGCTGAGGCTATCCATGCTGCGTTCCTGATTGCGGACGTGGATGTCCGGGGTGAACGGCATTGTAACCGTCTTTTTCCGTAATGGCCTCGCCTTGCAGACTGTTCGCCTCGTTTCCTACTCAAGGCTTCTGCAATGTCCCAGACATCCTCCGCACCGTTGCTGTCCGCCAGCAGCGAACGCCTGCCGCTCAGCGGGCTGTTGGCGCTGGCCATGACCGGCTTCATCGCCATCCTCAGCGAAACCCTGCCAGCCGGTTTGCTCGACCAGATCGCCGACGGCATGCACATCAGCCAGGCCATGGCCGGGCAATGGGTCACGGCGTATGCCCTGGGCTCATTACTCACCGCCATCCCGCTGGTAACCCTGACCCAGGGCTGGTTTCGGCGCCGGGCGCTGTTGCTGGCCATCGTCGGTTTTGTGTTGTTCAACGGGCTGACGGCCCTGTCGGACTCCAACAGCCTGACCCTGATACTGCGCTTTTTCACCGGCGCGGCCGCCGGGCTGGCCTGGGGGCTGATAGCCGGCCACGCCCGGCGCATGGTGCCGGTGGCGCAGCAGGGGCGGGCCATGGCACTGGCCATGCTCGGCCAGCCGATTGCCCTGTCGCTCGGCTTGCCGATCGCAACCTGGCTGGGGGCGGGGTTGGGCTGGCGTGCAACGTTCATGGTGGTCACCCTGGTGGCGTTGCTGCTGGTGGTGTGGGTGGTGCGTTCTGTGCCGGACTACCCAGGGCAGGCCGCCGGCAAGCGCCCGGCCGCCATGCAGGTGCTGCGCACGCCGGGGGTGTTGCTTGTGCTGCTGGTGATCCTCAGCTGGATCCTTGGCCACAACATTCTCTACACCTATATCGTGCCACTGCTGGCGGCAGCCGGCATGGCCGCGGACATTGGCCCTGTGCTGATGGTGTTCGGCCTGTCGGCCCTGGCCGGGATTGGGCTGGTGGGGCTGCTGGTTGATCGACACCTGCGCACGCTGGTGCTCTTGAGCCTGGCGGGTTTTGCCCTGGCTACGCTGGCCTTGGGGCAAGCGTCGTCCTGGCTGATGTACTTGAGCATCGCCTTGTGGGGGGTGACCTACGGCGGCGCGCCGACCTTGCTGCAGACGGCCTGTGCAGACGCGGCGGGCGAAGGGGGCGACGTGGCGCAATCGATGCTGGTGACGGTGTGGAACAGCGCCATTGCCCTGGGCGGCATCATTGGCGGGTTGTTACTGGCCGGGGCAGGGGTGGAGGGGTTTGGTGGTGTGGTGCTCGCGCTGATAGCGGTGGCCTGGTTGCTGACCTGGGCCGCGCGCAGAAGCGGCTTCGTGGCGGGGGCACGCTAGCGTAGAATCATCCTTTTAGGCAGAGGTTGACGCAGTGGAGTTGCAGCAGGGCTTTGTCCTGACCCGGCATTGGCATGACACGCCAGAAGGCACCTGCGTGGAACTCTGGCTCGCCACCGATCAGGGGCCACGGCTGCTACGTCTGGCACCCCAGGTTTCGGTGGCGTTCGTCCCGCAAGCGCAAGCGGCGCACGCGCAGGTGTTGCTGGCGAACGAACCTGGCGTCGAACTGCGGCCCTTGCAGCTAAAGGATTTCGACCAGCGCCCGGTCATGGGCCTTTATTGCCGGCAGCACCGGCAACTGATGCAGCTGGAGCAACGCCTGCGCACGGCAGGGATCGAGGTGTTCGAAGCGGATATCCGCCCGCCTGAGCGCTACCTGATGGAGCGCTTCGTCACCGCGCCGGTGCAGTTCACCGGGCAACCCGATGACCAGGGCGTGATCTGCGATGCCCAGCTCAAGCCCCTGCCGGGCTATCGTCCACCGCTGCGTCTGGTGTCGCTGGATATCGAAACCAGTGAACGTGGCGAGCTGTACAGCATTGCCCTGGAAGGCTGCGGCCAGCGTCAGGTGTACATGCTCGGCCCGGCCAACGGCGACCCCGAGGGCCTCGACTTCGATCTGCACTATTGCGATGACCGTGCCGGGTTGCTCGTGTGCCTCAACCAGTGGATGGCGGAGCACGACCCGGATGCAATCATCGGCTGGAACCTGATCCAGTTCGACCTGCGCCTGTTGCACGAGCACGCCAAGCTGCTGCAGGTGCCGCTGGCACTGGGCCGCAACGGCGCCCCCATGACCTTGCGCAGCCACGCCAGTGGCGGCCATGTCTTCGCCGACGCGCCGGGGCGGCTGTTGATCGACGGCATCGAAGCGCTGCGCTCGGCAACCTGGAGCTTTGCGTCGTTCAGCCTGGAGAATGTCGCGCAAACCTTGCTCGGTGAAGGCAAGGCCATCGACACCCCCTACCAGCGCATGGACGAAATCAACCGCCGCTTCGCCGAGGACAAACCCGCCCTGGCACGCTACAACCTCAAGGATTGCGAGCTGGTCACGCGCATCTTCGCCCATACCCGCCTGCTCGAGTTCCTGCTGGAGCGCGCTTCTGTCACCGGGTTGGCGGTAGACCGCAGTGGGGGTTCGGTGGCCGCCTTCTGCCACCTGTATATCCCGCAGATGCACCGCCTGGGCTTCGTCGCCCCCAGCCTGGGCAGCCGCCCTGACGAAGCCAGCCCCGGTGGTTTCGTGATGGATTCGCGCCCAGGCCTTTACGACTCGGTGCTGGTGCTGGACTACAAGAGCCTCTACCCGTCGATCATCCGGACCTTCCTGATCGACCCGGTAGGGCTGGTCGAGGGCCTGCGCTTGCCCGACGATGAGCACTCGGTAGAAGGCTTCCGGGGTGGGCGTTTCTCACGCAGCCAGCATTGCTTGCCGGCTATCGTCGAGCGCGTCTGGCAAGGGCGGGAGGCGGCCAAGCGTGAGGGCAACGCACCGCTGTCGCAGGCGCTGAAGATCATCATGAATGCCTTTTACGGCGTGCTGGGCTCTAGCGGTTGCCGTTTCTTCGACCCGCGCCTGGCCTCGTCGATCACCATGCGCGGTCACCAGATCATGCGCCAGACCCGGGCGTTGATCGAGGCCAAGGGCTACGAGGTCATCTATGGCGATACCGACTCCACCTTCGTCTGGCTCAAGGGTGCCCATGGTGAAGCGGCTGCGGCGCAGATAGGCCGAGAACTGGTCGCCCACGTCAATCAGTGGTGGCGCGAGCACCTGCGCCAGCAGATGAACCTGGAAAGCGCACTGGAGCTGCAGTTCGAAGTGCATTACCGGCGTTTTCTGATGCCGACCATCCGTGGGACCGACGAGGGTAGCAAGAAGCGTTATGCCGGGCTGGTACAACGCCCAAACGGTAGCGAGGATGTGGTTTACAAGGGCCTGGAGTCGGTGCGCACCGATTGGTCACCACTGGCGCAGCAGTTCCAGCAGGAACTGTACGGGCGGATCTTTCGTGGCCAGCCGTATCGCGACTATGTGCGCCACTACGTGCAGCAGACCCTGGCGGGCGAGCTCGACAACCTGCTGGTGTACCGCAAGCGCCTACGTCGGCCGCTGGCCGATTACCAGCGCAACGTGCCACCCCATGTACGTGCTGCGCGCCAGGCCGATGAATACAACAGCCGGCTCGGTCGCCCTCGCCAGTACCAGCGCGGCGGCTGGATCAGTTACGTCATCACTACCGCCGGCCCCGAGCCGATGGAAAACCTTCAATCGCCGATCGATTACGAGCACTACCTCAGCCGGCAGTTGCAGCCGGTTGCCGATGCCATCCTGCCGTTCGTTGGCGATGATTTCTCCACGCTGACTGGCCGCCAGTTACAGCTGTTCTGAGCGCAGGCGTTAGCTATCTAGTACCCGGTGCCGAGCCTGCTCCCTAGTCTGGCCTCTTTTCATGAAGAGGCCTCGAGCAATGGACACTACTCCGCCATCAAGCGCACAGGCAGCCATCGATGCGTTCCAGGACAGCATCATCAGCCAGCGCCTGCCGCTCTGGTTACGTCAGACACCCCCAGGGCAACTGCCAGAGGTCAGCAAGGCATTGGCGAACAGCCTTCGCAGCCGTGAGCAAGCCAATGCGCTGCTGCGGGGTATCGAAGGTATCGACAGCTTTGTTGCGACGGGCCTGGAAAAGGCCCTTGACGCGCGTTACGGGCTTGGCGGCAACGCGCGCACGCTGAAGTTTCTGGAGGGCCGTCGCGAGCCTGTGATCAACAGCCAGCCGGTAGGCGCGCACCTCACCGAGCTGGTCTATGAAGAAAAGCCGCTGCTTGAGGTGGCACTGCGCAACTTCACTGCCGAACAGGCCCAGGCCGGTGGCCAGCCGCGCGGTAATCGGCTGCTGGTTCCGCGCCAGGGCAGGCTTGCACCGCCCACGTGCATCGAGCTTGCCGCGCTTTGCCGTGAGCTGGATTTGGGTGAGGGTTATCAACGTCATCTGGATTCCATTCTAAAGCCCGCAGGTGATGCAGGGCGCGTGGAGTCCTGCCTTGTAGATGCCAGTCGCCACGCCATGCTGGTAGACGCCTACAAAGCCAGGCAGGAAGGGACGCTGGATGACAGCGAGCTCAAGTTGGTGGTGGCCATGTGCGAGGATGGCAAGCTGCTGCGCCTGGCGGGTGACCTTGTGGAGGCCAGGCAACTGAAGTTGCTGGGTTGCCGGATTGAGCAGGTGATCGTGTTCGAGGTGATTGACCAGGGTGTCCTTTTCAACACCACGCGCCGTGTGTTGCTCTATGTGCCAGGCGACCCTGTGTCGCCTTGGTGCGCATTCGAGAGCGTCGACAAGCTGAACCGCGAGTTGGGGCGTCGCCTGCGAGACAAAGCCTACCAGCGTTTTTTCAGCCGCTTCGTGCTACGACGTGACAGCCAGGCTTTCTTTGCTCAGGTTTCGGCGCTGTTCGATGACCTGGCGGACTGGGCGTTCCGCGATCTCGAACCGCATTTGCAGGGTTATTCGCAACCGTTGTTCAATGGTTTGGCACAGGCACGTATTCACCAGATCATGGAGGATGCGGCGATGATCGCGGTGCCTGTGGCCAGGCTGGACCGTGAGGTGCAGCGCCAGCATGACCAGCGTCTGGCTGCCGAGGGGTGGGCGCTGCTCAACCTGGCCAGTTTCTTTGTGCCGGGCCTTGGCCTGGCCCTGCTTGCCGTGACAGCGTGGGAGCTGCTGGGTGAGGTTTACCAGGGTATCGAGGCCTTGCATGAAGGGGACCGCCAAGAAGCGCTCGACCATTTGACCCACGTGGCCACCGACGTTGCCATGCTCGCAGCCACGGTGGCGGGGGTTGGCGTGGCCCGACGGCTTTGGGTGCGTTCCACGCGGGTCGATGCCATGGTGCCGGCTCGGCTGGAGGACGGTTCTACCAGGCTTTGGCAGCCAGACCTTGCGCCTTATCGAAGCCTGCCGCCAGCAGGCGGTGCAACTCAGGACGCCCTTGGTATCCGGCGCTTGGAGGGGCAGGCCTGGGTTGAAATGGATGGGCATCATTATCGCGTGACGGAGCCGGCCGGCGACGGCCAATGGCAACTGTGCCCGATTGAAGGCCATGGGCCGATGCTGACCCACAATGGTGCCGGCGCCTGGCGACTGTGGAGCGAACAGCCGGCGCAGTGGCGTGGTACGTACCGCATGTTCCGACGTTTGGGTGAGCCTTTCAATACCCTCGATGACGAGCAGATCGACCAGGTACTGTTGTTCCATGGACTGGGCGGCGACGATGTGCGCGGTTTGCATGTGCACGCCCAGGCGCCAAGCCCGAGCCTGCTCGACAGTGTGCAGCGGGTGAAGCTTGATCAACGCATCCGCGGCATGATCGGGCGCTTGCGCAGTGGCGAGGCAGTAGAGGATGTCACGGTGCTCGACCATGCCAAACGTCTGCCGGGTGCACATGGCTTGCCTGATCAGGCGTTGGCAGAATTGGCATGGACGCAGCGTCGGGTACTGTTGCAACACTTGTACGAAGCCCTGCAGCCCAGCGACAACCCTGGCAGTGCCGCGCTACGCCGGGTATTTCCCGGGCTGCATGCGCGTACCGCCCAAGCCTTGGTACAGGCGGCCAGTGGAGAAGACCGCAGGCGCCTGCTGGCCAGTGGCAGGGTGGCGCTGAGGCTGGCGGAAGCGGCCCGTAGCCAGCTTCTGGACATTCGCCGAACTCGGGTATTGGAAGCCTTGTACCTGGATACGCCGCAGAGTGCCGACCTGGCGCGGGTGGCCCTGGGCATGTTGCAGCACCTGTCTGGTGCTGAGCAAGGCGTGCGCTGGCGGTTGTACGAAGGTTACCTGGGGGGGCCGGTGCTGGCGCGTACCGAGCGGGGGCCGCAAGCGTTTGACCTTGTGCACCGTAATGGCATGTTTCAACTGTTGGATGAGCGCGGCTCGCCGCTGGGTGAGGCGGGTGAATTGTTCGATGTCATGGCCGCAGCCTATACCCCTGTGCAGCGTGAGGCGATGGGTGTCGGCGAGCCGTTCTCGCACAATCTGAGGGTGATGGTGGGGCGGGAGGCTGTCGGTCGTCATGACGAGGTCGGGCGTTTGCTCAGTGCGGTGCGCCCGGGCGCTATTCGGGTGCCTTCGCGCTTGGCTGATGGGCGCTTGGGCTACTCGCTGGGCGGTGGCGGGGTGGGGGGGTTCTCACCCAGGGGGCATGCACTGAGGGCGACCTTGCGAGACCTGTTCCCTTGGTTGAACGATGGCCAGATCGAGACATTTGTCGACGACGTACGCAGGTCGGGGCGTCAGCTAGAACGGGTGCTGGCAGACTTGCGTACGGAGTTCACAGCCTTGCGCAATACACTGGACACATGGGTCGCCCAGGAACAGGGTGAGTTCAGGGAGGATCGAGACGCACTGCGTCAGACGCTGTTCAATTGCTGGCAGCGCTCGATCACTATCGGTGAACTGCAGATCACAGCAGAAGAAAACCTGCATGTGATGTTCTGCAACTTCAGGCCTGGCAGCTTGCCCAACCTGCCTGCGCAGGTCCGCTTTGCAGGTGTCACCAGCCTGTCCATGCTGCACCTCGACCTTCTGGAGGTACCTGTCAGCTTTCTGCTGGCGTTCCCTAACCTGAGCAGTCTGGATCTGGGCGGCAACCTGCTGACGCGAATACCGCAACCGTTGCTGCAGATACCGCAGTTACGGCACCTCTGCCTGACCAACAATCGAATCAGGCTCAACCTGGCACAATCGGCCACGCTAGCCAGTTGCCCGTCACTGCATTTCCTTGATCTGTCTCATAACCCGCTGGGCCGCCGATTTACCCTGGCCGGGTTGCCGGAGCTTCGATGGTTGAGCCTGCGCGACACGCAAACCACGCAATTGCCACCGGGGTTGTTCGAGCGCACCTTGCTGGTTGCCGTTGATTTGCGGGATAACCGGATCAGGCACATTCCAGAATCTTTCTACCAGCTACCCGTGTGGCGTCGGCGGCGGATCCGGCTGAATGCAAACCCTTTGGGCGAAGCCCAGACGCTGCGCTTGCAGGCCTCGTTGAGGAGTGATGTTCCGATTGTGGATGAAGAACATCTACTGCAGCGGCTTGATCGTGCTCGTGAGGTATGGGGTGATGCAGTACTGCCAGAGCACCGAGGCCTGCTGCTTGCCGCTTGGGACTCACTGGAGGCAGGGCAAAATACAGAGCGTTTTTACCGTGTCCTTGGCCAGCTGTTGTTGTCTCAGGACTTCCGGGCCAACGCGCGAGCACTGGGTAATCGGGTAATGGCGCTGTTGCAGGCGATGGCCATGACACCTGCACTGCGAGAGCGCTTGCTGACGGTCGCCAATGATGAGTGGGGCTGCCAGGATGGCGCGACCTGGTGTCTGAGCAACCTGGAGCTGAATGTACTGGTCTGGCGGGCGGAAGAGTCGCCTCAAGGCCAGGCCGAGCGTGCCTTGCTCAACCTGGGGCGCCGGATGTGGCGGCAAGATGCTGTCGATCGCTTCGCGGCCAGGGTGGTCTGGGAGCGGGGGCGGGAAGCAGAGGGCAGTGAAGTGGGGCTGGCTTTCAGGGTGGGGCTGCGTGAGCGCCTCGACTTGCCCATCGAGGTGGGGAGCATGAGCTTTCATACCATTGCAAATGTGACTGAAGCGGACCTGGCTGGGGCTGAGGCCGCAGTGCGAAATGCGGAAACCGAGGATGAGATTGCTCGCTCTTTGGTTGACCGAGACTTCTGGCAGCAACATTTGGAGCGTATCCATCCAGAGCGCTTTGCTCAGGTCGACCTGCCGTTCAGGCGCCAGCTCGATACCGTGCTTGATGATGAATCACTTACCGACGAGGCCAGGCTCGAACAGGTGGATGCAATTGGCGATGCGCGACGTGCTGCACGCAGGGGCCTGATGCTGGACATGACCATCCGCGCCATGGAAGTGGGGCCAGAAGACCCTGGCATTCATGTGCGTTGACGACCGTTCAGGACAACGTGGTGCCTGCCGCTGTGCAAAGCGGCTTTGGGCTATGCTCAGTCAAGGTGACAATGGCTTTGCCCGCGCTGTCGCCTTGGCTTCAGAAAGCTTGGAAATCGACAGTTACTTTTCCACGGCCCGTTCTTGCGTGAAGTGGTTTAGGCTCCTTGTCGGATTTTTCTCCGTGATCTGTAGTCATTGGTATATCGAGACAATAAGGAGATACGCATGCTCGTCCGGTCACTGACTCTCGCTACCTTGCTAGCTGTTGCCGGCCCCCTGTTTGCCGCAGACAGTGATGCACCCTTGGCCAAGGAGCTGGGCAAGGCCAGGCCATTGGTGGTGATTGCCCCGAGCACTGCCGACCCGACCCTGCGCGGGTTGAACAAGGCACTGGAAGACCCGGCCACCCAGGCCGCCTTCAAAGAGCGCAACCTGGTGCTCTACAGCGTCGCCAACATGATGGGCAAGCGCGAAGACAAGAACCTCGAACAGCAGACCACCATGGCCCTGATCCGCGAGCTCAAGCTGGGCGCGAGCAAGGGCACCAAGGTGATCCTGGTCGGCAAGGACGGCGAACGGCACATGCTCAAGGATGACGAAAGCGGTGAACCTATCGACCCGCAGGCGATTTTCAAGGCGGTCGATGAATTGCCCGCCAGCGAAAAGGCGGTGACCGCACCCGAACCGGTGGCCGCGGCGCCGGAAGCCAAGGCCAAGGACAGCAAACCGGCCAAGCCAGCCAAACCGGCGGCCCCACCCAAACCGCTGGAAGACTGAACACGCGTCCTGGCCCCAAGGTCGCTTGGGGCCCGTTACCGGGCGTTGTGTATCCCACTGTATCTGCCCGCGCTGCAGACCTATTCCCATACAAAAGCGCGCCTTGCCCGATACACTCACGACAAACCGTCACGGCCTAATGGCTCCACTTTCCAACCACAGTGGAGCTGCATCATGACTCAAGCAAAAAACACCCTCGGCCTGCTCGGCGCCGCCCTGATCGGCAGCATGGCATTGACCAGCAGTGCGTTTGCCGTGGAACCGCTGGCACAAGGTTACCAACTGGCTTCGGCCAAGGTGGCCGGCGAGGGCAAGTGTGGCGAAGGCAAATGCGGCGGCAGCGGCAAGGCCACGCAGAGTGAAGGCAAATGCGGTGAGGGCAAGTGTGGTGCCAGCGCCAAGGCCGGGGCTGAAGGCAAATGCGGCGAAGGCAAGTGCGGTGATGCCTCGTTCGTCAAAACCGACAGCAACCACGATGGCAAGGTCTCGCGGGATGAGTTTCTGGCGGTGGCCAAGGACCGTGCCGGCGACTTCGACAAGATCGACAGCAACCATGACGGCTTCATCTCTGAGCAAGAAGCGGCGGACCACCTGAAGGCGATCTATCAGGCCAATGGCAAGGCCATGCCCGAGGGGCTGTTCAGCCACCTGGCTGGCAAATCCTGACCCTTACCCTTTGAAGAGACGCAACGCCCCTCCTGCTGGTCAGGCGGGGCGTTGTGCCTGTTGGAGACTTTTTTATGCGTGCTGCGACGTTGAACACCGGGCTTGGCTTGCGCCGTGGCCTGCTGCCGGAACTGCTGGCGATGGACGCTGGTGCAATAGACTTCCTTGAATGCGCGCCGGAAAACTGGATAGCAGTTGGCGGCGCCTACGGCAAGGGCCTGGCCCAGTTGGCCGAGCGCTTTCCCATAACTTGCCACGGGTTGTCGTTGTCGCTGGGCGGCAGTGAGCCACTCGACCTGCATTTTCTCGACCAGACCCGCCATTTTCTCGATCGTCACCAGGTGCGCCTGTACAGTGAGCACTTGAGCTATTGCAGTGACGACGGGCACCTGTACGACCTGATGCCCATACCGTTCACCGACGAAGCCGTGCACCATGTGGCTGCGCGCATACGCCAGGCGCAGGAGCAATTGGGCCGGCGTATTGCCGTGGAAAACATCAGTTACTACGCCGCGCCATATCAGGCGATGAGCGAGCTTGATTTTATCCGTGCGGTACTCGATGAAGCCGATTGCGATTTGCTACTGGACGTCAACAACGTTTTCGTCAATGCCTGCAACCACGGCTACGAAGCCCGGGCCTTTCTTGAAGGCTTACCCCTGGCACGGGTGACCGGCATGCACATAGCCGGCCATTACGATGAAGCACCGGACCTGAAGGTCGACACCCATGGGGCGCCGGTCAAGGAAGATGTGTGGGCGCTGTACACCCTCGCTTGTGCGCGCTTTGGCGTGCAGCCGACCGTGCTCGAACGGGATTTCAACTATCCCCCGCTGGCCGAACTGTTGGCCGAGACGGCGCGTATCCGCAGCGTGCAACTGGCGTCGGGAGGGCGGCGTGATGAATGAGACGTTGCGCGAGCAGCAATACACCTTGGCCCGTCACGTGCGCGACCCGCAACGCAACGCACCGCCGCCGGGCGTGGAGGCGCGACGCCTGAAGGTTTACCGCGAGTTGTTCTATGGCGCTATCGAGGGCCTCCTGGCGGGCAGCTTCCCGGTGATGCGTCAGGCGTTGGGTGAACAGCGTTGGCATGCCCGTGTGCGAGATTTCTATGCCAACTACCGTAGCCAGACGCCCTTGTTTACCGAGATTGCCGAAGCGTTTGTCGATTACCTGCAAGGCGTCGAGCTGGATGCGCCCTGGCAATTGGAGCTGGCGCACTATGAGTGGGTCGAGGCGCAGTTGTATTTGAGCGATGCCGAGGACCCGGCCCATGACCCGGCGGGCGATTTGCTGGAGGAAGTGCCGCTGTTGTCCTGCGTGGCGCGGGTGCTGGCTTATGAGTGGCCGGTTGAGCGCATCGGGGTGGATTATCAGCCAACGGTTGCGCCCGAGGTGCCGACGTTGCTGCTGGTGTATCGCGATGCTGCGTTGACGGTGCGCTTTGCGCGCCTGGCGCCGATGGCCTATCGGTTGCTGGCGCTGGAGCAGGGTACCGGGCGGGCGCGGCTGGAGGCGTTGGGAGGGGATGTGCAGCAGGGGCTGGCATTGCTGGAGGGGTTGCGCGAACAGGGTGTCATTGTCGGAACAGTTTGAGGGCCTTGGGGGCGCTTTGCGCCCCATCGCCGGCAAGCCAGCTCCCACAAAGAGCAGCTTGCGCCGAGCCTGTGGGAGCTGGCTTGCCGGCGATGGGCTGCAAAGCAGCCCCGGCGATATCACCTGTTGAAGCGCATCCGCAGCCAATGATCCAGGCTCAACCGCCCAGCCCCTTTGAGCAGCAGCGGCAGTAACGCCACCAGATAAATCAGGGGCAACTTGAAGTTGCCAAAGCCCTGGTCAGTAATGGCATACCCCTGTGCCAACTCGGCCAGGCTCGACCAGTGCGCCGGCCAATGCACCGCAGCAATTGCCACCACAGTCACCACCATCAGCCCCAGCGATGCCAGCCGCGTCCCCAGACCCAGCAACAGCAGCAACGGCAGCACCAGCTCGGCCCACATCGACAGCTGCCAGTTCAGCTCCGCGGGCAGCTGGTTGAAGGGGAACGGAAAGCTGCCTTGCAGGTCGGCGAACCAGTTGTTGCCATTGAACTTCTCAAGGCCGGATTCAAAAAACTCCCAAGCCAGGAACAGCCGCAGTGGCAGGTCGGCGCTCCAGGTGCCGACGCGGTCGAAGGTGGTCAAAGTAAGTGCTTTCATCAAGGGGCTCCCAGGATCAGGTTATGTGGCTGGGAGTGTGTGGGGGTGGGGTATCTGCAGTGTGTCGGGGGTGATGGGGTTGTGTATCGGTTTGTACCGAAGCCTCAGGCGACACCCGCCCCCACCACAGCCAGTCATTTGAGTTCGATCTGCGCGCACAATCCGCCACGTTCTCGGTTGCTCAAGGTCAGCCGGCCCCCCATGGCCTGGATCAACTGGTGGGCAATGGCCAACCCCAGCCCGGTACCCCCCGTACTGCGATTGCGTGAACCCTCTACCCGGTAGAACGGCTTGAGCACTTCGTCCAGTTCGCCGCCGGGAATCCCCGGCCCGTTGTCGAGCACACGGATTACGGTCGTGCCGCCCTCGCGGCACACTTCCAGTTCGGCGGCGCCGGCAAACTTGAGGGCGTTGTCCACCAGGTTCACCAACACCCGGCGCAGTGCATGCGGGCGCGTTTCCAGCAGGCTGCCAGTGCTGCCGTGGCGCTCGACCTGAGCGCCGCTGTCCTGGTAGTCGAACACCAAGCTATCAAGGAAGGCATCGAGGTTGACCCGGCAGGGTGCTTCGGTGCTGGTGTCCATGCTGCGGGCATAGGCCACGCCTTCGCGCACCAGGTGCTCCATTTCACCCAGGTCGCTCCACAGCTTGTCTTTCTCGACCCCATCGTCCATCACCTCAACGCGTAGTTTCATGCGTGTGATCGGCGTTTGCAGGTCGTGAGAAATGGCTGCCAGCAGTTGCATACGCTCCTTGAGGTGGGCGGCGATGCGTGCCTGTAAGGCGTTGAAGGCCACGGCGGCGTACTTCACCTCGCGCGGGCCGCTTTCATCCAGTTGCACACCGGGTTTGTCCGGGTCGAGGTTGTCCACGGCGTGGGCCAGCCGGGTGAGGGGGCCGATGGCCAGGCGCACTGCCAGCCAGGTGCACAGCAGCAGCACGGCCAGCTGAATCAGCAATACCACGGGCAACCAGCGGGCCACCGGGACCGGCGACGGGGTCACGTCGATGGTCAGGGGCGCACCGTCGGCCAGGCTCAGGTGCGCCTGGAAGTGCGCGTTCGGCCCGGGTATTTCCTGGAAGGTCAGGCGGTAGTCGCTGCCAATGGCCTTCACGATCGACTCGGCGGCCATGGGCGGGTCGCTGCTGGGCATCGCCTCGCCTGTCAGGCCGTGGTCCAGGCGGTAGCGATAGGTACGCCGCTCCAGGCGTGGCAGCCAGGCGGCACGTTCGGCTGCGGGCAGGCGGTCGAGGATGGCGACCGACGTGGCCACATCCTGTTCCAGGTTGCTGAGCATCATCGAGCGGCTGCTGATGTAGCGCTCGTAGGCCTGCAAGCCGAACGACAGGCCGTACGCCAGCACCAGGCCGGTGAAGAAGATCAGCGCCAGGCGTGATGCCAGGGTGCGTGGCCACTTCATGACGGTGACTCGAGTAGTTGCACGGGCAACGAGAACACATAGCCCTCGCTGCGCACGGTCTTGATGCAGCTGGGTTCGCGGGCGTCGTCGCCCAGGCGCTGGCGCAGGCGGCTGACCAGCAGGTCGATGGAGCGGTCGAAGATGTCGGCCTCGCGGCCTTGGGTCAGGTTGAGCAGCTGTTCGCGGCTGAGTACCCGCTGTGGGTGGTCGAGGAACACCCGCAGCAGGCGGTACTCGGCGCCGCTAAGGGCCACCAGGGTGCCTTCGCTGTCGAGCAGGTGGCGTGCGGTGGTGTCCAGGCGCCACTGGCCGAAACCCAGCAGGCGGCTGCTTTCACTGATGGTGAGGTTGGGCGGCAGCATGCGCGTGCGGCGCAGCACAGCGTTGATGCGGGCGAGCAGCTCGCGGGCGGAGAACGGTTTGGTCAGGTAGTCGTCGGCGCCCATTTCCAGGCCGATGATGCGGTCGGTTTCGTCGTTGCGTGCGGTGAGCATCAATACCGGGGTGTTGCGGTGCTTGCCGGCGCGCAACTCGCGGCACAGCAGCAGCCCGTCGTCACCGGGCATCATGATGTCGAGCACGATGAGGTCGACGCTATTGGCTTCCAGAAAGGCGCGCATCTGCCGGCCGTCGGCGACGATGCTGGTGCGCAGGCCGTTCTTCTTCAGGTAGTTGCCGACCAGTTCGCGAATCTCGCGGTCGTCGTCGACGATCAGGATGTGATCGACGTGTTCCATGCGCAGCGTTCCTGTGTAAAGGGGGATGGGCGCAGTGTACCGAGCGCGTTCGCGCTTGCCTGCCGGGTTTTGTATTGCAGTGTATCTGGGCTTTGTACAGATACAGCAGGAAGCACATCACAGCCTCGAACGACACATACGGGATACCTGGCAGGCGTGAAATGGCTCTCGACCGGGAAGCACAACTTCCCATACCCAAGTGTTACTCAGGAGAGATGCCATGAACGTCAAGACCTTCGCCAGCGCCAGCCTGTTCGCCGTGCTCAGCTTCGGCGCTATCGCCGCCCAGGCCGCCACCGCGCCCATGGGCGATGCCGGTGCCATGCAGTACCGCTACGGTGACCACCTGGATGTGAAGAAAGTACTGTCGGTGCAGGATGACCAGAGCAACGCCTGCGGCCTGGTGAACACCCGCATGGACTACCTCGACTCCAAGGGCCAGCAGCAAAGCGTGCAGTACCGCACCTACGCCACCGGCGGTTGCCATGAGAATTGATCGTCGCCTGATGCTGAAGGTGGGGGGTATTGCCCTGGCACTGACGGGGCTTGGCCTGGCCGGGCACCTGATGGCCCGCGACAGCTACGGTGCGATGCCGTCGCTGTCGGGGGCCCGCCAGTGGATCAACTCGACACCGCTGGATGGGCCGGCGCTCAAGGGCAAGGTGGTGCTGGTGGACTTCTGGACCTGGGACTGCATCAACTGCCAGCGCAGCCTGCCGCATGTGAACGACTGGGCACGGCGGTATGCCGACCAGGGGCTGGTGGTGGTGGGCGTGCATACGCCGGAGTACGACTACGAGCATGATGTGGGCACCTTGCGGGACAAGGTGGCCGGGCTGGGGATCGATTATCCGGTGGCGGTGGACAACGATTACAACGTGTGGAATGCCTGGGGCAACCAGTTCTGGCCGGCGCATTACTTTGTCGACCGCAAGGGGCAGGTGCGGCATGTGCACTTTGGCGAAGGGGATTATGGCGGGCAGGAACGGGTGATACAGGCTTTGCTGGATGAGAAAGGGTGATTGCCTGTGCCGGCCTCTTCGCGGGCTTGCCCGCTCCCACAAGATATGCGCAATCAGTGAATTTTGCGCGATACCTGTGGGAGCGGGCAAGCCCGCGAAGCAGCCAACACCGATCAGTCAGGAAAAACTGGCAAAGTGCGCCTGCATCCGCGCCGCATCCGCCTGGCGCCCGCTGAACAGCTCGAACGCCTTCACCGCCTGGAACACCGCCATGTTGCTGCCATCCAGCGTGCGGCATCCCAGCGCCCGGGCCGCACGCAGCAGTTCGGTTTCCAGCGGGAAGTAGATGATCTCCGCCACCCACAAGCTTGCATGCAGCAGTTCGACCGGCAGTGGTGTACCCGGCAGTTTGGCCATGCCCACCGGCGTGGTATTGACCAACCCGTCTGCCTCGGCCAAAGCCGTGGCCAGGTCGCTGCCAACCACGGCCCGCCCTGCGCCGAAATGGGCATTCAGGTTGTCCACCAGTGCCTGCGCACGGGCCGCGTCCACTTCGAACAGCACCAGCCGCTCGACCCCTTCACCCAGCAGGGCATGGGCCACCGCCGAACCGGCGCCGCCGGCACCCATCTGCACCACCTGGCGGCGTGCCACGTCGGGCAGGCCACGGCGCAAGCCTTCGGCAAAGCCCAGGCAGTCGGTGTTGTGGCCGACCCGTTTGCCGTCCTTGAGCACCACGGTATTCACCGCGCCGATGCCACGGGCTTCGTCCGACAGCTCGTCGAGCAGCGGCAGAATCGCCTGCTTGAACGGGTAGGTGATGTTGAGCCCGGTGAAGCCGGTGTGCTGCGCGGCATCGAGCAGGCCGGGCAGGGCGCTGTCGTCCAACTGCAACTGGTCGGCGTCGATCAGCCGGTACAAGTAGCGTAACGCCTGGGCATCACCTTCGTGTTCGTGCAGGGCAGGGGTACGCGACAGCTGGATGCCACGGCCGATCAGGCCGGCGAGGATGGCGTGCTGGCTCATGCCGTGCGCTCCTGGAACAGTTCGGCGAAGTGGCTGAGGGCCATGCGGTAGCCATGGCTGCCCAGGCCGCAGATGACACCGACGGCGATGGACGATACGAACGACAGGTGACGGAACGGCTCGCGCTTGTGCACGTTGGACAAGTGCACTTCGATGACCGGCAGTTCGCTGGCCACCAGGGCGTCGCGGATGGCCACCGAGGTGTGGGTCCAGGCGCCGGGGTTGATCACGATACCGGCACAGCGGTTGCGGGCGGCGTGAATCCAGTCGATCAGTTCGCCTTCGTGGTTGGTTTGCCGGAATTCGAGTTCCAGGCCGTGGGCATGGGCAGTATCGGCACAGCTTTGCGCCAGGTCCGCAAGGGTTTCGTGGCCATATTGGGCAGGCTCGCGGGTGCCCAGCATGTTCAGGTTAGGGCCGTTGAGCACAAGAATAAGGGGCTTCATGACGGGCATCGCTTTGTTGTTGTTGGATGCGCGTAGTTTTGTACTGACTGGTTAGTTCCGTCAATTGGGCGAGACCGTCGCACCGGGAAAGTGGGCGATTATCGAACGCAGCCAAACCTTACAAAATTGTAATGTTCCCGACACCGCCTCGATAAGCACGGCTTTTTACAGTCCCTCGCCTACACGCGTCGACGAGGACTTGTTCGTGCCCATCCCCCGCAAGATCGCCTTGCTCTGCCTGTTGCTGGCCAGCGCCACCAGCGCCCAGGCCAGCCAGAGCCTGAGCCTGCCCCAGGCGCTTGCCGCCGCCTTTGCCCAGAACCCGGAACTGGCCGCCGCCGGCCGCGAAGTCGGCATTGCCGACGGCGAGCGGCGCCAGGCAGGGTTGATCCCAAACCCTGAGTTGTCCTGGGAGGTCGAGGACACTCGCCGCGACACCAGCACCACCACCGTCACCCTCAGCCAGCCGCTGGAACTGGGCGGCAAGCGCGGCGCACGTATTGCGGTGGCCGGTGCCGGCCAGGCCATTGCCCAACTCGACCTGGAGCGCCAGCGCAATGGCCTGCGGGCTGATGTGGTGCAGGCCTTCCATGCCGCCTTGCGGGCGCAGACCGCGCTGGAACTGGCGCAGCAGTCGCAGGCATTGACCGAGCGCGGGCTGCGGGTGGTACAGGGGCGGGTCACTGCCGGCCAGTCATCACCCGTAGAGGCCACCCGTGCCCAGGTGCAACTGGCCCAGGCCCAGGCCGAAGTGCGGCGTGCGCAAACCCAGCGCGGCGTGGCCTACCAGGCGTTGGCACGCCTGACCGGCAGCCCGTTGGCAGGTTTCGACCAGTTGCAGGCCGCCAACCTTTCACCTGGCGTTGCGCCCAGGGCCGACACCTTGCTCGACCAGGTCGAGCAAACGGTCGAATGGCGCCTGGCCGCCGCCCAGGTCGAGCGTGGTGAAGCCGCCTTGGGATCGGAAAAGGCCCAGCGCATACCCAACCTCACCGTCAGCCTCGGCAGCCAGTACAGCCGCGAGGACCGCGAACGCGTCAACGTGGTCGGTCTGTCGATGCCCTTGCCATTGTTCGACCGCAACCAGGGCAACGTGATGTCAGCCGCGCGCCGTGCCGACCAGGCGCGTGACTTGCGTAACGCCGTGGAGCTGCGCCTGCGCAGTGAAACCCGTAGCGCTGTCAGCCAGTGGCACACGGCGATGCAGGAGGTGGACGCCTACGACCGCACCATTCTGCCAGCTGCGCAGCAGGCCGTGGACACCGCCACCCGTGGCTTCGAGATGGGCAAGTTCGCCTTCCTCGATGTGCTTGACGCCCAGCGCACGCTGATCGAGGCACGCGGGCTGTACCTCGAAGCACTGGCCTCGGCGACCGATGCACGGGCGCAGGTCGAGCGGATCTATGGCGACCTCGATGGCCTGAGCACCCCCTTGAACAGCAGGAGCAACAATGACTAACCCACGCAAGATAGCCCTTCTGGTTGCCGCCATGGCCGCGCTCGGCCTGGGCGGCCTGGCCTGGACCGGCAACCTCGGCCAGGCGTCGAAAACAGAAGCCCGGCACGATGACCACGGCGAAGACGACCACGGCCATGGCACCGAGAAAGCCGGCGAAGGCCACGAAGAGGAGGGCCACGGCGAAGAAGAGGGCCAGTTGCACCTGTCCATCGCCCAGATCGAGGCCGCCGGTGTGCAGTTGGCTACCGCCGGCCCTCGGGCACTGGGTACCGCTATCAGTTTTCCGGGGGAAATCCGCTTCGACGAAGACCGTACGGCCCACGTGGTGCCGCGTGTACCCGGCGTGGTCGAGGCGGTGCAAGCCGAGCTGGGCCAGGCGGTCAAGCGCGGCCAGGTACTGGCGGTGATCGCCAGCCAGCAGATTTCGGACCTGCGCAGCGAGCAGCAGGCCGCCCAGCGCCGGCTGGAACTGGCGCGCCTGACCTTCCAGCGCGAACAGCAGCTGTGGCAGGAACGCATCAGTGCCGAACAGGATTACCTGCAGGCACGCCAGGCGTTGCAGGAGGCCGAGATCGCCTTGGCCAACGCCCGGCAGAAGGTCGCCGCCGTGGGCCCGGCTGGCGCTGGCAACCGCTATGAGCTGCGCGCCCCGTTCGATGCAGTGGTGGTGGAAAAGCACCTGACCGTGGGCGAAGTGGTCGACGAGACCAGCAATGCGTTCACGTTGTCTGACCTGAGCCGGGTGTGGGCTACCTTCGCCGTGGCCCCGCGTGACCTGGACAAGGTGGTGACCGGCCGCAATGTCACGGTCAGCGCACCGGACCTGGGCGCCCAGGTCGAGGGCAAGGTCAACTACGTTGGCAGCCTGCTTGGCGAGCAGAACCGTGCCGCCACCGTGCGTGCCACCCTGGCCAACCCTAACGGCGCCTGGCGCCCCGGGTTGTTCGTCAATGTGGCTGTCAGCGTCGAACGCTTCAATGCTGCTGTCGCGGTGCCGGAAAACGCCCTGCAAACCTGGGAAGAGCAAACCGTTGTGTTTGCCCGCACTGAAGAAGGTTTCGAGGCTCGCCCGGTGAAAACCGGCCGGCGCGACGCTGGCCAGGTAGAAATCACTGACGGTCTTGCCGCCGGTACCCAGGTGGCCGCCGCCGGCAGCTTTGTCCTCAAGTCGGAACTGGGCAAAGGCTCGGCCGAGCACAGCCACTGATCACGGGGACGCCTGCATGTTCGAACGCCTGATCCAATTCGCCATCGAGCAGCGCCTGGTGGTGATGCTGGCCGTGGTCCTGATGGCCGCGGTGGGTATCCACAGCTACCAGAAACTGCCGATCGACGCTGTACCGGACATCACCAACGTCCAGGTGCAGATCAACACCGCCGCCCCCGGCTACTCGCCGCTGGAAACCGAGCAGCGCATTACCTTTGCCATCGAGACGGCCATGGCGGGCCTGCCAGGGCTGAAGCAGACCCGCTCGCTGTCGCGCTCGGGCCTGTCGCAGGTCACGGTCATTTTCGATGACGGCACCGACCTGTTCTTCGCCCGCCAGCTGGTCAACGAGCGCCTGCAAGTGGCCCGCGAGCAGTTGCCCGAAGGGATCGAAGCAGGCATGGGGCCGATTTCCACCGGCTTGGGCGAGATCTTCCTGTGGACCGTGGAAGCCGAACAGGGCGCCCTGAAGGAGGACGGCACGCCCTATACGCCGACCGACCTGCGGGTGATCCAGGACTGGATCATCAAGCCGCAGCTGCGCAATGTGCCGGGGGTGGCCGAAGTGAACAGCATCGGCGGCCACGCCAAGCAGTATCTGATTGCGCCGGAGCCCAAGCGGTTGGCGGCCTACAAGCTTACCCTCAACGACCTGATCGGCGCGCTGGAGCGCAACAACGCCAACGTGGGTGCCGGTTACATCGAGCGCAATGGCGAGCAGTTGCTGATCCGGGCGCCGGGCCAGGTGGCCTCGGCCGAAGACATCGCCAATATCGTCATATCCAGCGTGGACGGCACGCCGATCCGCGTCAGCCATGTGGCCGAGGTTGGCCTGGGTGAAGAGTTGCGTTCGGGCGCGGCCACCGAAAACGGCCGTGAAGTGGTGTTGGGCACGGTGTTCATGCTGATCGGTGAAAACAGCCGCACAGTGTCCCAGGCAGTTGCCGCCAAACTGGTCGAGATCAACCGCAACCTGCCCAAGGGCGTGGTGGCGGTGACGGTGTACGACCGCACCAACCTGGTGGAAAAAGCCATCGCCACGGTAAAGAAGAACCTGGTCGAAGGCGCCATTCTGGTCATCGCCGTGCTGTTCCTGTTCCTGGGCAACATCCGCGCTGCGCTGATCACCGCCATGGTCATCCCGCTGTCGATGCTGTTCACCTTCACCGGCATGTTCAGCAACAAGGTCAGCGCCAACCTGATGAGCCTGGGCGCGCTGGACTTCGGCATCATCGTCGATGGCGCCGTGGTGATCGTGGAAAACGCCATCCGCCGCCTGGCCCACGCCCAGCAACGCCATGGCCGCATGCTGACCCGCAGCGAGCGCTTCCATGAGGTGTTTGCCGCCGCCCGCGAAGCGCGCCGGCCGCTGATCTACGGGCAACTGATCATCATGGTGGTTTACTTGCCGATCTTTGCCCTGACCGGGGTCGAGGGCAAGATGTTCCACCCCATGGCCTTTACCGTGGTCATGGCCCTGCTGGGTGCGATGATTCTCTCGGTCACCTTTGTGCCGGCGGCCATCGCCCTGTTCGTCACCGGCAAGGTCAAGGAAGAAGAAGGCCTGGTGATGCGCACGGCGCGCCAGCGCTATGCCCCGGTGCTGGCCTGGGTGCTGGGCCGGCGCAAGCTGGCGTTTACCGCAGCGGCCACTCTGGTGCTGTTGTCCGGTGTGATGGCCAGCCGCATGGGCAGCGAGTTCATCCCCAGCCTCAGCGAGGGCGACTTTGCCTTGCAGGCCCTGCGCGTGCCGGGTACCAGCCTGTCGCAGTCGGTGGACATGCAACAGCGCCTGGAGCAGGCGATCATCGCCCAGGTGCCGGAAGTGGAGCGGGTGTTTGCCCGCACCGGCACCGCCGAGATCGCCTCCGATCCGATGCCGCCGAACATTTCCGACGCCTACGTGATGTTGCGCCCGCGCGAGCAGTGGGTAGACCCGGGCAAGCCGCGTAACGAGCTGATTGCCGAAGTACAACGTGCGGCGGCCAGCGTACCGGGCAGCAACTACGAGCTGTCGCAGCCGATCCAGTTGCGCTTCAACGAGCTGATTTCCGGGGTGCGCAGCGATGTGGCGGTAAAGCTGTTCGGAGACGACATGGACGTGCTCAACCGCACCGCCGCGCAGATCGCCAGCAGCCTGCAGCGCGTGCCGGGTGCCTCTGAGGTGAAGGTTGAGCAGACCACCGGCCTGCCCGTGCTGACCATCGACATCGACCGTGACAAGGCCGCCCGCCATGGCCTGAACGTGGGTGACGTGCAGGACGCCATCGCCATCGCCGTAGGGGGTCGCACGGCTGGTACGCTGTATGAAGGTGACCGCCGCTTCGACATGGTGGTGCGCCTGCCCGAAACCTTGCGCACCGATGTGGACGGGTTGGGCAGCCTGCTGATTCCGGTGCCGGCCAGTGCCACAGCCGGTGCTGCGCAAATCGGCTTTATTCCGCTGTCGCAGGTGGCCACGCTGAACCTGCAGCTGGGGCCGAACCAGGTCAGCCGCGAGGATGGCAAGCGCGTGGTGGTGGTCAGTGCCAACGTGCGTGGGCGTGACCTGGGCTCGTTTGTCGAAGAGGCTGAACAGACGCTCATTGGCCAGGTTCAGATCCCGCCGGGCTACTGGACGCGCTGGGGGGGCCAGTTCGAGCAGCTGCAGTCGGCGGCCGAGCGCTTGCAGGTGGTGGTGCCGGTGGCTTTGCTGCTGGTCATGGCGCTGTTGCTGATGATGTTCAACAACCTCAGGGATGGCCTGCTGGTGTTCACCGGCATCCCGTTTGCCTTGACCGGCGGGGTGCTGGCGCTGTGGTTGCGGGACATTCCGCTGTCCATCTCGGCGGGTGTGGGGTTCATTGCGCTGTCAGGCGTGGCAGTGCTCAACGGGCTGGTGATGATTGCCTTTATCCGTGGGTTGCGCGAAGAAGGGCGTACCCTGCGAGCGGCCGTGGAAGAGGGCGCGCTGACGCGCTTGCGGCCAGTCTTGATGACCGCGCTGGTGGCGTCGCTGGGGTTCATTCCGATGGCCTTGGCGACCGGGACCGGGGCGGAGGTGCAGCGGCCGCTGGCGACGGTGGTGATTGGCGGGATTCTGTCTTCTACAGCGCTGACGTTGCTGGTGTTGCCGGCGTTGTATCAGTGGGCGTATCGGCGTGAAGAGGTGCAGGAGGGCTGATAGTTTGGGGCCGCTGTGCGGCCCATCGCAGCGGTTCGTCGCCACGACAAGCCAGCTCCCACAGGTACAGTGCAGGGCTCAGGAATTATGCTGTACCTGTGGGAGCTGGCTTGTCGTGGCGACGAACCGCTGCGATGGGCTGCAAAGCAGCCCCAAAGATCTCAAACGGTACTACGGGCTCCAGGCTGCACGCGGTCGGCTCCCACTTCATCATGCAACGAAATCCGCGAAGTCTCCGGCAACGCCAGTCCCCCCACCAACGCCACCAGTGCAATCACCACAAGGTAAAATGCCGGTGCCAGGCTGCTGCCGGTCTGCCCGATCAGCCAGGTTGCCACCAGCGGCGCGGTGCCGCCAAACAGCGTATAGGCCACGTTGTAGGTAATCGCCGAAGCGGTATAGCGGGTGCGGGTAGGGAAACTTTCCGACAGCAGCGCTGCGGTAACCACGCCACTGCACAACGCTCCCACCGCAAGCAAAATCACCCCGATCAGCGCGCCGGACATCGAGCCCGAACTGGCCAGCCAGTACGCCGGGAACACGCACAGCATCACCCACAGGCAGGTAAAACCAATGGTCTTGCGCCGCCCCACACGGTCCGAGAACGCCCCGGCCAGTGGGCAGCCGACGGCGGCGAACAGCAACGCCACGGTGGTCACCAGCAGCGATTGCGCGCGGGTCAGGTTGCCCACCAGTTGCAGGTAGGTGGCGAAGTAGGTGGTGAACATGTAGAACGACAGCGCAGTCAACGAAATGAACGCCCCCAGGTTGCGAATGGCCCGGCCATGATTACGCAGGGTTTCCTTGAGCGGCGAATGCTCGTGCTCTTTGCCCTGGGCGATGGCTTCACGGAACGCCGGGGTTTCTTCCATGCGCCAGCGCAGGTACAGGCCGACCAGCCCTAGCGGTGCGGCGATCAGGAATGGAATGCGCCAGCCCCAGGCGTTCATGGCCTCGGCTGACAGGCTGGCTTCCAGCCCGTAAGCGATTACCGCTGCACAAGCAAAGGCGGAAAAAGTCGAGACCGGCACGAAGCTGCCATAGAAGGCGCGCTTGTCGTTGGGCGCATGCTCCATCAGGTACGCGCAGGCCCCGGCATATTCGCCACCGGCAGAAAAACCCTGCAGGCAGCGCGCCAAGGTCAGCAACGCAGGGGCGGCCAAGCCGATGCTGGCGTAGGTCGGCAGCAGGCCGATCAGGGTGGTGGAGCCTGCCATCAGCAGAATGGTCAACGACAGGATGCGCTTGCGCCCCAGGCGGTCGCCCAGCGCGCCGAACACGATCCCGCCCAGCGGGCGCAGGGCAAAGGCCACGGCAAAGACGGCAAAGGTCTTGAGCAAGGCCACGCTGGCGTCTTCGCTGGCAAAGAACTGGCTGGCGATCAAGGTGGCGAGAAAGCCATAGACGGCGAAGTCGAACCACTCGACGAAATTGCCGATGGCCGAGGCGGCGATCACCCTGCGCAGGGTGGCGGGGGATACCTCATGAGGTGCGGACATGCGAGTGCTCTCCGGTTCCATTGGCAGGCATGATGAAGGTGGCGCGGTCGGGCCGCGCCCTCATTGTTGTGCTTGCCAGTAGATCGCCGGGCGCTGGAGCGTGCTTTGTCGAGGGCGACCTCGGGATACCTGATTCAACCGCTGTGGCGGTTTACAGCCGGCCTACTTTCCAGGGGGCGTATTCCAGCTCGCTGTAACCCTTGGCCAGGCCGTGCGCGTCGGTGCTGAAGCCCGGTAGCTGGCTCACATCAAGCGCCATGCAGCGGCTGTTGAGTTCGGCCTGCAGCTTGCCATCGAGGCGGAAGTCGTCCGGCCGGTTCGGGTGGGGATAAATCTGCACCAGGCACCCTTGGACTTTGCCTTGTGCATTGGCTTCATAGTAGAGCGAGGCTCTGCCAATGCTGTTCACCGGCTGATCGCGCAGCAGGTGCTGCCAGAAGAACTCACGTTGAGCATTGGCCTGGCGCCGTGGGGTATCCGGTGCCTGGGCGGCAGCGGGCAGGTCCACGAACATCGGCGCACGTACTTCTACTGTACCGTCCTCATCGCGCAGCGACTTCGGCACCACGGGGTAGATGGTCTTCCAGCATTGCGCCTCGACCATGCTGGCCAACGCCTTGAAGTCCGAGCGGACCAGGTCGGCAGGCAATACCGTTTCGTACCTCATCGGCGCCTTGCTGGCTTTGCAGCTGACGGGCGCGGAGTTCTGGTCGAGTTTGACGTCCAGCATGACCACGCCAATCTGCTTGCCCGTGTCGGCGGTGGCAATGCCCAGTTTCAGGACTTGCTGCATGTCGCTGACGAATGTCTTGCGCGCCTGTTTATCTTCTTCGGAGGCAGGCCGGTTCTGGCAACCCGATAAGGCGATGAGTGCGGTGGCCGCGATTACCGGAGACAACGATCTGAACACAGAAACTTCCTTGATGTGAGAAAGCCGGCCTACATGCCGGCGGTAATGAGAGCCAATATTATTCGAAATGCTTGAGGGTTTTGTGTGGTTTGTATGGAGAAATGTGGAGCAGCTGTCTTGCACAAAACCTGAAGCTGGCGCGATCACTGTGGGAGCGGGCAAGCCCGCGAAGCAGGCGACGCGGTGGATGGCACCGGCTGCGCCGGTGTTCGCGGGCATGCCCGCTCCCACAGGGAAATGCGCTTATGGTCAGAAGCGCATATCCAGCGCCAGCTCGAAGGTGCGCGGCGGCCCCATGTAGTACTGGCTGTTGTAGGCCTGCTTGGCATACACCTCGTCGGTCAGGTTGCGCACCCGCCCGGTCAGCGTGGTGTGCTCGTCCAGCCGGTAGCGGGCGAACGTGCCGAACAGCGTGTAGGCCGGGGCCTTGAGGCTGTTGGCGTTGTCGGCATACACCGAACCCACGTAGCGCCCGTCCGCGCCCACCGACCACGCCGACGACAGGCTGTAGGTCAGCCACAGGTTGGCGACATTGGCCGGTACGTTGGTTGGTGCATTGCCCTTGCGCGAGACCGATACCCCGTTGACGGCCTCGTTGAATTCGTCGTACTGCGCATCGACGTAGGCGTAGTTGGCTTCGGCCAGCAGTTTTGGCGTTACCTGCAGGCGCCCGGACAGTTCCACCCCGCGTGAAGTCTGCTGCCCGGCCTGGACCGTGAGGTTGGCGTCGTTCGAGTCGCGCACGGCAAAGTCCTTGCGCACGATCTGATACAGCGCCAGGGTGGCCGCACCTCGCCTGTCGAGGAAGTCGAACTTGCTGCCCACTTCCCATTGCTCGCCCTTGGACAGGTCGAACAACCCCACATTGGAGTAGGTCGCGGCTGCCAGCGAGCCGGCGGGCAGGTCGGCCGAGGTGCTGTATTGCGCATACAGGCTGGCCGAAGGCGTCAGTGCATAGGTCAGGCCGATACGCCCGGACAGCGGCTCCCAGCGCCGTTCGAAATAGGCCGGCGAGGTGGGCGTCACGGCGCCGTAGTTGGTGACTTCCATGTCCAGGTAGTCGTAGCGCAAGGCGGTCAGCAGGGCCAGGCGCTCGGTGAGTTGCAGGCGGTTTTCGGCAAACACCGCACGGTTGATCACCTCGTGGCGACGTTGTTTGGTCAGGCCGGCATTCACCCCGGGGATGTCATCGAAACTGCCAGGGTTGAAGTGCTCGGCATCGACCACGTCGCTCCAGCTGCCCGAGGTGGGGTAGAGGGTCTGGCGCATGCGTGAGTATTCCAGCCCCAATGACCACTGGCTGGCCAGGCCGAACAGCTGGTTGTCGTGGCGCAGCTCGATGCGGTCGCCCAGCAGGTTCTGGTCGTGGCGCTGCAGGTAAGGGCTGCTGCGTTGCACCTGGCCAGCGGAGGTGTAGGCATAGCGTTCAAGGTTGCGGTAGTCGCGCTGGGCGTTGTAGTGGTACAGCGTGTTTTGCACGCTGGTGCTGTCGCTGACCTGGTAGTCGAGGATCGAGCGCAGCCAGCGTACGCGCTGCTCATAGCGGCCGTCAGCGACGTTGTAGTTTTCGAAGCGGCGGCTGTTGTCGATCTTCATCGTGCTGCGCCCCGGCAGGATCGGCGAACCCCAGTAGGGGCTGTCTTCGCGGTCTTCCTGGTACTCCAGCGCCAGGGTGTGGGTGAGGTTGGGGGCCAGGTCGCTGAGCAGCGAAAAGGCCAGGCTGTCGGTGTGCCGTTCGTTGCGGTCGACGTAACCGTTGCCCTGCCCACGGCTGAAGTCCAGGCGCATGAAATGGCGGGCGTCAGCGGGGTTGCTGGCCAGCGCCTGGTTGATTCCGAACGCCACCTCGCTGTCGTCGAAACTGCCATAGCGGATACGCCCGTCAAGGGTCTGCTGGTCGCGGCTGGCGAGTTTGGTGATGTAGTTGATCGAGCCGCCCACGGCACCGGCACCATGCAGGAACGAAGACGGCCCGCCAATCAGCTCGACGCTGTCGAGCACCCAGGCATCCACTGGCCGGGTGGCGCTGCTGTAGCCCAGGTTGATGCCGTTGTACAACTGGGTGACCTGGTTCTGGGTAAAGCCGCGGTAGGCAACGAAGCCGCCAAAGCCTGGGTTGGCCGAGGCGTTCACGCCGGTCATGGCGTTGATCACGTCCTGGCTGTCCTTGGCGCCGCGTTCTTCGATCAGGCGGCGGTCCGAGACGCTGACCGAGGCGGGTGTTTCCCGCGCGGTGAGGCCCAGGCGCGAGCCGGTGCGGATCGGTTCGTCCAGTTGCACACCGCTGGCGGCATCGCGTTCGCCGTCGATGGTGGTGGCGCCCAGTTCAACGGGGGCGATTTCGGCGCAGGCGAAGCTGCAGGTGCCCATCAGGAGCACCAGGGAGGTGTTACGAAGCATGTTGGTGTGTCTTCCACGCAAAGGTCATGGCTGACGGCGAGCGCGCACGCAGGCGTGCCCGGCTGACGTCAGGCGAAAGGCATTACAGCGGCGGGGAAGGCGGTGGGGGAGGCGCGGGGGTTGAGGGCGGGGCGTTGATAGCGCGGTGGCGGTTGTGCCCAGCTGCGCACGACGATGGGCGAGGTGGCCACGGCTTGCGCCGGGGTGAAAGACCAGCCACCGCTGCTGAGCGGTACGGCCAGGCCGAACGAGGAGCACACCGGGCAGTCCAGCTGGGCCATGTGCTGGTCACCGCCGGCGCCGTCCAGGTCGATGGCCACGCCGTGTTCGCTGTTCACCGAGCAGAAGCCGCCCTCCAGCCCGGCCAGCCGCAGCCCGCCCATCTGGCCATGGTGCAGGCCGCACAGCAACAGGCTGAACAGGACGCTGGCGTAGAGCGTCCAGGCAGTCAGCGTGCGAGTGTGCCGGGTGGTTTTCATGGCGGCGAATCTACCATCCGGATGAACGGTCGGGTAGCTCTTTGGCTGTACAATTTTCAGGGCTGCTGCGCAGCCCATCGCGACACAAGGCCGCTCCCACAGGAAATCACAGTACCTTGTGGGAGCGGCCTTGCGTCGCGAAAGGGACGCAAAGCGTCCCCAGGGTCTGTCAGGCAGCGCGTTCGAGCAGGTCCAGCAAATCGACAAACTCCATCGCCAGTTTGTGCCGAGGCGCCAGGTGTACCAACGGCACCGACGCCTGGTGCGATTCACGCATCTTGATCGAACTGCTCAGGTAGACGGGCAACACCGGCATGCCTTCGCCGCGCAACTGGTCAACCAGGGTCTGGTGCAGTGCAGTACGCCCGGCGAACTGGTTGACGACCACGCCTTCTACCTGCAACGCCGGGTTGTGGTCCTGGCGCAGTTCCTCGACCTCGGCCATGACACAGTGCAGGGCCTGGCGCGAGAAACTGTCGCAATCGAACGGGATAAGCAGGCGCTCGGCCGCCACCAGCGCACTGAAGGTGTAGAAGTTCAGCGCCGGCGGGGTGTCGATATAGATCCGTTCGTAGTCCTCGCCCAGTTCCACCAACAGCTTGCGCAGCTTGTTGATCTTGAACTTGCTCTCCAGCTTGCTTTGCAGGTCGCTGAGGTCGGGGCTGGCGGTGACCAGGTGCAGGTTGCTGTAGCGGGTTTCGGTTATTGCCACGCGGTGCTTCTTGCCGGCGGCCGTGACCGGTGACAAGGTCTGGCGGAAGAAGTCGGCGATGCCGGCTGGAATGGCGTCGTTCACCAGGCCGGTCAGGTAGTAGGTGGCATTGGCTTGTGGGTCGAGGTCGACCAGCAATGTCCGGTAGCCTTCGGCGGCACTGGCAGCCGCAAGGTTGCAGGCGATGCTGGATTTGCCGACGCCCCCTTTCTGATTGAAAACCACACGACGCATGAGACGCTCATCCATGAAGTGAAAATGTCAGGTTGAGGTCAATCCTATGACGGGAACACGACAGTTTTATGACAGACATTGTTACAACTGCACGTTTCATCTTTGCCGCCTCACAGGTCAGGCGATGACCACCCGATTGCGCCCCTCCTGCTTGGCCCGGTAAAGCGCCCGGTCAGCCTCGCTCAGTGTTTCCACAGGCTCACCGCCTGCCTCGCCATCCCAGCGCGCCACCCCCAGCGAAATGGTCACCGCCCCCACAGGTTCCAGCGGCGTATCCTGCACGGTAACCCGCAAGCGCTCAGCCACCACCGCGGCCACCTCCAGGCTGGCCCCCGGCAGCATCATCAGAAACTCTTCGCCGCCGGTGCGGCACAGCAGGTCCCCTTCGCGGCAACACCGGCGCATCAGCTCGGCCAGCTGGCGCAGCACCTGGTCACCGACCTCGTGCCCATGGCTGTCATTGACCCGCTTGAAATGGTCGATGTCCAGCGCGATGGCCGCAAATGCCCGCCCTTCGGCTTCCAGCAACGACAGGCTGAGTTCCAGGCTGCGGCGGTTGCCCAGGCCGGTCAGCGGGTCGGTCTGGGCGTCACGGTCAAGCCTGCCGATGCGTTCTTGCAGCAGGTTCAGCCCGAACAACAGCGCGCGCTTGAGCTCGGCCGCCTCGAAGTACCAGGCGGGCACCCGGTGCAAGCGTTCGGCTGTACCGGCACGGTCCATCGAACGGGCGCCGGCGGCCAGTTGCCAAAGTGGTCGGGCAATGGTCAGGGCCAGCCACCACAGCAGCAGGCAGCCCACCAGCGCGAAGGGCGCGGAGGTGCCGATCACGTTGAGAATCAGGTGGCTCAGCGGCGTTACGGTCTGTGCCAGCGGCTGCTGCGCCACCACGCCCCAGCCGGCGCTGGGCACGGTGGCGTACCCGGCCAGCATTTCCACGCCCAGGCTGTTGGTCAGTTGCCGGGTACCGCTGTCCAGTGTCGCCAGTTGGTCGACCAGCGCGTTGCCTTCCACCACGGTGCCTACCCGTTGGCTGTTGGGGTGGTAGAGCAGGCGGCGGTTGCGGTCGACCACATACAGGTACGAGCCGTCCTTGTAGAAGTGCTCGCCCAGCAGGCTGTTGAGGATGTTGCGTTCTCGCAGGTACAGGCTGCCACCCACGTACCCGAGGTAACGGCCGTTGCTGTCGAAAATGGGGTGCGACAACGCCACCACCAGGTTGTTGGCCGCCGACAGGTAGGGTGTGGAAACCAGAGGGCGGCGTTCGTGCAGGGCTTCCTGAGCACCCGGCGACTGCATGCGGGTGCCGACAAAGTGGCGTAGCGAGGCTGGGGAAATCGCCAGCAGCACGCCGTTGGCATCGATCACGAACGTGGAGTTGAAGGCCATGCTCTGGCCCAGTACACGGTCGGTCTCCACCTGCAGTGCTGCCGCGTCGCTCAACTGGTGGCCCTGCACGCCGGCGCTGAATGAAAGCTGCTGCAAGGCGTTGCCGATGAAGGTCTCGGTGATGGCCGCCAGTTTCGTCGCATACACCCGGTTGGCTTCCAGGGCGTGGTCGATCAGCAGCTGGCGCTGCACCCGGTAGCTGGCGAAATAGCTGGCGCACAGCATGACCAGGGCCGTAAGGGCGCAGAGCACCAGAATGAGTGTTCGTAGATCCAGGCGCAATCCGTGCTTGGCGTGTGGCAATCCTGACCTCGGGCTTTGAAAATAGCTAAGAAATGGGAACAGCCATATGCACTAGCGCGTGAACGGGCGCTGCATTCAGGAGCCTGCCCTGTCCAGCGCATTCAGCTCGTCTTCCACCTGTTGCATGCGTCGCTCCACCAGCGCCTGCACCTTCACATCGCGGGCGGTTTCGCGCATCAGGGCGGTGAGCTTTTCGCTCAGGCGCCTGCCGGCTTCGGTGTCTTCCAGCGCGCGGGCCTTGGCCGGGTCCTGGGTGGCTTCGACGATGGTGGCGAACTCGGCGTCGCTGAAATTCTTCTCGCTGTAGAGGCGGAACAGGTCCTGGTGCTGGTCCTCGACGGTGAGGTATTTGCGCAGTACACCCTGGATGGTGGCTTGCGACAGCTGCGGGTGAGTGCGGCCGAGCAGCGTGGCCATGCGCTCGATATTGTGCGTGTAGGCATCCTGCAGCGGTAGCTGGGCGATTATCTGTTCTTCACGGGTGGGCTTCTGGTCGCAGGCGGTAAGGGCGGCAGTCAGCAGCAGGGGCAACAGCAACTTCTGGAAGCGAGGCATGGCGTGGCCTGGTCGGGCAGTGAAGACTGCCGATTATACCGATGTCCGCATGGCCGCGACGAGCCCCGTGATTTGCCTTGACCGGCACGCTGGTGTAGAACCCAGCCTTCCAACCATTGCCAGCAGCCCCATGCCGAACCGGACCCTGCAACCTGTCGCGCGCGTCGCCATTGCCGAAGTCGTGGCGTTTGTCGAAAGCGCCCGCCGCGAGCTGTTCCCGATGCTTGTCGCGGCCCCCTTGCCGCACGACCTTGCGCACTTTGCCGAAACCTACCTGGACGGCGCGGGGTGCTTTCTTGAAGCCCGCGATGACGGTCGGCTGGTTGCCGTGATCGGCTATGTGCCCTATGACCATCGTTTTGCCCAGCTTGACTATCACGCCGGGCGGGTAGTGGAGGTGGTGCGCCTGTTCGTGCTGCCGGCCTATCGCAGGCAGGGGCTGGCGGGCGCGTTGTTCAGTGCATTGCGCGAGCAGGCGGTGCAGGCGGGAATCGATTGCCTGTACCTGCATACGCATCCGTTTCTCCCGGGTGCGATTGCGTTCTGGGAACGGCATGGGTTTGCGGTGGTGGACGTGGAGCAAGACCCGGTCTGGCAGACCACGCACATGCAACTGCGGCTGCGCTGATTTGTGGGAAAGCGCCTACAACGGCCTTTTCGGCGTGATCGACGCGTTCATGTTCAGGGCGCCCCGGCTTGCTTACCTTCCCTCATGCAAGGCTTTTCACTGCACCGAGGGAGACTCACGATGGCATACATGGCCCTGTACAAACTTAAACTGCTGGACGAGTTCGACGACCGCAGAGACCTGTGGACCTTCGGCGATTTCGAGAACAGGTTGATGGACTTGTGGCGTGGCGCGACGCGGCATGATGCCAAAGGGATCATCAATGCGGCGCACAAGGAACGGCGCTGGCCGAGGACGGTGAAGCGCTACCTGCTGACCAATTACCGGGTATTTGGCAATGTCAGTTCGGAGCTTGAGCGGACGTTTGCCGAGGTGTTGGCGACGATGAGCGTGCAGGAACGGGCGGAGTGGGGCTTGCTGCCTGCAGGCAGCTCGGTTGCCTGAAAGTTACTGGGGCCGCTATGCGGCCCATCGCCGGCAAGCCAGGCTCCCACAGGCTCGGGCATTGCGCTACACCTGTGGGAGCCTGGCTTGCCGGCGATGGGCTGCAAAGCAGCCCCCATCCAGGCATCACCGTACCTTAGAAACTACCCGAAAGTGGCCATTCCACCGCCAAGCGAATTTGGTCACCATCCAGCTCCGCCTGCGCCGTGTTCCCCCGGTGCACGTTATGCCGCAGCGAGAACGTGGTGCCTTTGGCCTTGCCACTCTGCACCACATACCGCGCCTCCAGGTCGCGTTCCCAATGTTTGCCGCCCTTGCCATACCCCAGGTACGCATACCCGCCAGTCGGGTCGACATGCGTGCCGTCGATATCGAACCCGCGCACGTACAGCGCTGTCAGGTTCAGCCCTGGCACCCCATAGGCCCCCATGTTCAGGTCATAGCGTGCCTGCCATGACTTTTCGTTCGGTGCGTTGAAGTCCGACATCTGCACCGTGTTGGCAATGAAGATCGCGCCACGCGTCACGTAGTCGAACGGGGTGTTGCCGTCTACCTGCTGCCAGCCCAGGCTGAACCCGTGCGGCCCTTGGTTATAGCGCGATACCAAGCTCCAGGTGGTGTTGTCGATGCGCCCGGACAGCGCCTTGCCGGTGTCGGTGGTGCGGTACAGGTTGAGGTCCAGGCTGACGCTGCGGCGGTTATCCAGCGCATGGCTGAGGGTACTGCCCAGGTAATGCTGGTTCCAGCTGTCCTCGTAGCGCGAGGTGTAGAGGCTGCCGCTGAAGCTGGCGCCCGGGTTCCAGACCACGCCGGCCAGGTCGAAGCTGTTGCCCTGTTTGCCGTTGGAGTAGTTCACCACAAAGCCCTGGTCGTGGCTTGTGGCATTGCGGTCGGTGCTCTCGTTGAAGTGCCCGGCCACCAGCTTGAGGGTGTCGAAGTCGTTGCTGGTGAGGAAGAAACCGGTGGCGGTCTCGGGTAACAAGCGGCTGTCGGAAGAGCTGAACACCGGGGTCTTGACCCGCTGCTCACCGTAGGACAACACGGTATTGGCCATGCGCAGTTTCAATGCCGCGCCTGCGCGGCTGTATTCGTTCTTTGGGTGCCCGTCGTTATCGACCCCCAGCAAGCGCGCTTTGCCCGCACGCCCGCCGCCACTGTCCAGTTGCACGCCCAGGTAGGCGTGGGCATCGACGCCGACACCAACCAGGCCTTGCGTAAAGCCGGACTGGAAGGTACCCATCAAACCGTAGGCCCATTCTTCAGCCTTGCCGCTGCGTTCGCTGCGTGGCTTGTAGGCATTTCGTGCGGAACTGTTGCGCCCGCCATGCTTGTAGTCGCGCTGGTCGAACACGCTGCGGTTGAGGATGCTCCAGCTGCCATCCTCCACAAAACCGTTGCTTTGCGACTGTGCGGAGTCGGCCTGGGCGAACGGCGCCAGCCCCAGCAGCGGCAGCGCCAACAACAACCGGCTCATTGCGCGGCCTCAAGCTTCTGCAACTGGGCAGCAAAGCGGGCCTTGGCCCGGGCCGGCAAGTTGGCGGGTAGTTCGGTCGCCGATGCGTCACCTACCTGAATAACCATCACCATGCCCATCGCCAGGTGCGGAATGCACTGGATGCCGTACACGCCCGGCTCGCTGAAGGTCTGTTCGAACGGCTGGTTCAGCTTGCTCTTGAAGGGCTTGGCCCCGGTGGGCAGCAGGCCTGGCACGCTGGCCGCATTGTGCCCGCTCTGGGTGGGCAGGAAGCGCACGGTGTCGCCGGGCGCGATGCGCAAGTGGTCCGGCTCGTACACCATCGCGCCTTCGCTGCCACGGTTGAGCATTTTCACTTCGTGCACGTCGGCCAGCGCGGCCGGGGCGAGCAGGGTGCTGGCAAGCAGCAAGGCGAGGGGGCGCAGCGGCATCGGGAGAACTTCCTGGTTCAGGGGGCGCGAAAGCGCAGGATGCGCACGCCGTCGAAGGGGTCGGTAAGGTAATGGGCGTGAACGCCAAAGGTGTTCAGCAGGCGCTCGGGGGTGAGCACTTCAAGGGGTTTGCCCAGGGCGACCAGATGGCCTTTGTCGAGTACGGCCACGCGGTCGCAGGTGAGCGCCTGGTTGAGGTCGTGCAGCGCTACCAGGGTGGTGACCGGCAGGGCCTGGACCTGTTGCAGCAGGCTTAGCTGGTGCTGGATGTCCAGGTGGTTGGTCGGCTCGTCCAGCAAGAGTACTTTTGGCCGTTGCGCCAGGGCGCGGGCGATGTGCACGCGCTGGCGCTCGCCACCGGACAATGAGCCCCAAAGGCGTGTGCGCAGGTGCAGGGCGTCGAGGTCAGCCAGCGCCTGCTCGACGATGGCACGGTCTTCTTGTGAGAACGGAGCCAGTGCTGACAGCCAAGGTGTACGGCCCAAGGCCACGGCGTCGAACACACGGATTGCATCGAGGGTGTCGGCCTGTTGTTCGACCAGTGCCAGGGCCTGCGCCACACGGCGGCGGGGCAGCTGTGCCAGTGGTTCGCCCAGCAGTTGCACGCTGCCGCTGGCCGGCTTGCGCAGCCCGGCCAGCAACTTGAGCAGCGAAGACTTGCCTGAGCCGTTGGGGCCGACAATGCCCAGCGTTTCACCCGCGACAACGCTCAGCTCGATACCGCTGAGCACGGTATTGCCGGCCAGTTGCAACCCCAGGCCCTGGCAACTCAGGGGCGAAATCTGTACAGCGGTCATGACGGTCATGAGTGCCCCCGGCGGCTGACCAGAATCAGCGCGAAGACCGGTGCCCCGATCAGCGCGGTGACCACCCCCACAGGGATCACCTGGCCTGCAATCAAGGTGCGCGAAAGCACGTCGGCGGCAATCAGGAACAGCGCGCCGCCCAGTGCGCTGGCGGGCAGCAGGCGGCTGTGCCCGGGGCCGAGCAGCAGGCGCAGGGCGTGGGGAATCACCAGCCCGACAAAACCGATGGCACCGACGATGGACACCATCACCGCCGTCACCAGCGCCGCGCAGCTGATCAGCAGTAGCTGGGTGCGCCGCACCGGGATGCCCAGCGAAGCAGCCGAGTCGGCGCCGAAGGTAAAAGCATCCAGCGCACGGCGGTGCAACAGGCACACCACCAGGCCGAACAGTGCCACCGGCACGGCCAGCCACACCGATGGCCAACGTACCCCGCTGAGGTTGCCCATCAGCCAGAACAGGATGCCGCGTGCCTGTTCGGCAGTGGCCGACTTGGTGATCAGAAAGGCGGTCAGCGCGTTGAACAGTTGCGAGCCGGCAATGCCGGCAAGGATGACCTGGGCGTTGTTGTTGCCGGGGCCGGCCGCGCGGGCCAGTACCAGAACAAGGGTGAATGCGGCCAGTGCGCCGATGAACGCCCCGGCGGACATGCTCAATGCCAGGCCACCCAGCCCCAGCAGGCCGACCAGCACCGCGCCGGTCGAGGCGCCGGCAGACAGCCCCAGCAGATAAGGCTCGGCCAAGGGGTTGCGCAACAGCGCCTGGAGGATCACGCCACACGTCGCCAGGCCGGCACCGCAAGCAGCGGCGACCAGGGTGCGGGTAAGGCGGTAGTTCCAGACGATGCCGGCGTCGATCGGGTCGACCGGGTAGCCGGCCTGCCACAGGTGGTTGGCCAGCACCTGGCCAACCACACTGGGCGACAGGTTGGTTTCGCCAATGGCGGTGCCGGCCAGCAAGGCGGCCAGCAGGGCTGCAAGGGCGACCGCGATGCAAGGTAACAGGCGAATCATCACTGGGCCGCTTTACCGCTGGCAAAGGCGGCAGACAACGTCTGCAGACCGCTGAACAGGCGGATGCCGGCCTGCATGGCGTCGGCGTCGAGGATGATGATGCGGTCATGCTTCACCGCATCCATGTTGCGGGTCACCGGGTCGCTACGCAGGAATTCGAGCTTTTTCTGGTAGTCGTCGGCGGGGAAGCGGCGACGGTCCATGCGTGCGATGATCAGCCAGGTGGGGTTGGCCTTGGCCAAGGTTTCCCAGCCTACGGTGGGCCATTCCTCCGTGGACTCGACCACGTTGCGCACGCCCAGGGTGCGCAGCATGAAGTCGGCGACGCCCTGGCGGCCGGCCACGTACGGGTCGATGTCGAGGTCGGCGCTGGAGAACCAGAACAGCGCCGAGGTAGCGGACAGGTCCTTGCCTGCCAGTTGTGCCTTGGCGCTGTCCAGGCGGCCTTTGAGCTCGGCATTCAGGGCAGTGCCGCGGTCTTGCACATCGAAGATCTCGGCCAGCTGGCTGACGCTCTTGTAGATGCTGCCTACCTGGAACGCTTGCAGGCGAGTACCGTCGGCGCCGACCAGGTTGTCCTTGCCTTCGCAGTCCGACGGCAGCAGGTAGGTGGGTATCTTCAGTTCGTCGAACTGTTCGCGGGTGCCGACCACACCTTGTGCGCCGACCATCCATTCGAACTGTACCGCGACCAGTTGCGGGCGCTTGCCCACTACGGCCTCGAAGCTTGGGTCGTTGTCGGCCAGGCGCGGCACCTTGTCGTTCTGCGCCTTGTATTCGGGCAGTACGTTGTTGAACCACAACGAGGTGCCAGCCAGTTTGTCACCCAGGCCCAATGCGTAAAGCATTTCAGTGCCGGCCTGGCCGATGGTGACGGCGCGTTGCGGCGCCTGGGCGAACGTCTGCGGTCTGCCGCAATTCTCGACGGTAAGCGGGTAATGGGTGGCGGCGGCCTGGGCCAGGCCAGTAAGGCCGAAGCCGGCGAGCAGGGTGGCGAAACGGGGCAGCATGCTGGGCGATCTCCTATCGGACAGTTCGGGTGAGGAACGCACGGACAGGCATCGCCGCGCCCCGCCGTTGGCAGGGGCAACACAGATGGCCAATCCCGGACACCCCGCCGGTTGGTATAAGTAGGCCGGCAGGTCTCCTGACTGGTGCGTCATGGCCCGGCTCCAGCCTTCCCGGGCTATTACGCCCAGTGGCATCGATGGAGCAGGCTCGGCACCTACAGTTGCGGGGGCAGTTCCGTTTGGCCCGTGTTGGCGGGCCTGGGATTCCCTATTAATTCCGTGGTGGAAACCGGCGGCCCGCATGGTAGACCATCACGCCGCCGGGTGAAAACGCTTTTCAGAAGTACTTCAGCCAGGTGATGTCGCGACGGCGCGCTTTCAGGCGGGCGAACTTGCGCACCGGCAGGTACAGCGACGCGGCCAGCAGGACGGCACCCAGCCACACGGCGGCGATGCCATCGAAACCGAAGTAATCGCCATGGTTGAGGCCGAACAGCGCCACGCTGGCCAGGTACAGCAGCTTCAGCACGTACAGGTGCAGCAGGTAGAAGAACATCGGCGCAGCACCAAACACCGCCAGCACACTGATCCAGCGGGCCTGGCCGGCGCGTTCGAAGGCGCGCAGCAACAGCAGGCCGCAGCCCAGGGTCAGGGCCAGGAACAGCAGTGACGGCGGGTATTTGGTGATGTTGAAGAAGCTCATCAGGGTTTGCGTGAAGGTTGGGTAGCCGCTCCAGGGCGCCTCGCCATAGCCGTTGAACATTCGCAACACGACAAAGCCCAGCAACGCGACCAGCCCGGCCAGCAGCAGGCGGTGCTGACGTTGGTCGGCCTCGCTGCCACGGGCGAACCACGGGCCCAGGCCGTAGCCCAGGGCGATGACGCCGATCCACGGCAGCACCGGGTAGGACGTGCGCAGGCGCAGGGTGTCGGAAAACGCCAGCCAGCCACGGTCATGCAGGATCGCCCACGGTACATGCAAGGCCGATTCCACGCCGAAGTGCAGGCCATCGAGCAGGTTATGGCCGGCGACGATGACTGCGCCCAGGGTTAGCAGGGCGGCGCGTGGCAGCCATACCAGCAGCGACAGGGCGATCATGCTGATGCCAATCGCCCAGATGACTTGCAGGTAGATGACGCTGGGCGGCAGCTGAAAGGTCCAGGCGAAGTTGACCAGCGTAAACTCCAGCGCCACCAGAAACAGCCCGCGTTTGAACAGGAACGCCGACACATCGCCACGGCCCTGATGCTTTTCGCCATACAGCCAGGCCGAAAGGCCGGTCAGCAGGACGAACACTGGCGCGCAGAGGTGGGCCAGCGTGCGGCTGATGAAGAGCGACGGCTCGGTGGTGTCGATGGCCATCGGGTCGCTGACCTGGCGGTGCAGGAAGAACGTTTCGCGGACGTGGTCCAGAAGCATGAACAGGATCACCAGGCCGCGCAGGGCGTCGATGCTCTGCAGGCGCTGGGTGAGCAGGGTGGGGGTGGCGCTGGCGCTTGTCATGGAGGGTCGCTGATAGGAATGAATGTCATGTGAAACGTTATCTTATAACTAATTGGTTAGGGGTTGGTAGAGGTTTTTGTGTTACCTGTGCCGGCCTCTTCGCGGGCTTGCCCGCTCCCACAGGTACACCACAGTTTTCAATGTTTGTGATATCCCTGTGGGAGCGGGCGAGCCCGCGAAGAGGCCGGCACAGGCAACCTGAATCAGAAGCTGTAATCCACCGTCGCAAAATAAGAGCGCGGCATCCCCATCAACCACTGCTGCCCACTGAACGCCGACTGCACATACTCACGATCAAACAGGTTGTTCAACTGCAACCCCAGCCGCACATCCGGCAGCACCTGCCAGGCAACATTGGCATCGACCACGGTGTACCCAGGCGCGCTCTGGGTATTGGCAGTATTGGCAAAGCGCTCATCCACATAACGCGCACCAATGCCGGCCTCCACCTGCTGCCCGAAGCCTTTGCTCAGCCACAGGTTGGCAGTACGCCGTGGCACATTGGCCGGCCGATTGCCCGCGCGGTCCTGCGCTGTACCGCCGACCATTTCGTCAAAGTCATCATACTTGGCGCGCACCAGCGATGCGTTCGCCGACACCTGCCACTGATGCGCCAGCGCCAGTTCCAAGGTCGCTTCCAGGCCATCAGACGTCTGCTGCCCGGCCTGCTGCTTCTCGTGGGTGATCGGGTCGTCCACCAGCAGCTTCTTCTTGACGATGTGGTAGGCCGCCAACGTCCATTCACCGCGACCGTCCCAGAAGCGTTGTTTCAGGCCTACCTCGGTCTGCTTCGCTTCGGTCAGGTCATAGTGCATCTGGGCCGGGCTGAGGCTGATGAGGTTGTTCACCCCGTCCTCACTGGTGGAGTACTGGCCGTACAGCGACAGGTCGTCGGTAAACGCATACACCAGGCCGACGCGCCAGTTGCCGCCTTGCAGGCTGTGGTCGCTGCGGCTGCCATCGACCAGGTTGTCGCGGTCGATGTGGTTCTGGTCGCGGCGCACGCCCGTGACCAACGACAGCCGATCGCTCAGCTGCAGGCGGTTCTCGGCGAACAAGGCGAAGGTGTGGGTGGTGGACAAGGTTTGCGGGCGCAGGGGCGAGGCGCTGTGGAACCAGCCAGGCTGCGGCTGCCACGGGTCGATGTAGTCGCCGCCCACATCGTTGTAGGGGGCATTGCTGTCAACGTTGAAACGTACCTTGTTGTACTCGGCGCCAACCACGGTCTTGCTGGCCAGGCCGAACAGGGTGTGGTCGAAGGTAAAGGTCTGGCGGTCGCCGAACTGCTCCTGGTTGTGCTTGATCTCCAGGTAGCTGCCGCGTTGCAACTGCTGGCGCTCGGCGTCCCAGCTGTAGTCTTCGGCGTTGCGCCAGTGGCGGCGGCTCTTGATGTAGTACAGCTGGTTGCTGGCGCTGAGGTGGTCGTTCAGCGTCCAGTCGGTGTTCAGATGGGTCCATTCATCGACGTAGTGCTGCACGTCGTTCTGCACGTTGTAGTTTTTTTTGCGCAGGCTGCTGCGGTAGTGGCCATCGATCAGTGGCGTGCCGTAGTAGTTGGCGGGTTCCGCATCGCCACGGTCGTGGGCGAGGGTGAAACTGAGGTCGTCGCTGGCGTCGAAACGCAGCGCGGCGCTCAGGGCCAGGCTGCGCGAAGGGGTGCGGTCGACCCAGCCATTGCCCCCTTGCTGGTTCAGGGTCAGGCGGTAGCTCAGGCGTTCGCTGAGGCTGCCACCGCTGTCCAGGCCGAGCTGCTGGCGGTCCCACGAACCGTAGCCCAGGCGCAGGTGGTTACGCACTTCGCCGGCAAACGGCTTTTTCGGGATCACGTTGACCACCGCGCCGGTGGCGCCCTCGCCATGCAGCACCGAAGCCGGGCCGCGAATCACGTCGATGCGCTCGACCATCCACGGGTCGACAGGGAAGGTCTGGGTGCCGGCGCCGGTGTACAGACGTGCGCCGTCGAACAGGGTCATCACCGAGCTGTGCCCGGCAAAGCCGCGAGCAGAAAGGCCCGTGCCGCCGTCGCCCGGGGAGCCGACAAAGGTGATGCCTGGCGAACGGGTCACGGCGTCCTGCACGGTGAGGTTGTTGCGTTGCTGGATCTGCTCGGTGTTGATGCTACTGGTGCTGGCCGGCGTCTCCAGGGCGTTGAGGCCAAGGCGCGAGCCGGCCTGGGTCGGCGTGACCAGGTCGATAGCGTGGCTGTCGAGGGTGTCGGTGATGGCCGTGGAGGGCAGGGCCAGGGGCTGTCGGCCCTGGTCATCGGCCAGGGCTGGCAGGGCGACGGCCAGGCAGGCCGCCAGGGGGTGAAGCTTGAACATACGGGACATGTCGTTCCACTGCTGCAGGAATGAATGGATCCCGGTGGAAAACACGCAAAGGCGAACCGTGCAGGCAGGCGCGCGCACGGATACCGGCCTGCGCCCGCCCACCGCGGGTTGCCAAGTGAAGCTTCAGGCCGGTCTCCGGGCTTGCGAGGGGCATGAAACCTTCACCTTCCCATGCCTGAGCACAGTGGTATGTCGAAGGGTTCGCTCGCTTACCGTTGCGGGGGCAGCGCCGGACTTGTCGTGGTCGATACGACGCACCGGCTTCCCGTTTCACCCTGCACGCGGCGGTACAGGGCACCTGAAACTGGCGCGCATCTGACCATTGAAACGCCGGGGCGTCAAATGCGCGGTGTGGGTGGGGGCGGTTGGCCGATCAGCGCCCGCGTCGCCGCGATACGCGCGCTTCGATGTTCTTGCGTCCGATCAGCAGTGGCGGTTTCTCCAGCACCGGCTCGTCCGCCAGCCATTTGTACATCACCAGGCAGTCCACCAGCCCCAGGCGGGCATGGCGATAGGCCTTGGGCAAGCGGCCAACGGTCTCGAAGCCCAGTTTGTGCCACAGCGCCACGGCCACTTCATTGCTGGCCACCACCGAGTTGAACTGCAGGGCCAGAAAGCCCTCCTGGCGTGCCAGCTTCTGCGAGTGCTCGCACATCAGGCGCGCCACGCCACGGCCACGCGCCTGTTCGCAGACCATGTAGCCGCAATTGCCGACGTGCGCGCCAGGCCCGGCAGCATTGGCCTTGAGGTAATACGAACCCAGCAGCTCGCCATCTTCTTCGGCCAGCAGCGTATGCAAGGGCAGTTCCAGCCACAACTGGCGGGCTTGTTCGAAGCTCAGGGCAGGGTCGAAGGCATAGGTTTCACGGGCCTGGACAATGGCCTGGAAGGTGGGCCAGAAACGATCGAAATCGTCGGGCGTCATGGGGCGAATGTGGATCATGCGGGTTCCTGCGCGGGCTAAGCCGCCCAGTCTGGGTCGCGCGGCGCCGTCGCGCAAGGGCGGCGGCGCCGTTTGTGCTCAGCCGTTGGCCTTGCCGACCGCATCCATGGCCCGCGCCGAGTAGACCAGCGCGGCACCGGCATTCATCGCCACGGCCACGCCCAGCGCCTCGGCAATTTCCTCGCGGCTGGCGCCATGCTTGACCGCCTGCTGCGAATGCACGGCGATGCAGCCGTCGCAGCGGGTGGTCACGGCCACCGCCAGAGAGATCAGCTCGCGGGTCTTGGCGTCCAGGTGGTTGGTCTTGGCCCCCGCACCGCTGGCGGTCATGTAGCCGGCCACGGTGTCGGGGGAGAGTTGCTTGAGATCGCCGATGCCGGCCATCAACTGCTTACGGTAGGCGTCCCAGTCCATCATGCTCATCGTCTTCACCTTGGGGTGGTTGCGAGTGGAGCTTTCAGGCTAGTCGAAGTGTGGCAAGTGTGAGGCTTGTACTTTGGTGGGTGCTTGCAGGCCTTTGGTACAAAGGCCTGCATGACCCGGTCAGATGTAGATGAACACCAGCACCAACGCCGCGACCACGGCCCATTTTTCCAGGTAGTAGCGCATGCGGTTGCGCTTTTTCAGTGCCTTGCCGCGCTCGCGGATCTTGTAGATGCGGGTGAACAGCCGGTTGATACCACCGGTCTTGTCGCCGTCACCGTTGGGCGCGGCGGCGGCGGCCATGACGTTGCGGCTGAACCAGCGGTTGAACGCCGTTGCCCAGCGGTACTTGAGCGGGCGCTCGACGTCACAGAACAGGATGATGCGGTTGTGTTCGGTGGTATTGGCCGCGTAGTGAATGTAGGTTTCGTCGAAGATCACCCCCTCACCGTCGCGCCACGAGTACTTCTCGCCGTCCACGTCGATGTAGCAACCGTCGTCGTTTGGCGTATCCAGGCCCAGGTGATAGCGGTACGAGCCGGCATACGGGTCACGGTGGCGCACCAGCTTGGCGCCCGGCGGCAGGGTGGCGAACATGGCGGCCTTGACCGTGCCGATGCCTTGCAGCAGCTCGGTGGTACGTGGGCACAGGGCCATCGCCGACGGGTGGCTTTCGCCGTACCACTTCAGGTAAAAGCGCTTCCAGCCGGTCTTGAAGAACGAGTTGAAACCGACGTCATCGTAATTGTCGGACTTCTTGATTTCGCCCACATGCAGCAACTGGCGCCCTTCCTCGCGGATTTCCTGCCAGTGGTCCTGCAGCGGCTTGAGTTCGGGGAAGGCCTCGACCGGCAGGTAAGGCTTGGCCGGCAGCTTGGAAAACAGGTACAGGAAGCTGTTGACCGGGGCCAGGAAGCTGGAATGGTCGCCCAGCTGGCGGGTCAGCTTGTGACGAACCCGACCGCGCAGGTGAACATAGGCGATCGAGAGGACGAAGATGAGTACGAGTGCAATTTTCATGGACGTTTACTTGTCGAAAAATGGCCATGCGCCATGGCATAAGCCAGCCAGCATAAACAATCATGGGGGCAGTTTGTACTTATTGTTACGAAACGACGGGGCGACATTGGTGTAATGCCCTACAGTCTTGCGCAAACGTTTCATGTTCGGGAGTTTGTATGGTTCAGGATGCACGACCCAGCGGTAGCCCCTTCAAACGGCTGTTTTTCGCCCTGCCGGTCAGCGATGTACAGCGCCGTGCCCTGGCCCAGTGGCGCCGGGGTTTGAACCTGCGCAGCGGCAAACCGGTGCCGGCGGCCAACTTCCACGTCACGTTGCTGTTTCTTGGCGATGTGGATGCCGCGCAGGTGCCTGCGATCTGTGCCGCGGTCGATCAACTGGCGCTGCCGGCTGCGGCGCCACGGCTGTTGCTCGACCGTTTGCAGGTGTGGCAGCGGGCCGGAGCCTTGGTGCTGGAGGCACAGCAGACACCGCCGGCCCTGTTGCAACTGGTGTACGGGTTGCAGCAGGCGTTGCTGCCGTTGGGGGTGGAGGCCGCCAGCCGTGAATATCGCCCGCACTTGACGCTGTCCAGGGATTACCGTGGGCAACCGCCCGAAGCCAGCAGCGCGCCGGAGTTCTACCTCTCGGCACGCCACTTCACGCTGTACGAGTCGCGCAAGGGATCTTACTGGCCATTGGCACAGTGGCCGCTTTCGAGTTGACGCTGGGCAAAGCTGAGCCCAAGCCCGCAATCAATGCCATGGCTCGAACCGCGGTGATGGTCTGCTACACCGGCAAGCTCTGATACGGCAACTCATCCCCCGGACTGCGCTCGAACTGGCGCTTGTACTCGCGGCTGAACTGCGAGGTGCTTTGGTAGCCCACCCGGTGCGCGGCCTGCGCCACCCCCAGGCCTTCGCCAATCAGCATCTGCTGCGCCTTTAACAACCGCAGGCGCTTGAGGTACTGCATCGGTGCCATGTCGGTGCAGCGCTTGAAGTGTTCGTGGAAGGTCGAAACGCTCATGTTTGCCCGCGCAGCCAGTGCCTCCACGCTCAGTGGTTCGCTGTAGTGGGCGCGCAGGTGGGCGAGGGCGGCGCCGATGCGGGCGAAGTGCCCCTGTTGCTCCACCAACGCCCGCAACACACCGGCCTGTGGGCCGCGCAGGGCGGTGTACAGCACTTCGCGTACGCGCGCCGGGCCCAGCACTTTGGCATCCAGCGGGTCCTGCAGGCAGTGCAGCAGCCGCTCCACACTGTCGCGCATCGGCGCATCCAGCGCTGCCGAAGTCATCGATTGCGGGGTTTGGGCCTGCACTGCAGCGTCCGGTGCCAGGTCCATGCTCTGCACCAGTTCACTCAGCACGCCACGGTCGATGTCTACCGCCACGCCCAGCAAGGGCGCTTCACGGGTGGCGAAGGTTTCACACATGAACGGGACCGACAACGCCTGCACCAGGTAATGCCCGGCGCCATATTCCAGGGTACGCGGCCCCAGGCGCGCCAGCTTGCTGCCCTGGGCCAGGATCATCAGGCTGGGCTCGTAGATCTGAGGGCTGCTGGCCACATAGTGGTCCCAGCTCAGCACCTGCACCTGGGGCAGGTGCGTGGGGACGAAGCCAGGGCGCGTGGCGAGGCTGCGGATCAGCGCGCAGAGCGGCGCGTTGGCGTCGACGTGGCGGGTCAGTTGCATGATGAACCAGGGGCAGAGAATCGGACAGCCTAATCATCGCAGATTGAGGGTGTGGCGCTAGATGCTGGCTGGCATCTTCGGAGAATCAGGCATGCATGCCGGAGAATCAGCCGTGTGCCAGGCGGCAAACAGCGCGCAAAATGCGCCGCCTGAATCGTTTCACTTTACTGCGAGGCCCTGCATGTATACCGCCATCGGTTACGCCGCCCAAACCCCCACCAGCCCCCTGGCCCCTGTCACCTTCGAGCGCCGCAGCCCACGCCCGGACGATGTCGCCATCGAAATCCTTTACTGCGGCGTGTGCCATTCAGATATCCACCAGGCGCGCAACGAATGGGGCATTGCCGTCTACCCGCTGATGCCCGGCCACGAAATCATCGGCCGCGTCACGGCGGTGGGCGGCCAGGTGACTGCGCACAAGGTCGGTGACCTGGTGGGCGTCGGCTGCATGGTCGACTCGTGCCGCCACTGTGAAGCCTGCGCCAAGGATCTGGAGCAATATTGCCTGGAAGGCCCGACCATGACCTACGCCACCCCGGACCGGGTCGACGGCAGCAACACCATGGGCGGTTACTCCAGCAGCATCGTGGTCAGCGAGCACTTCGTGGTGCGCATTCCGGCTGGCATGGACTTGCCCAGCGCGGCGCCTATCCTGTGCGCCGGCATCACCACCTATTCGCCGCTCAAGCACCACGGCGTCGGCCCGGGCCACAAAATCGGCATCCTCGGTATGGGTGGGCTTGGCCACATGGGCATCAAGCTGGCCAAGGCCCTGGGTGCCGAGGTGACCCTGTTCACTCGGTCCCAGGCCAAGGCCGAAGAAGCCCGCCGCCAAGGTGCCGACCACGTGATCGTGTCCACCGATGCCGAGCAGATGCGCGCCGCTGCCGGCCGGTTCGATTTCCTGCTGGACACCATTCCGGTACAGCACGACCTCAACCCGTACCTTGAAACCTTGAAGTTCGACGGTGTGCACATTCTGGTCGGCCTGATCGAACCGATCGATCCGGCGGTGCACGCGGCCAACCTGGTGATGAAGCGCCGGGTGCTGGCGGGGTCGTTGATCGGGGGCATTGCCGAGACTCAGGAAGTGCTGGACTTCTGTGCCGAGCACAACATCCGTTGCGATATCGAGATGCTGGATATTCGCAATATCAACCAGGCGTACGAGCGGATGATCGCCGGTGATGTGAAGTACCGGTTCGTGATCGACATGGCCACGCTTCAAGGCTGATTGTGCGACTGCCTGTACTTGCCTCTTCGCGGCCTTGTCCCGCGAGGAGGCAAGTACAGGTAATGAAGGTTACCAGGCCATCGCCGTGTCCCAACCCTTCCAGAACAACCACCGCCGCACCTCGCCATGCGCCCCGGTGCCGATCTGCCATTCAGGCCGCCCGCTGTCCAGCGCAATCACCGACACAACCCCCGCATGGCTCGCCGCCACCAGCGTTTGCCCATCGGCGCTGATATCCATCGCACTGATGGTCGACCCCAGGTAATGCTGCCAATGTTCGGTGCCGTCCTCGCCGAACGCCCGCAGGTAGCCATAGGCATCCCCCACAATGTACTCACCATCGCGCGCCACCCCGGCATATACCCTGGCGCCATCCTGCACCAGCGGGGTACGCGGGTCCTGGCTGTAGTAATCGGTATCCAGCCCCGGCAAGTCCGCAACGTTCACTGCCAGCGTGGCACCGCTATGGAAATGGCAGGCATTGACGATCAACTGGTCACCCGTGCGGTTGAACAGCGCAAAGTGCGGGTACTCGCTGCCTGGGCCGATCTCGGCAACCGGCCTGAGCTGGGCATCCAGCACCTGGTGGCGGGTGCCTTGCTCGCCCACCACGATCAGCCGGCCATCCGCCGACACTGCACCATGCTCCATGCTCAGCCTCAGGCTGATGTCGTCCGGGTCGGTGCCTTCGGCCAGCTCGTCGAGCACCCGCGTTTGTTGCGGCAGCAGGCGAGTCGCACCTTGAGTGGTCAGCACGAAGATCCCTTCGGCGCTTACCAGCAGCACGCGCTGGCCATCGGGGAAGGGGACCAGAGCGGTTGGCGCGGGCGGCAGGTCGAACGGCTCGAACGGGTACCCCGACGGCAACCCCTCAAGCCCGCTTGGCCATGCCAGCCGCTGTACTTGCGGGCCACCCCAGCCGTCGGTCACACGCACGCCCTCGGCATTGGCCAGGGCGAAGTAGCGGCGGGCCGGGCAGCGGCCGAAGTGCTCGATGCCGATCACCGGCGTCACCCCATGGCAGTCGATACGCACGACCTGGCCCTTGTCGTAAGGCATGCCGATGCGGGCCAGCAGGCTGCCGTCGTCCAGCAGCAGGACATTGCTGATCCCTTGGCCGTGGTCATCGAGCAACGGTGCCAAGGGGTGGTGTGCGGGTGGCCAGGCCTCGCGAAACGCTCGGCGCTGCTGTTCGTCGACGCCAGGGCGATTGGCGGCCTGCAGGGCAGCCAGCCAGGCGTCCAGCAAGTGCCCGGTGGCTGGTGCCTGTGGCGCTTCCAGGTTATCCCAGCCTTGCGCACGGCCCTGCGCGACGTAGTCGTTGACGGCCTGGGCGTAGGCAGTTACCGCCTGCTGCCACTGCTGCCACTGCTGCTGGGGGTGCTGCTTGTCCATGAGCGGATCGGGCTCCTTGTTGCACTCGCGTTTCACACAAAACGCGCATGGTACTCCTTCTGCCTGCCACGCGGTTGTGAGGCTCCGGCTTGACGCGTACCATGCCGGGCATTCCTATCAATAACAAAGCGTGCGTCGGCGCCCCTGCAAGCGGGTGGCTGGCGTGCGACCTGTTGCCTTGTCTGCGGAGAAGCGGTTTGCACCCATGAACGGACCCATACCCACCCACCAGCCACCCACGGCGGGCAGCGGCAGCTGGCTGAGCGTCATCGCCCTGGCCCTGGCAGCCTTCATCTTCAACACCACCGAGTTCGTGCCGGTGGCGCTGCTGAGTGACATTGGCCGCAGCTTCGACATGAGCACCGCCCAGGTCGGCCTGATGCTGACCATCTATGCCTGGGTGGTGGCGCTGGCCTCGCTGCCGATGATGCTGCTGACCCGTAACGTCGAACGGCGGCGCTTGTTGCTGTTCGTGTTCCTGGTGTTCATTGTCAGCCACTTGTTGTCGTGGCTGTCGCAGAGCTTTGCCATGCTGCTGGTCAGCCGTATCGGTATTGCCTTGGCGCATGCGGTGTTCTGGGCCATCACGGCCTCGCTGGCGGTGCGCGTGGCACCACCGGGCCAGCAGGCCAAGGCGCTGGGCCTGCTGGCCACCGGCACCACCCTGGCCATGGTGCTGGGCATTCCGCTGGGCCGCGTGGTGGGTGAGGCGCTGGGCTGGCGCATCACTTTCCTGAGCATTGCCGGGGTGGCGCTGGCCACCATGCTGTGCCTGATGAAATCGCTGCCGCTGCTGCCCAGCCAGAACTCCGGCTCGTTGCGCAGCCTGCCGATCCTGTTCAAGCGTCCGGCGCTGGTCATTACCTATGCGCTGGTGACGCTGGTGATCACGGCGCAGTTCACCGCCTACAGCTACATTGAGCCGTTCGCGCTGCATGTGGCGCAGATTGGCGGTGAGCGCACCACGCTGTTGCTGCTGCTGTTTGGCGGTGCCGGGGTGTTCGGTTCGTTGCTGTTCAGCCGCTACAGCGACCGCTTCCCCCATGGTTTCCTGGTGGGTTCGATCGGCCTGTTGGCAGCGTGCCTGCTGTTGTTGCTGCCGCTGTCGGGCAACTTCTATGCGTTCGCGGTACTGAGCATGTTCTGGGGTGTGGCGATTCTCAGTTTCAGCCTGTCGTTGCAGTCGAAGACGTTGAAGCTGGCGTCGGATGCCACCGATGTGGCCATGGCGTTGTTCTCGGGCATTTACAACATCGGTATTGGTGGTGGTGCGCTGCTGGGCAGTATCGTCAGCAGCCAGATGGACGTGGCGGATATCGGCCTTGTGGGCGGTAGCGTGGCAGTCATCGGGCTGGTGCTGGCGGTTGCCAGCACCCGACGGTTCCGCCAGGCACTGGCACACTGACCCGCGCCTGGCGCGCACGTGTGTCGCTTAGGGGCGCAAGGCGCGCCCCGGCATTCAAACCGCCAACCGGGACGTCGAGCCGATCACATGCTCCAGCACCCGAAAATCAATCCACTCCCGTACATCGAAGCGGCGCGGTATGAACCCCCACCTGAACAGGAATTCGGTAAAGTCCTGTAGCCCCTCGATCGAGCGGCTGTCCAGCGTCGTGCGCAAACGCCGGTGCGCATCGTCGCCATAGGCCGCCGCCACCCAGTACTCGCTGGTGTTCAGCTCGCGCGCCAGAAAGCGCCGGGTTTCTTCCGGGTTGGCCCAGGCCCACTGTTCGGTGCGCAGCACCGTATCGACCAAGGTACAGCTGGCATCGAAGTGGTTTTCCAGCAAGTGCCGGTCCACGGTCAGGGTGCGCGGGGTGCCGTTGTTGCTGCGGATCAGCGGGTCGGGGTGGCTGCCGGTGTCGACCACCACGCGCAGGCCGAACTCGTGGGCCAGGTGTACCGCATGGGCGCCCTTGAGGAAGATGGCATCGATATCGCCACGCAGCAGGCCGATCAGCTCGTTATTGCGGCGGCTGAAGCGGCTGGTGTCCAGGCTCACTTCGGCGCCATACAGATGCTGCTTGGCATCGTCGCTGTAGGTGCCGCCGTAGGGGTAGTCGACCAGCTCGACATCGGCCACCGCCAGGCCTTCCAGCTTCAGGGCATTCTCCAGCCCGCGCAGGGCCTGGGCGCGGGTGAAGTCGATCTGCACATTGGCCCATTTGGGCAGGCCGAAGCGGCGGTTCTTCAGGTCGCGAATGCTGCGCACACCGCTTTCTTCGGTGGTGAGGATCAGCTGCACTTCATCGCTCCACGACAGCCCCAGCACGCGGGTCTCGACGCCACTGGCGTAGGCCCAGATCGCCGGGATGTTGCCGCCATGGCGTACCGAGTTCTGCAGGTGGTGGTCGTAGTGGGCTTCGCGCACTTCGCGCTCGCTGGACTCACGCAACGACTGGATATTGGTGCCGAACGGCGTAAAGGCCTCGGCCAGGCGCCCCGACTGCACGGCAATGCCGAGGCCGGTGGGCACGGGGCTGTGGGTGTACCAGAGGGTTTCCAGGGGCTTGGTCATGGGGTCGCGGGTTTCCTGTCCATGGGAATGGGGGCCAGCAGTTGGTCCAGGGGTTGGCGGGCGATCCAGTCGCGCACCTCGAAGCGGGCAGGGATGAAGCGCCAGCGCTTGAGAAACTCGACGAAGTCCTGCAGGGCGTCGATGGCCTGCTCGTCCAGACGGGTGCTCAGGCGCAGGTGGGCGTCAGCGCCGTAGGCCACTTGCACCCAGTACTCGCTGCTGTTGGTTTCCCGCGCCAGGTAGCGGCGGGTTTCATCCGGGTGCTGATGGGCCCAATGTTCGGCGCGCAGTACCGAGCCGAGCAGGGTGCGCACCACCTGCGGATGCTGCTCAAGCAGGTGGCTGTCTACTGCCAGCGTGCGCGGCGTGCCATTGTTGCTGCGGATCAGCGGGTCGGGGTGGCTGCCGGTGTCGATCACCGTGCGCAGGGCAAAGGCGTGGGCCAGTTGCACGGCACTGGCGCCCTTGAGGAAGATCGCGTCCACCTCGCCGCGCAGCAGGCCGGCCAGTTCCAGGTTGCGGCCTTCGCTTTGGGTGCTGGACACCGGTGTACCGGCCACGTTGCGCACCGGGCGGTCGCTGAATGTGCCGTCGTAGCGGTAGTTGACCAGCTCCACGTCGCCCACTTGCAGGCCTTCGAGCTTCAGGGCGTTTTCCAGCCCGCGCAGGGCCTGGGCGCGGGTGAAGTCGATCTGTGCCGAGGCCCAGTCAGGCAGGCCAAAGCGGCGGCCTTTGAGGTCTTTTACGGTGTGGATGCCGCTGTCTGGTCGCGCCAGGATCAACTGCGCTTCATCGGCCCACGACAGGCCGATCACACGGGTGTCACGCCCTTGGGCGCGGGCCCAGATGGCGGGGATGCTGCCGCCGTGGCGTACCGAATTGAGCAAGCTGTGGTCGAAGTGCGATTCGCGCACGGCCTGCTGGTCGGCTTCGCGCAAGGACTGCACCTGGGTGCCAAGGCTGGCCAGGTCGTCCTGCAGCCAGCCTTGCTGCACGGCGATGCCCAGGCCGGTGGGCACCGGACAGCGCGTGTACCACAGGGTATCGAGGGGTTGGCTCATGGTGTGCTCCGGTCGGTTCAGGCGCTGGCCTGCAAGGGGGCTGGGGTGGTTTGCTGCACCAGCGGCAGCACTTCCTGGCCGATGCGCAGGGCTTCTTCCAGGTGCGGGTTGGCGGCGAGGATGAAGGTGCTGAAACCGGCGTCGCGGTATTCGGCCAGGCGTTCGGCGATGTGCTGGTGGCTGCCCACCAGGCCTACGGTGGGGCCAGGCTTGGCCTTGGCGAAACCGGCCCACAGGTTGCGTGCCAGGACCAGTTCGTCAAAACCCTGCAAACCCTGGTGATAGGCCGCCTGGCGTGCACCGCCGACGGAGTCCGAGCTGGTTATGAAGCCTTTGGCCGAGGCGCTGGCCTTGCCTTCCAGGCGTTCGAACTGTTGGCGCAGCTCACGCCAGGCTTGTTCTTCGGTCTCGCGGGCGAACAGGTCGACCCGCAGGCCGAAACGCACGGTGCGGCCCTGCTTGTCGGCCAGCTCGCGCACGCGTTCGATGTGCGGCCTGAGCTTGTCGATCGGCTCGGCCCAGTTCAGGTACACATCGGCATGGCGCGCCGCCACGTCCAACGCAGCATCGGAAAAGCCGGAGAAGTACACACCCGGTTTGCGTTCGTGTTGCAGGCCCGGCGGCAGGCTGCCGTTTTCCAGGCGATAGATATCGCCTTCGTAGGAGAACGTGTCGTTCTGCCACAGGCCCTGGATCACGTCGAGGAATTCGCCGGTGCGCTTGTAACGCAGGTCGTGTTCAAGGAAGTCGCCATTGGCCCGTTGGCTGGCCGGGTTGCCGCCGGTGATGATGTTCCAGTCCAGCCGGCCACCGCTGAGGTTTTGCAGGATCGCTGCCTGCTGCGCGGCATAGGCGGGTAGCGTCCAGGTGGCCTGGAAGGCGATCAGGAAGCGGATGCGGCGGGTTTCGCGTGCCAGCGCAGCGGCGGCGATCCATGGCTCCGGGCCGGTGGGCAGCAGTGCGCCTTCGAAGCCGGCCAGTTCGGCAGCCTTGGCGACCTGGGCGATGTAGTCGATGTAGGTGAAACCGTCGGCCTGGCCACCCGGCAGCCGGCCGGGGGCTATGTTGCCGAGGCGATGCACGGGGTTGCCGCGGTTGTGGCGGTCGGTGGACAGCTGCGGGCCGTCGGTGCCCAGCGGCAGGCGCCAGAAGAATTCGGTGGTCATGGGGGCTCCTGAAGGGGGAGAGTGTGCGAGTGGGGAGGGTGGTGCAACGGCTGTGCCATGGACGGCTCAGGGCCGGTGGGGTGGGGGTTTGCGGGGTCGGCATGTGATGGGGTGCTGCTGTGGCAGCAATCGGGCAGCAGTGGATGTTGAAGCAGCAGCAGGGTTAGCCTGCACTGGCCCTATCGCCGGCAAGCCAGCTCCCACAGGATCTCCACTGAACCTGAGGCCTGTGGAGTCCTGTGGGAGCTGGCTTGCCGGCGATAGGGCCCTCAGATCATGCCTCGGTCATAGCCTCCCCGGCACTGCGCAGATACGCGTCGTACAGCGCCGCGTAAGCACCACTTTGCCCGATCAACTCGGCATGCGGCCCTTGCTCCACCACCTTCCCGTGCCGTACCACGGCAATCCGGTCCGCATCGCGAATAGTCGCCAACCGGTGCGCAATGATGATCGCCGTGCGCCCCTGGCACAGCCGGCGCAGCGCACGCTGTATGCGCCGTTCGGTGTGCACGTCCACCGCCGAGGTGGCTTCGTCCAGTACCAGCACCGCCGGGTCGGCGAGGTACGCCCGCACCAGGCACACCAGTTGGCGCTGGCCATGGCTCAGGTGCGCGCCCAGCGGGCCGACTTCGGTGTGGTAGCGCTGCGGCAGCCGTTCCAGTACCTCGTCGGCACCCAACTCGCGGGCTGCAGCTACCAACTGCGCATCGTCGGCAGCCGGTGCAGCCAGGCGCAGGTTGTCGAGGATGCTGCCGCTGAACAGCACATTGTCCTGCAGCACCACACCCACGTTGCGCCGCAAGTCGTGCTGGGCCAGCGCACGCAGGTCGATGCCGTCCAGCTTCACGGCGCCCTGCTGCACTTCGTAGAAGCGTGTCAGCAACTGCACCAGGGTGCTCTTGCCATGCCCCGAGGGGCCGACGATGGCCAGCACTTCACCGGCGCGGATATGCAGGTTCAGCCCGTCGATCACTGGCCGGGGACTGTTCGGCACATAGGCAAAACCGACCGCGTCAAAGTCCACCTGGCCACGTGCCCTGGCCAGTGCGTGTGGCGCGGGCGGGTCGAGCACCTGTGGCCGGGTGTCGAGCAGCAGGAAGATGCGCTGGGCGGATGCGCTGCCGGTGGCATAGCGTTCGAACAGGTCCGACAGCTCCTGCAGCGGGCCAAGGAACAGGAACACATAGAACAGGCTCTCACCCACCTGGCCAACCGTAACCTTGCCCTCCGCCAGGCCATGGGCGCCGACCAGCAACAGCACGGCCATTCCGGCGGTGCTCAGCAACGCGGTGAACGGTGCGAACCAGCCCGCGCGCAGGCTGCCGCGTATCAGTGCCTGGTTGAAGTCTTCCAGCAGGCGGCGATAGCGTGCCTGGTTGGTCTGCTCCTGGCCGCATTGCTGAATCAGCCGCACGCCACTGACACTTTCCACCAGGTGCGCGGTGAAGCGGCTACGTTGCTCGGCCACCTTGGCCCAGTTGCGCTGCGACACCCGCTTGAAGCGCCAGGTGGCCACGGCCAGCAGGGGTACCGTGGCCGCCAGGCTGAAGAAGAAGCTGGGTTCGATGCGCCAAAGCATCACCGCCGCCAGGCCGCAGCGCAGCAGGGCGCCCAGCAGCTCGGGCGGGCCTTGCACCAGCAAGGGCTCCAGCGCATCCACGTCACGGTCGGCACGGGCGATAATGCGCCCGGCGCGGGTCTGGTCGAAGTAGCTCACCGACAGCGCTTGCACATGGGCGAACACTTTAACCCGCAGGTTGCTGAGCACGCCGATTGCCGCGCGCCCGGCAATGAACTGCGACACACCCGCCAGCAGAAAACGCCCCAGCCAGCTGGCTGCCAGCCCCAGGCCCAGCCACAGCACCAGGCGCTCGTCGAGCAGCCAGTGGTCGGCGCTGGGTATCAGGCCCCTGTCCAGCAGTTCGCGCACGAACCATGGGCGCAGGAAAACCGTAAACACCAGCAGCAGCTCGATGCCGATCACTGCCACGATTTGCCGGCGAATGGGCCGCAGTAGCGGCAACAGGCGGCGGAACATGCCCCGGTCCAGCGCCTGGCGAGCCAGGCGTTGCTCGATGTCGATATCGCTGGCAGGGGAGTGCTGCACATCAGTCATGGTCGATCCCCAGCAGGTCGCGGTAATGTGCGTTGTGCGCGCTCAGCTCGGCATGGCTGCCGCTGGCGCTGATGCGGCCGTTTTCCAGCATCAGCACGCGGTCGGCCAACAGCAACGTGGAAAGGCGGCTGGTAATCAGCAGCAAGGTCGGGCCTTGGCTGCCTGTACCGTGCAGGCGGCGGATGTTGTGCAGCACCTGGCGTTCGCCCAGGGCATCCAGGGCGCTGGTGGCGTCGTCCAGGCAGAGGATGTCGGGCGCGCCAAGCAGTGCCCGGGCCAGGCAAAGGCGTTGGCGCTGGCCGCCAGACAAGGTCACGCCGCGGTCACCCAGTGGCGTGTCGAGGCCGTGGGGCAGGCGCTCCAGCACGTCCTCGGCGGCGGCCAGGCGCAACGCTTCACGCAACTGGGCGTCGCTGGCCTGCGGCGCGGCCATGCGCAGGTTGGCGGCCAGGCTGTCGGAGAACAGAAAGCTTTCTTGCGGCAGCACCTGCACACGACGGCGCAGATCGGCCAGGTCGAGGTCGCGCACGTCGTGCCAACCGCCGGCATCGCTACCAACCTGCACGTTGCCGCGCTGCACATCGGTCAGTCGCGGCAGCAGGCTGGCCAGCAGGCTCTTGCCGGTGCCAGTGGCGCCTACCAGCGCCACCACTTCACCGGGCCTAAGGGTGAGTGAGCAGCCTTGCAGGACAGGCCGGCCAGCTTCAACGGCACCCACCTGCACCTGGTTCAGCTTCAGCCCCAGTGGCCCGGCAGGCAGGGTGGCGTTGCCGCCAACAATGGCCGGGCGTTCGTCCAGCAGTTGCCAGATGCGTTCGGCACTGGCCCGGGCATCGGCGAAGGTCTGCATCACCCGGCCAATGCCTTCGATGCGAAACACCAGCGTGGTCGCCACCAGCAGCGAGGTGACCAGCTCGCCGATGCCCAGTGCGCCGGCCGCCACGCGATGGGCGCCGTACACCAGGATCCACACATGCCCCAGCGCCACTACGGCCTGTGGCAGCGGAATACGTGAACTGGCGTAGGCGAGGGCGGCGCGGGCGTGGCCGCTAAATATGTCGACCTGGCTGGTGAAGCGGGCGATGCGTTGTTGTTCCAGGCCAAATGCCTTGATCACCCGCACCCCGCCGATGCCTTCGGCCAGGTCCTGGCTGACCTGGTCGTAGGCGGCGGCCACGGCGCGGTCCAGCGTGACCAGGCGATCGGTCTGTATCACGAACAGCCACAGCCCGGCGCCGGTCAGCAGCAGGGGTATCAGGCCCAGCAACGGGTCATACCAGCTCAACAGGCCAACGGCAGCGACCACCACCAGCGGCGTTTCGATGATCTGCCGCCAGAAGGTGATCAGCGCGTCGCGCACCTTGTCGGCATCGCGGGTGGTGCGGGTAACCAGTTCGCCCATGCCGTGTTGCCAGTGATACCCCAGGTGCAGGCGCTGCACCTGGTAGAGGATGCGTTCACGCAGGCGCGTGAGCAGGGCCTGGCTGAGTACCAGTGACAGCACGGCGGCAGCATATTGCAGCAGGCCACGGCCCAGGGCGATGGCCAGCAGCAACCATAGCCAGTGCCAGCCCACGCTGGCGTCCAGACTACCGTCGGCCAGGCGCTGCACGGCGCGGCCGGTGCTGACATCATCGACCGCATGGCCGATCAGCCACTGCTGCCAGGCCAGGCCGAGGTTGCCGGCGATATAAAGGGCGGTGACCAAGGCGAAGCGCCAAGGCATTTCGCGGTAGATGGCCAATGCCCGAAGGAGCGGGTGGTTCATGTAGATCACTCAAAGGGGGCTGCTTCGCAGCCCATCGCAGGCAAGCCAGCTCCCACAGTGATAGCAGTGCCCTTGAGCCTGGTGCCGTCCTGAGAGCATTTCCTTAGGTACAGCGCTGGCCTTGGGCCTGATGTGGTCCTGTGGGAGCTGGCTTGCCGGCGATTGGGCCGCATGGGGTTTTAACGGCGAGTAGCGCCCAGGGTTTCCTTGGCATTGAGCACTGCCGTGTACTCACCTGGGTCGGCCCCGTTCAGGTAATAGTTGCCCACGTTGTGCAGCCGCCAGCGGATCGGGTCGTGGGTGGTGTGTACCCGGGCATTGCGCCAGAAGCGGTCGAGGTTCCACTTGCTCAGCGAAGCGCTGGCCCCCAGCAGCGAAAACAGATCACTGGAAATTTTCAGCGATGCGGCATCGGAATGTGCCCGGGCCGTTGCTACCGACAAGATCAGCTCATCCTGCAGCGCCTTGTTCTCCGGGTCGCGCTCGTGGTCGTCGAACACCCGCGCGGCCTCGCGCAACACCGACTCGGCGCCGCGTAGCGCCACGGCATACTCGCCAATCTGGCGAATCACATGCGGCTCGTCACTGGCGCGTTCGACGCCGCTCTCCACCCAGGCCCGGGCATGCTCGCGCAGGTACTCGACAGCCGCCTGCAAGGCGCCCGCAGCGATGCCGGTGTCGATGGCGGCGTGGAGGATTTGCGGGAAGGTCAGGCCGGTGCGTTTCATCGGCCCGCTGCGGCGGGTGAGGTAGCGCTCGTCGAGCACGATGTCGTCGAAGTTCACTGTGCCGCTCACCGAGTTCTGCTGGCCGAAGGCCTGCCAGTCATCGACCAGGGTCAGCCCTGGGGTATCGCGGTGCAACAGCACGCCCACACCACCGTCTTCGCTGGCGGCGGTCAGCGAGATCCATTCGGCCAGGTAAGAACCGGTGGAGTAGAACTTGCTGCCGTTGAGCACCCACTGGCCATCGGCGCGGCGCTCGACGCGGGTTTTGAGCGCGAACTTGTTCTTGCCACCGACTTCGGCCAAGGCGTTGCCGAAGCGCTTGCCGGCCAGCACGTCGGCAATCAGCCGGTCGCGCACGTCATCCGGGTAGCCGGTAAAGATACCGCGCAGCATTACGTTGTGAATCTGCAGCAGCTGGCCGACGCCGCCGTCGGCAGTGGAGACCAGGCGTACGGTTTCGACCACAGTCTGCACCGAGGCACCCAGGCCGCCGAACTGGGCGGGTACGGCGATCGCGGTCAGGCCGCTGCTGGACAACAGCTCGGCCTGGCGACGGGGGAGTTGGCCGTTGTTGCTTGGGTCGGCGGCCAGTTCGGCGATTTGCGCGGCGACCTGGCGGGCTACTTCGATGGCCTCGGCTTCGCTGGTCAGGCGGCGGGCGGGGGAGGGTTCTATGGCGCTCATTGAGGGGTCTCGGTTTGTCTGATGGGGCCAGTGCGCCTGCTTCGCGGGCTTGCCCGCTCCCACAGGACCTGCACTGCCCTTGAGGGTTGTGCTGGCCCTTGTGGGAGCGGGCATGCCCGCGAATGGCTACACCGCGGTCCCAACCCCTTGAGCAATATCTTTGCCACCCCTCTGTAGGCCCCGTCCTGCGTGGCTTCCACTACTTTTTGCTGCCCCGGCAACACACGCCCTGCTGATCTGGCAGCACCCCGCCCGCAATCCTGCTCCCAGCCCAGCAAACAGCGCCCGCAACCAAAGGCAAACCCCGCGTAAATCAAGGCCTCCAGCGGTTGGCACGCACACTGCAATGCTGCCTCCACGACGCCCAAGGAGCCCCCTCATGACCCTCGCAACCCCCATCGCAAAACGCCTGGCAGACGACCCGTCCGCCCTGGCGCGTATCTGGTTCACCCGCTGCCCCGTGCCCACTGCCTCAGGCATCGCTTACAAGCTCGGCTGGCTGGAGCAGGAGTTCGCTGCCGACGGCCTGCCAGTCTCGACCCTGCAGGAGGCCCGCCAGCTTGGCCATCACCATTACGATCATCAGCTGCCCGGGCTGTTTCGAGAAGGCGGCAACGTGCCGGCGCTGGCCGCCCGTGCGGCCGGCTCGCCCAGCCGGTTGATCGGCCTGACCTGGATCGAGGAATGGCAGACCATTCTGGTCCGCCCGGATTCCGGCATTCGCAGCCCCGCCGACCTGCGTGGCAAGCGCCTGGCGCTGCCGGCCTGGGGCGATACCCGGCCTGGCAGCATTGCCCGGGCCATGAGCCTGCACGGCTACAAAGGCGCCCTGGCTTCGGCAGGCTTGCACCTGGATGACGTGCAACTGGTAGAGGTAGCGCTGCTCGACCAGGCCGGTGCTGCCACCCCGCAACTGGGCCTGCAACGGCTGTGGTCGGGGCTTGAATACCTGGCACGCGGTGAAGTCGATGCGGTGTACGTGAAGGGCGCGGCCGCTGCCGATGCCGCGCGCCGGCTGGGGCTGGTGGTCGGCGTCGACCTCGACCTGCTGGCCGACCCGCGCCACCGCATCAACAATGGCACGCCGCGGCCAATCACCGTGCACCAGCGCCTGCTCGACAACCATTTCGACCTGGTGGTGCGTTTCCTTGCACAAACGCTGCGTGCCGCCGAGTGGGCAGCCTGCAACCGCGCCGCGCTCAACAGCATCCTCGAAGAAGAAACCCGCGCCGGCAGCCAGGGCGTAGCCGAGGCCTATCGCGGCGACTTCCACACCACCCTGGCCCCGGACCTGTCCGCGCAACGCCTGGCCTTCCTCGGCACGCAAAAGGATTTTCTGTACCTGCACGGCTTCCTCGAAGCCGATTTCGACATCGCCGACTGGGTCGACCCGCGGCCTCTGCAAGCTGCCCATGAACTGCTGGCCCAGCGCCGCGCCTGACCTGACTGGAGATTGAACATGACCGTACTGATCAACGAACGCCCCGTCACTGCCGAACTGCAAGCCTTCATCGACCAAGTGGTGGCCGAAGCCGAAGCGGCCTTCAGCGTATTCCGCGAAACCAACACCATCACCGCCAATGGCACCGTCGGCTTCATCGAGCGCGTGCCCGGTGAAGAGCTGCTGGTATCGGTGAACTACGGCGGGCCATGGAACCACCGCAAGCCCTTGCAGGCGACCGTCACTGATTTTTCCGGCAACGTCATCGTCGGCAAGGGCAAAGGTGGCCTGGGCCGTTACACCAAGCTGTTCCAGACCCATGCCGATGTCACCACCGTGTCACACGTGCACAGCCCGTACCTGGGTGCCTGGGCGCAAACCCATCGCACCTTGCCGTTCCACTACGTGCCGGTGCAGCGCTACCAGCTGGCCCGCGAGCTGCCGGTGTACATCGACCGGCGTCAGGCCGAGGTGGATTTCATCCTCGACAAAATTGCCGAGAACCCGTTCAACCTGGCGATCCTGGAAGCCAACGGCGGCTCCACGGTGTGGGGCAAGCAGGGGCTGCGGGCCACGGCGGAGTTCATCCTGTTGCTGGAGGAGGGGGCGCAGATTCAGCTGTTGGCGGATGCGCTGGGTGGATCGCGGCCTTACGGGCCGGGGGTGCTGACCCAGCAGTGGAAGATGAGCGGGTTGTACGACCGTGCCACCGAATTGGGCCTGGTGCCTGGCATCGATCGGCGTAACTGATCAGATCGCTGGGGGCGCTGTGCGCCCCTTTCGCGACACAAGGCCGCTCCCACAAACGTCCTGCGTACGTCGATCAATGTGGGAGCGGCCTTGTGTCGGGAAAGGGCTGCGCAGCAGCCCCAAGGGTCGGTAGGCAAACATCTCATCTGATACAAGGAACACTTACATGGCAGTAAAAATCCTCTGGTACCTCACCACCCCCGACGGCCCCTATCCCTGGGAGCCCGAAGGCCGCTGGCACACCGATTTCGAGCACCTCAAGCAACTGGCCATCGCCGCCGACCGCCTGGGCTTCTACGGCTCGCTGCTCGGCTCCAGCCCTAACGAAAGCCTGGCCGTGTCGGCAGCGCTGATCGACGCCACCAAGCGCCTGCGCTTCCTGGTCGCCCAGCACCCCGGCGAGCTGTCGCCAGCAGTGCTGGCCAAGTGGGCGCTCACCTTCGACCAGTTCTCCAACGGCCGCCTGCTGTTCAATGTGGTCAACGGCAACGACGCAGGGTTAGCCACCCTGGGCGTGCATTACCCGCACGATGAACGCTACGACTTCAGCCTGGAATATTGGCGCGCTTTCCAAAGCTTTTACGCAGGCGAAACTGCCGGCTACGACGGCCGCTACGTCAAGCTTTCACCCCGTTCGCCAGCGGCTGCCCATCACCCGCTGGGCGGTTGGCACCCACCGAAGCAAAAGCCCGGCGTACCGTTGTGGGGCGCAGGCACCTCGGCACCGGGCGTAGCCCATTCGGTGCAATTGCTGGATGTGTACCTGAGCTTCGCCGACACCCCGCAAAAGCTGGGCGACAAGTTCCGCCGGGTAGGCGCCGAGGCGGCGAAGATCGGCCGCGAGCTGACCTACGGCACCCGCCTGCAGGTGATCGTGCGCGAGACCGAGGAAGAAGCCTGGGCCCACGCCGAGCGCCTGTTGCAACGCACTTCGCTGGCCACCGCGCGCGCGGCCATCGAACGCCAGTTGCCTCCCGGCCAGACCTTCGACAGCTATGTCAGCGACGACCCGCGCATTCAGCGCAACCTCGACAGCATCCGCGCCGGGCGCCTGCCCACGGCCCGCGAGCTGGAGATCTACCCCAACGTCTGGCTGGGCCCCAGCCTGTTCGGCTTCAACATTCTCGGCCCGGCTGCCGGCACTTACCTGGTCGGCAGCGCCGCGCAGGTCGCCGAGCGCATCCGCGAGTACGAAGCCCAGGGCACGTCGGCGTTCATCCTGTCGGGCTTCCCGCTGATCGACGAGGCGCACCGGGTGGCCGACCTGCTGTTCCCGTTGCTGGACCTGGACCACGGCTTCGACGTACCGCGCCTGGGCGCGGCGAGCAAGCCGGTCGTGGCGCAACCGGCCTAAGGAGAGGGTGATGAGCGAGCTGTTTTCGCGCCGGGTGTTTCTCGGCAACAGCCTGGCCGTCGGTGGCGGCCTGCTGCTCGGCGGCGGGCTGCTCAGCGGCTGCGACAGTGGCGTGCCGGCAGCCACCAGTGCGGCGTTGCCGGGCACGCCGGTGCGCGGTGGGCGCTTGCGCGTGGGTATTATCGACGGCGACCAGGCCGGCAACCTCGATGCGCACAAGCCGGTGGGCGGTGGCATCATTCGAGGTTGGGCGCTGTACGCCAAGTTCTGGGAGTGGAATGCCGATGTCAGCACGCGCCTGGCACTGGCCGAGTTCGCAGAGCCGAATGCCGATGCCAGCGCCTGGACCATCCGCCTCAAGCCGGGGCTGGAGTTCCATCACGGCAAAAACATCACCGCCGACGACATGCTGTTCTCGATCCTGCGGCTGACCGACCCGCAACTGGCATCGCCATTCGCCGGGCTGGTCGGCGCCATTGATCGCCAGGCGCTGCGCAAGCTGGATGAGCGCACCGTGGAGATCCGCTTCAAGCAGGGCCAAAGCTTTTACCCGCTCGATGAAACGCTGATCAGCTTCGGCGGCATCGTGCCCACCGACTACCACCCGGTCACCAACCCGGTGGGCGCGGGGCCGTACCGGCTGAAAAGTTTCATCCCCGGCCAGCGCTCGCTCTACACCCGTTTTGAGAACTACTACAAGCCCAACCGCCCCTATGCGGACGAGCTGGAAATCATCGAATTCAAAGACCAGGTATCGCGGGCCGCCGCCCTGCGCGCCGGGCAGATCGACGTGGCCAGTGGCGTGCAGGCCGAGCACAGTGCGTTGCTCAAGGCCGACCCACGGCTGCGCCTGTATGCCTCGCCAACCACCTCGTTTACCGGCTTCAACCTGAACCTGGCCAAGGCACCGTTCCAGGATGTGCGTGTGCGCCAGGCGTTCCGCCTGCTGGCCGACCGCCAGGAACTGGTGGCGCGGGGGCTCAATGGCTTTGGCCGGGTGGCCAACGACCTGTATTCGCCCCACGACCCCACCTACAACCACGGTATTGCCCAGCGCCCGTACGACCTCGACCAGGCCCGTTCCCTGCTGCGCCAGGCCGGGCAGCAGGACTTGCGCGTCGAACTGACCACCACGCCAGGCCCCGGCGTCAATGCCGCGCTGGTGTTTGCCCAGCAGGCGCTGAAGGCCGGGGTGCAGGTGAAGGTCAATCAGGTGGACGGGTCCGTCTTCAACGGCCCGCAACGTGAGCAATGGCAACTGTCGCCAGGCTCGACCCCGGCGCGCGGCTTTCTTGCCTCGGCGCTGCACAACGATGCGCCGCAGGCCATCTACAACCGCAGCAACTTCCACGATCCGCGCTTTACCGAGCTGTACCAACAGGCCCTGGCCCAGCCCGACCTGGCGCAGCGCAAGGCCTTGGTGCATGAAGCCCAGGCCATCCAGCACGAACGTGGCGGGCTGCTGATCTGGGGCTTTTCCGACGTGCTCGATGCCGCGTCGGCCAAGGTGGGTGGCCTCACCCCGGAACAGACCACTTTTGCCTCCTGGCGCTTCGACGAACTCTGGTTGAACCCCAATGCCTGATACTCGACACACGCCCCGCACACCGGCCTGGCTGGCCTGGTTCATCGGTCGCCTCGGTTACGGGCTGCTGACGGCCTGGGTGATCAGCCTGGTGGTGTTCATTGCCACCCAGGCCCTGCCTTCGGACCCGGCGCGGGTGATCCTTGGCCCGGATGCGCCGCTGGAAAGCATCCTCACCCTGCAGCGCCAGCTGGGCCTCGACCAGCCGATTCTGGTGCAGTACCTGCGCTGGTTGGGCGCTGCGCTACGCGGGGACCTGGGGGTATCGCTGGATTCCCAGGTCCCGGTGGCGCAGCTGTTGTTCGGCCGCTTGGGCCACACCCTGGCCTTATTGGCCGGGGTGCTGGCGCTGGTGGTGCCGGTGGCCCTGTTGCTGGGCGTGAGCCTGGCCCTGCGCCGCGACAGCCGGCTGGACCGCTGGAGCCTGTCGGCGTTGATCCTGCTCAAGGCCACACCGGGCTTTCTGTTGGCCATCGGCCTGGTGCTGCTGTTCTCCATGCCCGGCATGGGCTGGTTGCCGGCGGTATCGATCCTCGACCCGCAGCTGCCGTTGTGGCGGCAGTGGCCGTCGCTGGTGCTGCCGGTGCTGGCCCTGAGCCTGACGGCACTGCCGTACCTCACACGCATGGTGCGCGCCTCGATGATCGAAGCGCTGGAGTCCGAGTATGTGATTGCCGCGCGCCTGCGCGGTATCCCCGAGCGGCGCATTGTCTGGCGGCATACGTTACCCAATGCCCTGACCCCGGCCATTCAAGGCGTGGCGCTGACCCTGCGCACGCTGGTCGGTGGTGCGCTGCTGGCCGAGGTCATTTTCAGTTTCCCGGGCATTGGCACCGCGCTGAACGCGGCGATCCAGATGCGCGACCTGCCGATGATCCAGGGCGTGGTGCTGGTCATCACCCTGGCGGTGGTGCTGATCAACCTGCTGGCCGACCTGCTGACGGTATTGCTCACCCCCAAACTGCGCACAGCACGCCGGGTGCGGATGATCCGCCGTGTCCGGCGTGGTATCCGCCCGTGGTGGCGCCGCGCACGCAGCACCCCGGCCCAGGAGGCGACCCATGATTGAATCGCGTTGGCTGGCCGACCCGCAAGTGCGGCGCGGCGCAGTGATCACGTTGCTGGTAGCACTGCTGGCAGCACTCGGCCCTTGGCTGGCGCCGCATGCGCCCACGGCAATGGTTGGGCCGGTGTATGGCCCGCCAGCTGCCGGGGCGCCGCTGGGGCATGATTTTCTGGGCCATGACCTGTTGTCGCGGTTGCTCAGTGGCGGCCTGTCGGTGTTGTGGATGTCGGTGGCGGCGGCCACCCTCGCGTTACTGGTCGGCGGTAGCCTGGGCCTGTTGGCCGGGTTCTCGCGCAGGCGCCTGGACCAGGCCATCAGCTGGGCGGCCGACGTGTCGCTGGCGTTCCCGGACCTGATCCTGGTGCTGCTGATCGTGTCCATGCTCGGCCGGGCGCCGTGGCTGATCGTGCTGACCGTGGCCATCGCCTTCACCCCCGGCGTCATCCGCCTTGCCCGTGGCAGCGCGGTGGCGGTGGCGGGGCAGGAGTTTGTCGAGGCGGCGCAGATGATGGGTTATCCGCGTTGGCGCATCCTCTTTCAGGAAATCCTGCCGAACATCCTCACGCCGCTGTTGGTGCACTTCGGCAACATGCTCACCTGGGCGGTGGGCATGCTGTCGGGCCTGAGTTTCCTGGGCTACGGGGTGGCGCCGCCTGCTGCGGACTGGGGCCTGATGATCAACGAAAACCAGGCAGGCCTGCTGGTACAGCCCTGGGCCGTACTGGCACCTGCCTTGCTCATCGGGGTGTTTGCCTATGGCACCAACATCCTGGCCGAAGGCATTGGCCGGGCCAGTGCACGGATCGGGGAGAAGCAGCCATGAACGCGCCGTTGAATGTTGCGAGTGAAGTGTTGCGGGTCAGTGACCTGCGGGTAGAACTGGCCGGGCAGGTCGATGTGCTGGCCGAAGTTTCTTTCAGCCTGGCGGCTGGGGAAATCGTTGGCCTGGTGGGCGAGTCCGGCTCGGGCAAGACCACGTTGGCCACCGCCTTGTTGCGCCATGCCCGGCAGGGTGCGCGCATTGTGGGTGGGCAAGTAGTGGTGGCCGGGCAATCGCTGCTCGAACTGGAAGGCGAGGCGTTGCGCCTGGCCCGTGGCGGGTTGGTCGGTTACGTGGCCCAGGACCCGGCCACGGCGCTTAACTCCGCGCTGCGCATCGGTGCCTTGCTGGGTGAAACCCTGCTGGCGCATCAGCCTGCACTGTCGCGTGATGCCGTGCGCTTGCGTGTCGGCGAAACGTTGCGGGATGTGGGCTTGCCCGATGAGGACGCCTTCCTGCGGCGTTTCCCGCATCAACTGTCTGGCGGGCAGCAACAGCGGGTCATGCTGGCCCTTGCGTTCGTCTTGAAACCGAAGCTGATCGTGCTTGATGAGCCCACCACCGCGCTGGACGTGACCACCCAGGCCCATGTGCTGCAAACCCTCAAGCGTCTGTGCCGTGGCCAGGGCGTGGCGGCACTGTACGTGACCCATGACCTGGCAGTGGTGCGTGACCTGGTCGACCGGGTGATGGTGATGTACGCCGGGCGGCTGGTGGAAGTGGCCGGGCGCGAGGTGCTGTTCCGCACGGCAGCGCACCCCTACACTCGCGCCTTGCTCGCCGCCATTCCCGACATAGCCCGGCGCCAGCCGTTGCAGGCGATTGCCGGGCATGCGCCGGCACCCGGGCAGCGCCCGGATGGCTGTGCATTTGCGCCGCGCTGCGGCCGGCGCCGTGCCGAGTGTTCAGTGATCACGCCGTCGCTACTGGCGCATGCAGACAGCCATCAGGTGGCGTGCCTGGTGCCAGCGCACGCACATGCGGCCGTGGGTGAGGTGCAGGTCGAAGCGCTGGCCGCCCCCGGCGACGTGCTGCTGGAGGTGCAGGGCCTGGATGTCGCCTATGACCGCCAGGTGCTGTTCGATGTGTCGCTGCAGGTGCGCCAGGGTGAATGCCTGGCATTGGTCGGTGAGTCCGGCTCGGGCAAGACCAGCCTGGCCCGGGCCATTGCCGGGCTGGGCGAGAACGTGCAGGGGCAAATGCACTATGCCGGGCAACCCTTGGCTTTTGCTGCCCGGCAGCGTGATGCACGGTTGCGGCACCAGGTTCAGTATGTGTTCCAGAACCCCTATCGGGCATTGAATCCGCGCCAGACAGTTGGGCAAACCTTGAGTGCGCCCCTGGCGCACTTTTTTGGCGTGCGGGGTGCCGAGGCTCGGCAGCGGGTCGAGGCCGTGTTGTCGCGGGTGTCATTGCCGGCGCGCGTGGCGGACCTTTACCCGCAGGGGCTTTCCGGCGGCGAGCGTCAGCGCGTGGCGATTGCCCGGGCGTTGATCTGCGAGCCGAAGTTGCTGGTGTGTGACGAGATCACCTCGGCGCTGGATGTGTCGGTGCAGGCCTCGATCCTGGCCTTGCTGCGGCGCTTGCAGGGCGAGGGGCTGACGTTGCTGTTCGTGACCCATGACCTGGGCGTGGTGCGGGCGATAGCCGACCGCGTGCTGGTGTTGCGCCAGGGGCGGGTGGTGGAGCAGGGCAGTGCCGGGCAGGTGCTGGAGCGGCCGGCGGACGCCTATACCCGCAACCTGGTGGCTCACTCGCCGAGCCTTGCCCGGTTTTGATGTTGGTTTGTCTGAAGAAGTTTGGCGCCTGTGAGATCGAGCGCCGCCCGCGCGGCGCTCGATCTCCCAGACAACAAACCTCTAAAACTGATAATCCACCTGCGCCAACAAGGTCCGCCCCGGCATCGGCTGCAGGAAGGTGTTGGTCGACCCGGCCAGGCCGCTGACGAAATTCAGCTCGTCGGTGACGTTGAGCATGCGCACGGTTACGCCCCATTGCGGCTGGCGGTAGTAAACGGCGAGGTCAAGGTTGTATTCGTCCGGCACTTTCACCGTCTTGCTCAGGTTCAGGTACCAGCTGCTGGTCCACCACCCCGACAGCTCCACGCCAAACCCTGAATCGAAGCGGTAGTCGACATAGCCGCCTGCGTTGTATTCGGGGATCTGCACCGCATCGAACTTGCCGGATGGCCGCTGGTTGAGGCTGTTGTTGTCGCCGAATACCGTGCCGTTGTCGGGGACGAACCCGGCCGAGGCGAACCCGGCCTGGCTGGTGAACTCGTTGTAGGCGCTGATGCGGCTGAGGTTAAGGCCACTGCGCAGGTTCTGGTCCTGGTAGCGCAGCGTTGCCTCCCAGCCTTTGACGATCAACCGGGCGATGTTGTTGTTGCTGTCTGGCGACTGGTCGCGGGCCTGCTTGTAGGCAGCGAGGGTGAGGAACAGCTGGTCGGGCACGGCCTCCACTTTCAAACCCACCTCATGCAACACGCTCAGGCTCTCGAAGGCCAGCGGGTTGAGCTGGTTGGCCACCGTGCCGCTGCCCCAGCCCAGGCCGTTGGTGAAGAAGCCGGTGTTCACCGCCAGCGAGCGATCGAAGGTGTAGTACAGCGTGCTGTTTTCTGTGGGTTTGACATAGGGGCTGACCTGCACCGAGAACAGCCGGTAGTTGTCCGAGTCCTTGCGTGGGTTGCCGCCGGGCAGCACAAAGGGGTTTTCGATACGGGCATCGATCCAGCTGCGGCTGGCGCCCACGTTCAGGCCCACACGCTCGCCCAGGCGCAGGTTGTGCTGGCTGAACAGGGTCTTGGTGGTCCAGGTGCTGTCGGCGGTGTACGGCGCCACCGATTCGGCATACAGGCCATGCCCGGCCGGGTACATGGCCGGCAGGTTGAGCCAGCCGTAGTAGCTGGAGAACTGCGGCACGCCGGGTTGGCCGATCCACGCAGCGTTGCCGCCTGCGGGGTTGCGGCCGGTGAGCCCGAGCAGGTCACCGGGGTTTTTAAAGGTGGGGTCGAGGGTCAGGTCATAGGCGTTGATGGTGCTGCCGAAGCTGTTGTTGGCGGCGATCGACTCGTTGCGCTCGCGGCGATAGATCAGCCCGCTGTTGCTGTCATCGACCAGTGTCAGGTCGCCCAGCTGCCACTGGCCACGGGCGCGGAACTCGAAGCGGTTGTCGAAGATATCGTCCTTGCCTTGCACCTGAAACGCACCCACGGCGTCGGTTGTGTCGGTGGAGTGCTGGTAAAAGGTGCTGTTGGCCAGGGTGATCGACGGGGTCAGCTCACCTTCGACGCGCAGTTGCGTGGTAAAGCGCCGTGAGCGGTTTTCATCCTGTGCACGCTGGCCGGTTTGTGACGACAACGAGGTCAGGCCATTGCCTGCCAACGATGGGTCGTAGACCCAACCGCGCAGGCTGCCGGGGTTGGCCTGGGTATTGGGCGAGGCGCCCTGAAAGCTGCCGTCCACCACTGCGTACTGGCCCTGGGCATTGCGCTGGCGTTGCACCCAGCCGAGCACCTGGGCGTCGGCAGCGCCCGAGGACAGCACCGGCGACCACAGGGTGTTGCCGTTCTGGATGATCGGCGTGGCACGGCCGGCGTAGTACTTGCCGTGGTCGACCAGGTCCTGGGTGGCGCGGTTCCAGCCGTGGGTGATGTTGTAGTCGTAGTAGTCGTCGTAGGCGGCATTCCAGTCCACCCGCACGTTGTCGTTGCGCCAGGCCAACGCGCCGTAGAAGGCGTCGAAGTTGTTCTCGACGTTGTCGTAGAAGTCTTCCTGGCGCTGGCGGGTGATGCTGACTCGGTAGGCCAGGTTGTCCGTGAGCGGGCCGGTGTTGTCGATGCTGAACTTGGTGGCATCGCGTGATTCGCCATCGGGGATCCAGCTGCCGATCTCGCCGCTGAGCTTGGTGCGGAATCGGTTGAAGTCGGGTTTCTTGCTGAGGTAGTTGACGTAGCCGCCACTGCCGCTGACCGATCCATAGGTCACCGACGACGGCCCGGCGACGATATCGGCGCCTTCGTAGGCGTTGAAGTTGGCGGGGTGGCGAACCCCGTAGGCGCGCTGGCCGTCCTGGAACACCTCGGTGTTCTGCCCGCGCATTTGCGGGGCGATCCCGGCGTTCTGGCCACCGCCTCGGGTGATGCCGGGGGCGTATTTGACCAGGTCGTCGGAACTGCGGATGGGGTCGTTGGCCAGCTGTTCGGCGTTGATCTGGGTGACCGAGCGCGGGGTGTCGAGCACCTTGGCTTCCAGGCCGCCATAGATCGAGGCGGGCGGGCGAGTGGGCAGGGCGTCGTCGTCGGTCTGCTCGGCCTGCACGGTGACGGTTTGCAGCTGGGTATCTTCGGCGTGGGCCAATGACGTACTGGTGGCCAGGATGGCCAGCGCCAGGGCGCTGGGCTGGAATTTTGGGTGCAGCAAGGTAACGCGGGGCATTGGCTGGGCCTCGTTCGACAGTAGGAATAGGGGAAAAACGAGGGCGCAGCCGCGCCTGCGGTTATAGGTTGATGCGGGGCGCTGACGCGGTTCCTGTGGGAGCGGGCATGCCCGCGAAGAATCCACCGCGGTGCATGGCCAGGGCTTTGCCCTGGTTCGCGGGCGCGCCCGCTCCCACAGAGAACGATGCCGGCCCAGAGATCAGGTTTTGAGCCACAAACTCTCGAACCGCCAGGTACTGAACAGCGACTGCTCTGCCTGCGCGCCACCCACGCGGGTGCTGACGCTGTCGAGCAGGTCGGCAAAGCCCCAGATCAGCATGCCGCCACGCTCGTACTGGATGCGTTGCGCCCGGTGCACCAGCGCCTTGCGCTTTTCCAGGTCCGGTTGGGCCATGGCGGCGAGAAAAGCCTGGCTGAATTCGGGGTCGTTGAAGTGGGTCTTGTTGGCTACGGCAAACGGCGCGTCGGTATGAATCGCGCTGGCCAGGAACGGGGCGCCGATGCTGCCACCGGTGCTCAGGGTCCAGTCATCCCGCTGCGGGCCCTGGAAGGTAGCCAGGTCAACCTGGCGCACGTTGATCGCCACGCCGATGCGCCGGGCCTGCTCGGCCAGCACCAGTGCCGAAGCCAGCCCCGGCCCGGCCGTGGTCACCAGCTCCACCTGCAACTGCTCGTGGCCGGCTTCATGCAGCAACTGCGCTGCGCGCTGCGGATCATAGGGGCGTGGGCCAATGCTGTGGTCGAAGGTGGGGTCGAACGGTGCATACAGGTCATTGGCCACCCGGCCCTGGCCATTCAGCGCACGGCGCACCAGCTCGTCACGGTCGGCCAGCAGGCGGAACGCCTCGCGCACACGCGGGTCATCGAACGGGGCCTTGGCGGTGTTCATGTCGAACGACAGCCAGTTGCCGCTCACCGACTTCAGCAGGCGCAACCGTGGGTCGGCCTGCAGCACCTGCAGGTGCTCGGTGGACATCACGTTGGCCATGTCGATCTGCCCGGCGCGCAGTGCCGCCAGGCGGCCGGTCTGGTCCTTGAAGTCGATGATCTCCAGTTCATCGGCGTAGGGCTTGCCGGGTTTGTAGTAGTTGTCGAAGCGGGTGAACAGCGAGCGCTGGCCCGGGGTGAAGCTTTTCAGTTTGTAAGGCCCGGCGCCGACCGGGTTGGTGACCGGGTGGTAGTCCACCGGCACGATGCCGCCGAAGTTGACCCAGGTCTCCGGCAGCGGCAGGTAGCTGCGGCCCTCGCGAAAGCTCAGGCGTACGGTGCGCTCGTCAAGCTTGACCAGGTTGTCGCGGTCCACCCAGTGCAGCAGCGCCGCGTAGGGCGAGGCCAGCTGCGGGTCGGTGAGGCGGCGGATGGAGAAGATCAGGTCATCGGCGTCGATGGTCTTGCCATGGTGGAACTCCAGCCCGGGTTTGAGGCGCAGGGTCCAGCTGCTGGCATCAGCGTTGGGTTCGGCGAACTCGGCCAGGGCCAGGCGCGGCTGCATCTGCTCGTCCCATTCCCACAGCTTGCTGTACAGCGCAAAGCCACGCACGATGCCGCTGCCGATGGGCTTGTGGGCGTCGAGGTTGCCGCTCTGGTTGCCGTCGATGATGCCTAAACGCAGCCGCCCGCCATGGCGCGGCTGGTCGGCCACGGCATGGCTCGGGCTGTCGGCGGGGCCGCAGCCGGCCAGCAAACCGCCGGCCAGCACGCCGGCGTGGCCAAGGAAGCTGCGCCGGCTCAGTGGGTAACCGTCCCTGGCCATGGCGTCAGGCTCCGTTGCTGGCGTGCAGTTGCACGGGTTCGGTTGCCGGGCGGGCAAGGGCTGCGCGCTGCGCACGGAAGTGCGGCAGGATGTGCTCGCCGATGCGGTAGGCCTCTTCCAGGTGCGGGTAGCCGGCCAGGAAGAACAGGTCGATGCCGATGCCGTGGTACTCGTGGATGCGCGCTACCACGTTGGCGTAGCTGCCTACCAGCGCGCAGCCCGGCGGGATACCGATGTAGCCGAAGCCGGTCCACACATTGGGGTGGATGAAGAAGTCGTCGAAGGCCTGTTGCTCGTCCTTGTCGTTGTAGCCATGTTCGTAGCTCAGCTTGCGTGCCGTGCGCAGGCCAGCGTGAGCCGCGCGGGCCTTGACCGTGCCTTTGGCCACGCCTTCGTCGAAGAAGCGTTTGGCCTCGGCCAGCGCTGCCGCTTCAGTGTCGCGGGTGATCACGTCGATGGACAGGCCAAAACGGATATCGGTGCGCCCCCACTTCAACGCGCGGGCGCGAATGTCGGCGATCAGCGCAGCGATCTCGTCCGGGTGTTCGGCGCGCATCAGGTAGAAGTCGGCGTGCTTGGCAGCAAATTCCCGCGCAGCCACCGACGAGCCGGCCGTGCAGATCAGCGGCAGTTCGGCCTTTTTCAGTGGGCCGCGAAGGCCGCCGCCTTCGGCACGGTAATAGGTGCCTTCGTAGTGGAACTGCTCGTTGTGCCAATAGCCGCGCACCACGTCCATGAATTCGGTGGCGCGAGCGTAGCGTTCGTCATGGCCCTCGAAGTCGCCGACCTGACGCTGGATGGCATCCGAGCCGCCGTTGATGATGTTCCACACCAGGCGGTTGCCGGTGGCGCGCTGGTAGGTCGCGGCCTGCTGCACGGCCACCCACGGGGTGTAATGGTAGGGCTGGAACGCGGTGACGAACTTCAGCGTGCGGGTTTCCCGGGCCAGTAGCGAGCACACCGTCCACGGTTCTTCGCCGGTCGGCGCGTTGACCATCAGCGCACCGCCGAAGCCGTTGATTTCCGCCGCGCGGGCGATCTGGCCGAGGTAGTCGATATAGGTGAAGTGATCACCTACGGCAAAACCCGACACCGCCCCGGTGCTAGCCCCGCCCGCATGCCAGTCGCCACGGTTGCGCGGGTCGCCGGGCAGGAACTGGGTTTCGCCGTGCAACGGCAGGCGGGTGAAGAATTCGATGCTCATGGGGTGGCCTCCTTACTGGACGCTTGGGCTGCAAATGGGGGTGACCGGCTGGCCGCTGATGACCTGGCGGGCGAAGGGGATCGAGTCCTTCAGCGAGGCATTCACCGTCTCGCTGTGGCCCAGGCCCTTGTACAAGTGGCCCTGCACCACGGAGCCGGCCTTGCAGGCGTCCTGCATCAGCGCCACCTGGGTGGCGGCGGCGGGGGTCTTGTCTTCGGCGCCGGTGCCGATGAAGATTGGCTGGGCCAGCTTCAGGGTCGGGTACGACACCTGCGCCAGCCATGGTTTGAGCTTGTCGCCCTTGTAGTCTTTCTTGGCATTGGCCGGGGTCAGGCCGGTGCCGACCACGTCGCTGACCAGCGATGACAGGCAGCTGGTACGTGCCTGTTCGAACAACGGCAGGGCTTTGTCGGTGTAGAAGTCGCGTGGGTCGATGCTCGGGTCGTATTGCTGAGCCGCGAGCAGGGTGTAGAAACCATAGGCCAAGGCCGGGTCGACTTTGTCCTGGTCTTGCTCACCGACATTTTTCGCGCCGATGGTATAAATCACGCCAGTGCCGATGCTGCCCTTGACCCCCAGTTTGGGCGCATAGGTGGCCGCGTAAGCGCCAGCGGCAAACGCCCCGGCACCGCCCTGGGACTGGCCGATGATCAGCACCTTGTCGGCCAGCCCCGGTACGCCGGCCACCACGGCCTTGGCTGCATCGAGAATGCCGTAGGCGGCCATGCGGTTGTTCAGCAGCGGGTGGCCACCGGGTACGCCCAGGCCTTGGTAGTCGGTGGCCACGATGGCGTAGCCTTCTTCGAGCCAGCGGTTGAGGTATTGCACGTCGCGGTAGCTGCGCCCGGCCCAGGACGGCGCGCAGATATCGGCCACGCCGACGGTGCCATGGCCCCAGCTGGCGACCGGCCAGCCACCTGCTGGCGCCTTGCCTTTGGGGATGAACAGCGCGCCGGACACCACCACCGGCGTTTTGCCGTCGATGCCGTCCAGCGAGGTGTAGAGGATGCGTTGTGCGCTGGCCGCGCTGGGCAGGCTCAAGGCCTGTTCCAGCGGTTCGCTGCGCAACAGTTTGCCGGGCGTGGCGGGGATGGCCTTGGTCCAGGTGTAGAAGGCTGACACGCGGCCATCGCCCTGTTGCGGGTCCGGCTTGGGTGCGTAGGTTTCGGCAGCCATGGCGCCGATGGACAAGGCCAGGGCGCTGAGGCCGAAGATGAGGGATGCAGGCAGTTTCATGAGTCAGGGTCTCAAGGTTGTTGGCTAAGTTGAGCGTCTGATGACGGCCAGTAGTGGGTCAGTTGCAGGTCGATCAGGGCCTGGCGGGTGAAACCCGTGGCCAGGTCGTGGGTGATATCGTAGGGCGCGCGGATCAGGCGGTTGGCCAGGGCGTACTGGCCCAGCGCGTCGTAGTGGGCCTTGAGCTGGGCGTCGCTTTTCGGTGCCCAGCGCGCTTTCCACGCCACCGGGTCGTCCTGGTCGTCACGGCGCAATACGCTTTCGCTGACGCCCGCACGCGATGACAGCGCGTAGTACGCGTCGCGGTTCTGCTCCTGGGAAATCCACCAGGCCGCCCGCACCCAGGCGGTGGCCACCAGCTGCGTCAGGTCGGCGTGCTCTTGAACGAAGCGGTCGGTGCCCCACAGGTCCGACACCAGCCGCCAGTCGTTGGCGCCTTGCTTGGTCGACCAGAGGATGCGTGCCACGCCTTTGTCTTCCAGGGCATAGGCTTCGTTGAGCAGCACGGCGGCGTCCACTTTGCCGGCGGACACCGCAGCGGCACCGACCTGCGGGTTGAGGTTGGCGATCTTGAAGTCGCTCAGTTGCAGGCCTTGGCTTTGCAGGAAGTTGCTGAAGGCGAACTCCCAAGGCCGGCCACGGTGCAGGGCCAGGCGTTTGCCCTTGAGGTCCTGGATGCTGCGGACCGTGGAAGTGCTTGGCACCACCAGGTAGATGTTGTTGCCGCTGCCGCCGGGCACTACCAGTTTGCCCGGCACCTGACCGGCACCGGCGATCACCGAGGGCAGGTCGCCGCGCACGGCGAAGTCCAGGCTGTCGTTGCTGAAGCCTTCGTTGATCTGCGGCCCGGCGCCGGCATGGGGCAGGGCGGTCCATTGCAGTTTCACGCCGCGAGCGGCCAGTTGCTGTTCCAGCCAGCCTTCCTCGATCACCCGACCGGGGATACCGCCGAACACCGGCGCACCGCCTTGAGTGAAGGCGACAATGGCAATGCGCACTGCCGCCGGTGGTTCCGCTGCCAGGGCAGCCAGGCTGATGAACAGGCCAAGCAGCAGGGTAAGGGCATGACGCCAGGGGTTGTTCATGTGCGGCTCCAGGCAAGGGTTTGACAGGCCTGGAGCGAAATGCATGCCAGCCATTTGAAAATGGCCTGCAGGCCACGGTTGACGGGGCTTTGGGTCAAGTGATGCTGAAACGGGCAGGGGTTGGCTTGCTGAACGGCGTGCAGGGGAGTGCTGGCGGGTTGCTGCTGTAGCAGCAGTTGACTGTTGAAATATTGAATATTCCCAATTCGAATATCTAAATATTAATTAATAATTTTTTGATCTAATTTGTTTCATGCACTATTGGCTGGCGCGTCAACTGCCAGGAATGCCCCCATGTCGCTGATCACCCACCCCAATGCCCGCGAGCTGACCAAGTCGGTACGTGCCACCGTGCTTGTGTTCAAGGACCCGCGCTCCCAGGAACTGCTCAGCCGTATCGAGCGCCTGGCGCCCAGCGAGGCCAATACCCTGATCATCGGCGAAACCGGCACCGGCAAGGAGCTGGTCGCCCGCCACATCCATCACCTCAGCCGCCGTGGGCGTGAGCCCTTCGTGGCGGTGAACTGCGGTGCTTTTGCCGAAACCCTGGTGGAGAGCGAGCTGTTCGGCCACGAGAAAGGCGCGTTTACCGGTGCCACCAGCAACAAGGCCGGCTGGTTCGAGGCGGCCAATGGCGGCACGCTGTTTCTCGACGAAATCGGTGACCTGCCGCTGAACATGCAGGTGAAGTTGCTGCGGGTGCTGCAGGAGCGTGAAGTGGTGCGCCTGGGCTCACGCACGCCGATCCCGATCAACGTGCGGCTGGTGGCGGCAACCAACGTCAACCTGGCCGATGCGGTGGTGGCGGGGCATTTCCGCGAGGACCTGTTCTACCGCCTGCACGTCGCAACCATCCGGCTGCCGCCGCTGCGCGAGCGGCCGGGGGACATCCTGCCGTTGGCGGAGTTTTTCATCGAAGAGCATTGCCGGCGCTTGGGTTACGAGCGCGCCTCGCTCAGCCCGGATGCCGAACGCAAACTGCTGGCGCATAGCTGGCCGGGCAACATTCGCGAGCTGGAGAACGCCATTCACCATGCGTTGCTGGTGTGCCGGTATCAGGTGGTGGCGCCAGCAGACTTGCACCTGGTCGATATGCGGCCACAGGTAGCGGCGCCTGCGCCACAGGCCTACTTGCCGGCAGCGAGTGCGGCCCCGCCCGACCTGGAAAGCGCGTTGCTGGCGCTGTTCGAGCAGAATGTGCCAAACCTGTATGAGCATATCGAGGAGACAGTGTTCAGGGCGGCGTACCGCTATTGCCACGGTAACCAGTTGCAGACGGGGCGGTTGCTGAACATCAGCCGCAATATCGTGCGGGCGCGGCTGGAGAAGATAGGCGAATTGTCGAAGGCGTGAGTTGCCTGTATTGGGGCTGCTCTGCAGCCCATCGCCGGCAAGCCAGGCTCCCACAGGTACTGCACAGGCCTTGAGGCTCATGCGGTCGGTGTGGGAGCTGGCTTGCCGGCGATGGGCCGCACAGCGGCCCCCAAGTGGGCCCGGTTACTTGATAAACCGCACCTGGCTGTTGATCTTCT